>JADFMB010000075.1 GCA_022564115.1 Pseudomonadota bacterium
TTCGCCGGCGCCGGCGGCCGCGCCCAGGCGCTGAATACCCAGGTCGTCTCGATCCGCGAAGTCGCCGGTTACTGGGAATACCTGTTGGACGATGCCATCTTCACCACCCCGCCGCATCCCTTCTGGGGCGGCGGCGCGTTGATCGGTTCCGACGGCACCCTTCGCGGCATCGGTTCGCTGTTCGTGCAGGAAGCCGTCCTCGGTCAGGATTCGCTGGACGGTAACATGGTGGTGCCCATCGACCTGCTGGAGCCGATCCTCGACGACCTGGTGTCGACGGGCCGGGCGCAAAGGCCCGGGCGGCCGTGGCTCGGCCTGTTTACCACCGAAGCCGTCGGCAAGGTCGTCGTCGCCGGGCTTTGGAACGGCGGCCCGGCGGAACAGGCCGGGGTCGAGATCGGCGACCTGGTGCTGGAAGTGGACGGCACGCCGGTAACCGGCATGGCCGACATGCTGCGCAATATCTGGTCCCTGGGCGAGGCCGGGATCGAGGTGCCGCTGATCATCTTCCGCGACCGCTCGATCCTGGAAATCCAGGTGCCGTCGGCCAGCCGCTCGGACTACTACAAGGCGCCGAAGCTGCACTAGTAGCCTGGGGGATCAACAAATCCTGCTCAGTTCCTCGCGCCGTTAAAGATCGGCCAGTTCCTTCCCGAGGGTGGACCGAAGATTGTCGGGAATGGGGATTGTCTTGCCGTTTTTGGTGTCGAAGAAGACGTTGACGCTGCCCGCCGTGGCAACGTTTTCGCCGTCCTTGAACAGGCCGTAACCGGTGGTGATGGACTTGTTGCCGATGCGGATCAGCCGGGCGCCGATATCGACGGTGCCGGGGAAGTGCATCTCGTTGTGAAAATCGATGTGGACGCGAGCCAGGATATAATCGATGTCCCCTCCGCCCTGGGATTTCAGGAAAGCGTCGATGAAGGCGACCCGGGCCTGTTCCACATAGGCCGCATAGGCGACGTTGTTGATGTGGCCCATATTGTCCTCGTCGGAGAACCTCAGGCTGACCTTGGTCCAATGGCGGAAGGTCCCGGCGTCGGTCAGATCGGGGGCCGGCTCGGCGTCTGTTTCGCCGTCCATGGTCAAATCACCTCGCGGTTGCGAAGGTCGGCGATCTCTTCGGCCCCCAACCCCAATTCGGCCAGCACCTCGTCGGTGTGCTGGCCGCGATTGGGCGTCGCCACGCCGGTGCGCGGCTTGTGGCGACTCATTGTTATCGCCTGGCCGAGGACGTTGAACTTGCCGAGCTCGGGGTGGTCCACGGGATGCTCCATGCCGATATGCCTGACCTGTTCGTCATCGAACACCTGGTCGATGGAATAGATGGGCCCGCAGGGAATGCCGGCTTCGTTCAACTGCTCGATCCATTCGGCGCTGGTTTTGCCGACCGTGCGCTTTTCGATTCCGGCGTTGACGGCGTCGCGGTTCTCGGACCGCTCGGCGCCGGTGGCGAAATCCGGGTTTTCGGCCATATCCGGGGCGTCCAGCACCTTGCACAGACGTTCCCATATGATATCCCCCGCCGCGGCGATGTTGATGTGGCCGTCGGCGGTCTTGAAGACGCCGGTGGGAATCGACGTCGGATGGTTGTTGCCGGCCTGCGGCGCCACCTCGCCCTTCATCAGCCAGCGGGCGGCCTGGAAATCGAGCATCGCGATCTGCGCGCTCAGCAGCGACGTCCGCACCCATTGGCCGTGGCCGGTTTCCTCGCGCTCCAGCAGCGCCATCAGGGTGCCCAACGCCGCATACAGCCCGGCGGTCAGGTCGGCGATGGGAATGCCGGTGCGCACCGGCCCTTGCCCCGGCAGCCCGGTGATCGACATCAGGCCGCCCATGCCCTGGGCGATCTGGTCGAAACCGGGGCGGTTGGCGTAGGGACCGTCCTGGCCGAAGCCGGAGATGCTGGCGAGCACGATGCCGGGGTTGATGGCCTTCAGGCTTTGGTAATCGATGCCGAGCCGGTTCTTGACGTCGGGGCGGAAGTTTTCGACCACCACGTCGGCCTTTTCGACCAAACGCTTGAACACGGCGAGCCCGTCCGGGTCCTTCAGGTTGAGGGTGATGCCGCGCTTGTTGCGGTGGATGTTCTGGAAATCCGGCCCGTCGCGGGGCCCGCCCATGCCTTTCGAAGGGTCGATCTTTTCCGGCGCCTCGATCTTGATGACGTTGGCGCCCCAGTCGGCGAACTGGCGCACCGCCGTCGGCCCGGAGCGCACCCGGGTCAGGTCAAGGACGGTAAAACGCGATAGCGGTCCGGTGCGTTCGGTCATCGGCGGACCCTAGCGCGCCGCCCGGGCGGGCAATAACATCGTAAGGTCCAGTGCGCCGCGTCCTTCAGGCGCCTTCGGCCATCCAGGCGCGGATGACTTCCAAGGCCCGCTCGGGAAAATCCTCGACCAGTTTGCGGACCTTGCGGACCAAGGATTTTTCAACCCGATCCTCGATGTGGTCGAAATCGATAACCGTCGGCGCGAAACGGCCCTGGCCGGCCGCTCGACCATCAACATTGGCGCCGTTCATGACTGCCGGCATGTCCAACCCTCCCCGACGGCAACATATGCTTTGCCGTCACGGGCCGGATTCTACCACGGAAGGGTGGCCTGAGTCATGGCGGCTGAAATGTCTTGGGGACGGCGCAACCGGAAACAGAGACAAAAAAAACCGGGCCGTGGGGCCCGGCAAAGGAGAGAGTGAAGCGAATATCAGGGGGATTATCTGAAATTTTAGTCAAAGGCGCTGTGACGGCGGTCACAGAGGGCAAAAAAAATCAACCGGACCATTTTTTTCTCCCGGCGGCGAAAAACGCCCGGAAAACTCCCCGGAAACTCAACGTGATGGGTGTTCACCGGAGCGGAATGGGTTATCGTCCCGGGTTGTCGTCCCCACGGCACGAAAAATCGAAGAGGCCGAAAAGGAAGCAAAAATGGCGGCCAAGGACAACCTGAAGACGGGCGGGCAGATTCTGGTCGAGGGCCTCAGGGCCAACGGCGTCGAGCGGGTCTTTTGCGTCCCTGGCGAAAGCTACCTGGCGGCCCTCGACGCCTTTCACGACGTCCCGGAAATCCAGCTCGTCGTCTGCCGGCAGGAAGGCGGCGCGGCGATGATGGCCGACGCCCACGGCAAGCTGACCGGGCGCCCGGGCGTGTGCTTCGTCACCCGCGCCCCCGGCGCCACCAATGCGTCGAGCGGCATTCATGTGGCGTTCCAGGATTCGACGCCGTTGGTGTTGCTGATCGGCCAGGTGCCCCGCGGCCATTCGGAGCGCGAAGCCTTTCAGGAAATCGACTACCGCCGCATGTATGGCGAGATGGCGAAATGGGTCGGCCAGATCGACGACGAGGCTCGGGTCTCCGAATACATCAACCGCGCCTTCCATCTGGCCATTTCGGGCCGCCCCGGACCGGTGGTCCTGGTGTTGCCGGAAGACATGCTCCGCGCCCGCGCCGCGCCGGTGGACATCGCGCCGGCGGCCGAAATCCAGCCCCACCCCGGCGCCGAAGACATGGACGCCCTGCGGAAAATGCTCGGCAAGGCCAAACGTCCGTTGATGATCCTCGGCGGCGCCGGCTGGGACCAGGACGCCTGCGACAACATCCGGGCCATGGCCGAGGCCAACGGCCTGCCCGTCGCCGTCACCTTCCGCTGTCAGGACAGGTTCGACAACAACCACGGCAATTACGCCGGCGATCTGGGTTCCGGCCCCAACCCGAAGCTGCACCAGCGGGTCCGGGAATCGGATTTTCTTCTGGTCGTCGGCACCCGGTTGGGCGAAATGTCCACCGGCGGCTATTCCCTGCTCGATATCCCGGTGCCGAAACAGACCCTGGTCCACGTCCATCCGGGGGCCGGGGACCTGGGCCGGGTCTATCAGCCGGCGCTGGCCATCAACGCCGGCATGAAGGCGTTTGCCGCCGCCGCCCGGGCCCTGGAGCCGGTAAAGCCCGGATGGGATGAATGGACGAAGTCGGCCCGCGCCGATTACCTGGCCTGGACCGAACCGCCGCAGATTCCGGGTCCGGTGCAGATGGGCGAGATCCTGGCCTGGCTCAACGAGCGGCTGGATGACGATGCCATCCTGTGCAACGGGGCCGGCAATTTCTGCGTCTGGGTCAACCGTTTCTACCGCTATCGGCGTTTCGGCACCCTCCTGGGCCCGACCAGCGGCTCCATGGGCTACGGCCTGCCGGCGGCGGTGGCGGCCAAGTTGCGCCATCCCGAACGCACCGTCGTCGCCTTCACCGGCGACGGCGATTTCCTGATGACCGGACAGGAGCTGGCGACCGCCGTCCAATACCGGGCCAATTTCATCGTCCTGGTCGGCAACAACTCCATGTACGGGACCATCCGCATGCACCAGGAAAAGGATTACCCGGGCCGGATTACCGGCACCGACCTGGTCAACCCGGACTTCGCCGCCCTGGCCCAGGCTTATGGCGCCTTCGGCGCGGTGGTGGAAAAAACCGGCGAATTCGCCCCCGCCTTCGAGGCCGCGCTGGATTCCGGCAGGCCGGCGGTGATCGAGATTCGCATCGACCCCGAGGCCATCCTGCCCCAGGCGACGCTCTCGGGCCTGCGCCGGGCGGCGCTGGAAAAGGCAAAAGCCTAGCCCTTTGCAATGGGCCTGGGGCGGTGTTTAATCATCTCTGGCATTCCGTCTTCAGGGGGGGTTCCGCGACATTATACCAAGGATCGATGATAAAGACCCCTAGAGATCGCGGAACAGGGGACCATGGTAAAGCGGATCATAAAAATTCTCGCGGCGCTGGCCGTGGTGGTGGTTCTGGCGGTTCCCGCCGTTGCCCTGCTGGTTGGCGACGAGACCCTTTCCTCCGTCCTTGAAGGAACTCCGGGATTAAGCGATTACAAGGACGAAATCCTGCAAGCCAAGCAAGCCATCAGCATGACCCTGTCCGGGTACGTGGGCGATTCCCTGAGCGGCCTGGAATCGCTCTCTTCCGATCTTTTCGGATCGGCCAAATCCAGGCCAACGCAGAGAGTGGTGATGGACCTGCCGCCGCCGCGCCAAGGGGTGTCGTCACCGCCGGCGGCCCCACCCCCGCCTCCGTCCCGGGAACCGGCCAAGGCTCCCGCTGTCCCCGAGACCGGCGGCGAAGCCGCTTCCCCGTCATCGTCCCCGGCATCGTTCCCGGCATCGTCCCCGGCATCGTCATTGAACCCGCCCCCGCCGCCGCCGATTATTCAATCGGTGCCGGAACCGGCGCCGCGGCCAACGATGGCGGAATCGATGCCGAAGCCGGTAGCAAAACCGGTCGCGAAGCCGATGGCGGAAGCGGCGTCCAAACCGGCGCCGAAGCCGGGGCCGAAACCGGGGCCGAAAAAAATATCCGCCAAGACCGCCCCCCAAGCGGCCCAACAGACAGCCCGGGCCGCCGCCAAGCCGCCTTTGTCCGTGGTCCGGAAACCGGTCACCCGTAAAGACCCCACCGCCGACCAGGACCACAAGCGCGGGCTTTTGTTTTACAAGGGAATCGGCGTCGATAAGGATTTCAAGAAAGCCGCCCAATGGTTCCGCCAGGCGGCCCGGAAAGGCCACGCCGGGGCTCAATACAACCTCGGCATCATGAGCTACCTGGGCCAGGGGGTGAGACAGGACTATGCCATTGCCGCGAATTGGTTCCAGAAAGCCGGCGAGCAGGACCACGCCGCCGCCCAATACAACCTCGGTTTCCTGTATTACGAAGGCAAGGGCGTGGAAAAGGATAGCCTGCAGGCGTTCATGTGGATCGACCGTTCCGCCAACCTGGGCGACGAAAAGGCGATCCGGGCCCGCGATACCCTGCAAAGGGCCCTGCCCAAGGAAATCTTCAGGAGATAACCGATATTATTTTTCCGAAGGGGGCCAGGAGGGGACATGACCTTGCGCCCCCCTCCTCCTCCTCCCCTGTGGCATGTTCGAAAAGTTGTGAATTTTGCGGCCGAAACAAGGTTCCGGTTGAAATATCCGGACATATTTCGCCATCCTCCAGACACAAAAAGGAATTAATATAACCCTATAATTTAAAGGCGGAATTGCTTGGAAAAACCGTGATCGGACATTTCATTCACGGATTCGGTATCGGGAGGATTTCTAAAATTGACTGACCGCAGGCGTTTGCTCGTTCTTTTGGGGATCATGGCCGGAGTGGCCATGTCCGTCGCCGGGCTGTCCATGTTGTCGCTCTACGAAGCGGCCTTCACCGAACAACGCGATCAGCTCTCCCACACCGCCAAAAGCCAGGCACGGTCGATGGAGGTCATGGCCGATCACCTGAGAGCCATGGGAATGCTTCCGGATAAAGTGTTTGCCGACACTCTCAATCAGGTATCCGCGACCTACCGTGATGTTGAAGGTTTCGGCCATTCGGGGGAACTTATATTGGGCAAGCTTGAAGACGGACAGATCGTCTTCTTGCTCCACCGATACAGCCTTGCCAACAAGAGGACGCTGAAATCGGTATCTTTTGAATCCGGTCTGGCCCAGCCCATGCGTCAAGCCCTCCTGGGGATATCGGGCACCATGATCGGATACGATTATCGCGGCGCCGAGGTCCTGGCCGCCTATCAGCCGGTCCGATCGCTCAATCTCGGCATCGTCACCAAGATCGACATGGCGGAAATTCGCGCCCCCTTTATCCGCGCCGGCGCCATCAGCACCGTCGGCGCGGTCCTGATCATCCTTCTCGGCACGGTGCTGTTCCGCCGCATCTCTACACCGTTGGTCGACAACCTGGAAAAGGCCGTCACCCGGCTGACCGAAGCCCAGCGCATCGCCCGGTTGGGGAACTGGGAACGCACCATCGAAACCGGCGAGGGGTGGTGGTCGGACGAGACCTACCGCATCTTCGGTCTGGAGCCCAAAATCGTCAGCCCTACCCTGGAGACCTTCTACAAGGCCATCCACCCGGAAGACCGCGAAACGGTCAAGACCGCCATCGAACGCTGCCTCGACGGGAAAGAGCCCTATTCCATCGAATACCGCATCCTCCGCCCCGACGGAAGCCAGAGAACAATTTACGGCCGCGGCACGTGGCGGGTGGACAAAACCGGCAAGCCGTCGCGCATCAGCGGCACCGTCCAGGACATCACCAAGCGCCGGCGGACCGAGGACGACGTCCGCCGCCTGGCCGCCGCCATCGAGGAGCTTTCGGAAAATTTCGCCCTCTACGGTCCCGACGACCGCATGGTCATGTGCAACAAGAAGTTCCGCGAGATCAACGAAGCCATAGCCGAATATTTGAACCCCGGTGTCACCTTCGAGGAACAAACCCGGGCCAAGATAGAAAAGGGCCTCATTCCGGAGGCCGTCGGCCACGAGGAAGAGTGGCTGAAGACCCGAATGGACTGGCACCGCAACCCCGGTGAACTTCATGAAATCGCCCGCCAGGACGGTATCTGGCTGTTGATTCACGAACAGCGCATGGCCGACGGCTCGACCATTACCCTTTCCACCGACATTACCGACCGCAAACGGGCCGAGGAGGACCTTCGCCAGGCCCTGGTCAAGGCCGAGGAGGCCAACCGGGCAAAATCCACTTTCCTGGCCAACATGAGCCACGAATTGCGCACGCCGCTGAATTCCATCATCGGGTTCTCCGACGCCCTGAAGACGCAATTGTTCGGCCCCCTGGGCGGCGACAAATACCGGGAGTACGCCGAGGACATCAATGCGTCCGGCCTCCACCTGCTGGAGGTGATCAGCGATATCCTGGATATTTCGAAAATCGAGGCCGGCGAGTTAGCCGCCTCGGACGAGGAAGTGGACCTTCCCGACCTGGTGGAATCGGCCATCAAGATGCTGCGCGAACAGGCCGAGAAAAACGGCATCATGCTATCCAGGGTGTTTCCGCAAGACTGCCCCGGGCTTCGCGCCGACCCCCGCCACATCAAGCAGATCGTCCTCAATCTGGTGTCCAACTCCCTCAAGTTCACGCCGGCCGGCGGCAAGATCCGGCTTGAGATCCTCGTCGGCGACGACCAGGGGCTCCTGCTTGTGGTCGAGGATACCGGCATCGGCATCGAGGAAAGTAATATCGAAAAGGCGCTGGAGCCTTTCGGGCAGGTCGGCGACATCTATTCCCGGCCTTTCGAAGGCACGGGGCTGGGCCTGCCCTTGGCCAAGTCGCTGGCGGAACTTCACGGAGGATCCTTGAGCCTCGAAAGCCAACCCGGCAAGGGCACGATGGTGACGGTTCGTTTCCCGCCGCAACGGACGGTCATCGACTCCAACCCCCGGGCCGCCATCAAGTCCTGAGACCAAGGATCAACGGGAACCCGTACCGCCCACCGGCCGCCCCCCGGCGTTTAGAGCAAATCCCGAGCAGATTGAATCAATCCGCGACGACGAATTTGCGTAATATCAATAAGATAGAGCATGAAACATAAGCCATCCTAAATGCATCATGCTCTAGAGACGGCTGCGGGCGCTTTCTTCACGTTTGCACGGCTGGCGCTCAACCGGCGGAGTTTATGTGCCGGCTCTCGCGGCGGAAGATGTAAAGCCCGCCGGCGATCACCAAGGCGGCCCCGGTCGTCATCCAAACATCGGGCACGTCGCCCCAGATGACGAACCCGAAAAGAACCGCCCAGATCATGTTGGTGTACTTGAACGGCGCCAACAGCGCCGCCTCGGCCCACTGGAAACGCTCGATCAGCAGGAAATGGGCGCCGCCCACCAGCATGCCGCTGAGTGCCATCAGGGCTAAGTCCTCGAGCACCAGCGGCGCCCAGCCGAACGGCCATGTGCAAAGCCCGGCCAGGACAATGACGGCGGTCGAAAAACACATGATCGACACCGACGTCTCTTGTCCCGCCATCTTGCGCGTCGTCAGGTCTCGGAGCGCGCCCGCCAGGCTGGCGCCGAGGGGAAACAGGGCCGCCCATTGCATCGCCTCGCCGCCCGGCCGCAGCATCACCACGACCCCGGCAAACCCGACCAGGACCGCGCTCCAACGGCGCCAGCCCACGTATTCGCCCAGCATCTTCGGCGCCAGGGCGGTGACGAACAGCGGCCCGGCGAAGGTAATGGCGAGGGCATCGGCCAGGGGCAGGAAGCTGATCCCGGTGATAAAAAAAAAGCCGCTGGTGAAGGCGAAACCGGCCCGCAGGGACTGGTTGCGGAACGAATTGACCCGGATAAGGCCGAAGCCCCCGGCCCGCCAGGCGATCAGCATAACCGGCAGGAACACGAAAAGGCCGCGGATGAACATCAATTGCCCGACCGGATAATCGCTGGTCAGCCACTTCAGCACCGCGTCGTTGGTGGTCAACAGCGCCCCGCCCAGGATGGTGAAGGTAATGCCACGCCCGGGGGACAGGGACGTGCCGGCAGGGGACATCCTCAAGCCCCGTAAAGGTAGGACACGATGGCGACGGCGCCGGCGATCCCGGCGACGTCGGCCGCCAACGCGGCGACCAGGGCGTGACGGATGCGGCGGATTCCGACGGCGCCGAAATAAACGGCAAGCACATAGAACGTCGTCTCCGTCGATCCCTGGAAGGTGGACACCAGGTAACCGGTGTAGCTGTCCGGGCCGATGGCCGGGTTGTGGATGATCGAGGCCAGCACCCCGTAGGCGCCGGAGCCGCTGAGCGGCCTCAACAGCGCCATCGGCAAGGCATCGGCCGGCAGCCCGATGAGCCCGGTGACGGCCCCCAACGGCCCCACCAGCATGTCCATGGCGCCCGAAGACCGGAACATGGCCACGGCGACCAGAATCGCCACCAGGTAGGGAATGATCCTGAGCGCCACCTGGAACCCGCCCTTGGCGCCTTCGACGAAGGCTTCGTAGACGTTGACCCGGCGCACCGCCCCGAACCCCAAAAGCCCGACCATCAACCCCGGAATGATCCACGGCGCGATGGCGCGGCCGTAAAGGACCATCAACGGGATCAGGGCGGCGATCCCGCCCAGGGCCAGCCACGACACCCAGACCGGATAGCCCCCGTCGGCCTCGCCGGCCTCGGCGGGGACGGCCGGCGGCTGGTCGTCCTGGGAACTATCGTCGGAATTATCGTCGCCCGGCGCCGCCACCATCTGCCAATCGGACCTGGCGTCCCCCTGGGCGTCCCCCTGGGCGTCCCCCTGGGCGTCCCCCTGGGCATCCCCCTGGGCATCAGACGGGGCCGGCGCCGCGGGCGTTGCCGGGAGCGGCCAATAATTCTGGCACAGCTTGGCGACGACGATGGCCACCGTGGTCGAGCAGATGGTGGCGAACAGGGTCGTCGGCAGGATCCCGGCAGGATCGACGGAGCCGGCGGCGGCGCGAAGCGCGATCACGCCGGTCGGCAAAATGGTGACGCTGGAGGTATTGATGGCCAGGAACAGGACCATGGCGTTGGACGCCGTGCCCTTGGTGCCGTTCAGGGTGTCCAGTTGTTCCATGGCGCGGATGCCGAACGGCGTCGCCGCGTTGCCCAGCCCCATTGCATTGGCCGCCATGTTGAGGATCATCGCCCCCATGGCCGGATGGTCGGCCGGCACGTCGGGAAACAGCCGCACCATCAGCGGCCGGACGGTGCGCGCGATAATGGTCAGCAGCCCCCCTTCCTCGGCCACCCGCATCAGGCCCAGAAACAGGGCCATGACGCCGATCAGCCCCAAGGCCAGCGTCACCGACCCGGTCGCGGCGTCGATCATCGCCATGCCCAGTTCCTGCATCGGGCCCAGGGGTAGGGCGGCCGCGTCCGGCGGCGGCGGCGTCCAGGTCAGTTGCCGGAACCCGGCAACGACAAAGGAGATCAGGACAATGGCCAGGAAAATGGCGTTCAAGGGAAAATTCCGTTGTTGGTCAATGGGCTCCAACTAGAACGCTGATACCATGATCGGCGCGATCAAGGCCAAGAAAAATGGCTTTCCCGCGAAAACGGAAGCAGGCGCTCGGGGTAATCGCTGAACACCCCATCGACCCCCCACCGCCACAACGTCCCGGCGCGCACCGGGTCGTTGACGGTAAAGGCGCGGACCGCCAACCCTTCGTCCTTGAGCGCCCGCACCCGCCTGGCGGTCAAATTCCTCTCCAGGCAATGCACCGCCCGGCAATTCAGGGCCTTCACCCGGTTCCGCCAGCCCCGGGGAATTCTGAATACGTTGAGGGCGCGGTGGATGTTCGGCGCCGCCTCGCGGGCGGCGCCGAGGGCCGTTTTCTCGAAGCTGGCGATCAGCGGCGCCGGCAAGGTTTCCGGCCACCCCGCCGCCAGCGCCCCGGCGACGGCCAAGCCGGTTTCCCTTTCCCGGCCGGGACTGGGCTTGATCTCGATAACGGCGCCGAGGCCGAGCCGGGCCAGGGATTCCATCGCCTCTTTCAGCGTCGGCACCCGCTCCCCGGCATAGGCCCCCTGGGAGCCCCCGTCGAACCAGCTTCCGGCGTCGAGGGCCCGGAGGTCGGCAAGCGTCGTTTCGGCCACCGCCCCACGGCCGCCGGTGGTCCGTTCCAGGGTATCGTCATGGAACAGGACCACGTGGCCGTCGGCGGTCAGCTTGGTGTCGAATTCGACCCAGCGGACGCCCAGCCCGGCGGCTTTTTCCAGGGACGCCAGGGTGTTTTCCGGCGTGTGCCCGGCGGCGCCACGGTGTCCGATGACCGTCGATACAGGCGCGAATTCGGTGTCGATCATCGGCTTTTCCTGAAAACGTGTTGCTCCCTTGCATTTTACCAATCACCCTACCGGCAATCACGGATTTGGGCACGGATTTGGGCACGGATTTGGGCACCGATTAGGAAAGACCGATGACCGACAAAACACTCAGGGAAATGGCGCTTCATTATCATCGCTATCCCAGGCCGGGAAAGCTGTCGATCACGGCGACCAAGCCGCTCGGCAACCAGCGCGACCTGGCATTGGCCTATTCGCCCGGGGTGGCGGCGGCCTGCGACGCCATTGTCGAGGATCCGTTGGAAGTGGCGAACCTGACCGTAAGGCAGAACCTGGTCGGCGTCATTACCAACGGTTCCGCCGTTCTCGGCCTCGGCAACATCGGGGCGCTGGCGTCGAAGCCGGTCATGGAAGGCAAGGCGGTGCTGTTCAAGAAGTTCGCCGGCATCGACGTCTTCGACATCGAGATCGACGAGGC
>JADFMB010000076.1 GCA_022564115.1 Pseudomonadota bacterium
CCGCGATAAGCTCGAGGTGCCGTTGCTGGCCGGCGCGGCGGTCGAGCGCTTAGGGCTTTTCGGGCGCCTGGGAACGGCCCTGAAGGCCATTATCTGGGGTCAATCCGGGTGAGGGGCGTGAAGCCCCCCCCGATGAGCGGAAAATTCATCACCCTTGAAGGCGGCGAAGGGGCCGGCAAAACCACCCAAATAAAATTGTTGGTGGATGCCCTCAAGGCCGGCGGCCTTGATCCGATAATCACCCGCGAGCCCGGCGGTTCGCCGGCGGCCGAGGTTATCCGAAGCCTTTTGGTTGAAGGCGCCGTTGACCGCTGGCAACCGATGACCGAGGCGCTGCTTAATTTCGCCGCCCGGCTGGAGCACGTCCGGGAAACCATAGAACCGGCGTTGGCGGCGGGGCGATGGGTCTTGTGCGACCGGTTCGCCGATTCCACCGTCGCCTATCAGGGATACGGCCACGACCTGGGCCGGGCCGCCATCGACGAACTCCACAGGCTGGTCCTCGGCTATTTTCAGCCCGACCTCACCGTCATCCTCGATATTCCGGTCGACGAAGGCCTGGCCCGGGCCCGGAACCGGGAACAGGCCGAAGGCTCCAGGGAAGACCGCTACGAGCGCATGAACGAAGGCTTCCACCAGCGGCTCCGGGACGGTTTTCTCGATATCGCGCGGCGCAACCCGGAACGCTGCGTCGTCATCGACGCCGCCCAGGAACCGGAAACCGTGCAAGCGGAAATCCGGGCCATGGTCGGCCAACGCCTGAAGGTGGCGTTGGCATGACGGATCTCCCGCACCCACGGGGAAACCCCGATCTCCGGGGCCACGAAGAAGCCGAGAAAATCCTTTGGGACGGCTTCCTCGGCGGCCGCCTGGCCCATGCCTGGCTGATTTCGGGGCCGCGGGGGATCGGCAAGGCGACCCTGGCCTATCGGTTTGCCCGTTACGTCCTCGCCCACGGCGGTCCCGGTTCCACCAGGGAGCCGGAACCGGGGCCCGGGCTTTTCGGCGGCCAGACGCCGGCTGACGATGCTGGATCCCAGCACGGATCCCTGTATGTGACGCCGGAAAATCCGGTTTTCATGCGCACCGCCTCCGGGGGCCATGCCGATCTTAAGGCTATCGAGCGCACCGTCAACGAGAAGACCGGCAAGCTGCGCACGGAAATCATCGTCGACGACGTGCGCGCCATCGGCCGGTTTTTTTCGATGACGGCGGGCGAGGGCGGTTGGCGGGTGGCGATCATCGACAGCGCCGACGAGATGAACCGCCATGCCGCCAATGCGGTCCTGAAGGTGTTGGAAGAACCGCCTGACCGGGCGCTGTTGCTGCTGGTCAGTCACAACCCCGGGCGCCTGCTGGCGACGATCCGATCGCGCTGCCACAAGCTGGCCTTGCAACCGCTTCCCGGAGAGACCGTCGAGAAGCTGATCGCCGAGGCTTTGCCGGATCTCGATGCCGGGGACACTGAAGCGCTGGCGTATCTCGCCGACGGCAGCCCCGGACGCGCCCTGGCCCTTGCCGCCGAAGGCGGGCTCGGGCTTTACCGCGACATGACCGGCCTGTTGGAAACGCTTCCCGGGCTTGATATTCCGGCCCTTCACGCCTTCGGCGCCCGGCTTGGCAAGGCCGGCGCCGACGAGGCGTTCAGTACCGCGTCGAACCTGCTCCGCTGCTGGCTGGCGCGGTTGATCCTGTCGGCTTCGGGGGCGATGGCGGCGGACGGGCTGAGCGCCGACGAAAAGGCGCTGATGGGACGCCTCGGCCAAGCGGCGGGCCTTGATCGCTGGTTTGAGGTGTGGGAAAAGATCAACCGCCTGCTGGACAAGACCGAACACGCCAATCTGGACCGCAAGCAGGTGGTTTTGAACGTATTTTTGACCCTCGAAAACGCCGTCAGCCGGTAAAATTTCCCGGCCGCTTGTTTTCGATCCCTCGTGCTCCCAGAGTTGCCGTCATGTCCAAGCGCTATTACGTCACGACGCCGATCTATTACGTCAACGATGACCCGCACATCGGCCATGCCTATACGACGCTGGCCTGCGACGTGCTGGCGCGGTTCAAGCGTCTGGACGGGTTCGAGGTCAAGTTCCTGACCGGCACCGACGAACACGGCCAGAAAGTCGCCAAATCGGCCGCCGCCGCCGGCATCGACACCCGGGAATTCACCGACAAGGTTTCACGGAACTTCCGCGATCTGGCGGATTTCATGAACTACAGCCATGATGATTTCATCCGCACCACCGAGGAACGCCATATTCGCTCAAGCCAGGCCATTTGGCGCCGCTTGATCGATAACGGCGAGATCTACCTCGACACCTATGCCGGCTGGTACGCCGTCCGGGACGAGGCTTTCTACACCGAGGACGAGTTGACCACCGATGCCGACGGCAACAAGGTCGCGCCCTCCGGGGCCGAGGTCGAATGGGTGGAGGAACCCAGCTATTTCTTCCGGCTTTCGGCGTGGCAGGACCGATTGTTGGAATTCTACGACGCCAACCCTGATTTCATCCTCCCCAAGACGCGCCGCAACGAAGTCGTCAGCTTCGTTTCCGGCGGGCTTAATGACCTGTCGGTTTCCCGCACCACGTTTAAGTGGGGGGTGCCGGTGCCGGACGCCGAAGATCACATCATGTACGTGTGGCTGGACGCGTTGACCAACTACATCACCGGCGTCGGGTTTCCCGAGACCGAAACCGGCGAATACGCGACCTTCTGGCCGGCGGACCTGCACATGGTCGGCAAGGACATCCTGCGCTTCCACGCCGTCTATTGGCCGGCGTTCCTGATGGGCGCGGGCCTGGAACCGCCCCGGCGCGTCTTCGCCCATGGCTGGTGGACCAACGAGGGCCGGAAGATCTCGAAATCGCTTGGCAACATCATCGACCCCGTCGAACTGGTGCATAAATACGGCCTCGATCAGGTGCGCTATTTCCTGCTCCGCGAGGTGCCGTTCGGCAACGACGGCGATTTCGCCCATCAGGCCATGGTCAACCGCATGAACGGCGAGCTGGCCAACGATTACGGCAACCTGGCGCAAAGGGTGTTGTCGATGATCAACAAGAACTGCGGCGGCCGGGTTCCCGAACCCGGGGCCCTGACCGGCGACGACGAGGGGCTCCTGGGGACTGCACACGGGCTGATCGGCAAGGTCCGGGACGCCATGGAGGTGCAGGCCTTCCACGAAGGGCTGGAAGCTGTCTGGGCGGTGGTCCGCGCCGCCAACGTCTACGTCGATGTCCAGGCGCCGTGGAAACTGGCCAAGGAAGATCCCGCGCGCATGGGCACCGTGCTTTACGTGCTGGCCGAAACCATCCGTCACCTGGCGATCCTGACTCAGCCCATCATGCCCGATGCCTCATCCAGGATTCTGGACCAGTTGGCGGTGCCCGAAGACGCCCGCGCTTTTGCCAGCCTCGGCCCCGAACACGCGCTGAAGGCGGGAGGGGAACTGCCGAAGCCGGAAGGCGTTTTCCCGCGCTATCAGGAAGAAGAAGGCGGCGGGAAAGGGGAAAAATAAAGCGCCGTCAGCCGATTTTGCCGTGACAGTGTTTGAATTTCTTGCCCGACCCGCAGGGGCAGGGGGCATTGCGGGGAATGTCGGCTTTGGTGTCCGGGGTGTCCGAAAATTCCCGGATGGTGCTCGACGAACGGTCTGATTCCGGCGGCCCGGCGTTGATCGGGTCCTCGATCATGGCAATCGCCAGCCGGCGAAGGTGGTTGAGGCTGTCGGTGAACTCCTCGACCCCGATGTTGGCGAATTCCTCTATTTTCTCCGGCTCGGCGACCCGGTTCAGGTAATATTCGAAGATGATCAACAGCATCAGGGCGGTGCCCTGAAACGTCAGCGTCGCGAACCCTTCGGAGCGGTCCGACAGAATGGCCGGCGAGTCGATGCCCGGCCTGACCGTCTCCATCATCTTCGTCAGGTAGGCCTTGTCCTGGAAGGGGGCGGCATTCTTGAAATCCCCGATCAGGGTATCCATGAACGCGTCGATCGCGCCGATCAGGCGTTCCGGTTCCCAATCCCGGTCGAACTGTTCCCGGCCGTAGACCGGGAACCCGTCGATCAATTCCTTGACCAGCTTTTTCTTGTCGCCGTTCCGGGCCGGCAGGGAGACGTCCTCGAGACGCAGCGGCAGGGCGCCGTCGATCAGCACGCCGTCGCTGCAGTTGAAGTATTGCCGCCCGGCGCTGTTTTGGGCCATTGCCCTGGCCAGGTTGTTTCTGGCGATAAACAACCCCTTCGACGTGTTGCAGGTGCCGCCGAAGTTGGCCTGCATGGGGATGCGGAAGTCCAGGGTCTCGGGCACGACGATGGCGCCGGGCAGGTAATGGTATGTATCCTCGGCGTGGTGCGGCCCGGTTTCCTTGGCCCCCATGTCGACGCCGAAGAAATAAATTTCGCGGAAGCCCGCGTCCTGGGCGAAGGACAGGCTGGCGTTGACGACCGTGGGGTCAGGATCTTCCAGGCAGTTTTCCTGCGAATCGCAAAACACCGGGAAGGGCGGCAGAGACGACCGGAAATAGTAAATCGCGTCGCTGAAATATTCGAGGATCGACGGATCGACGCTGGAGGCGGCGACCAGGCACACATCGCTCAGGTCATGGTCTTCGACGACCTGGGAGATGATCGGCAGCACGTCGATGTTTTCGGTTTCGACCTGGAAGTCCGGCACGATACCGTTCTTGACCAGGGGCCGGATCGACGATCCGCTGGAAATGATCACCGCCCTGTCGGCCATCTCGCGGATCAGCGCCATGGACGGGTCCAGGGACGGGCCGCTGCCGATGATGAAAGCCGGCATATCGACGGACTTCTCCTTCTGGCGTACGAACAGCCGTTCCTTGCCCGAGCGCAGTATTTTGTAAGCGTTCCGCACCATCAGGGCCTGGTCGTAGAATGGCCCCATCTGGTAGAAGGCGGCGAAAATCTCGTTGCGGATGATTTCGAACGTCTGGTGCACGAGGGGCGTTTCCTCGTGGATGAAAAACATGTAGCCGTCCGCCGAACAGGGGTTGCTCAGGCGCAACGAACCGATGATCGAATTGGCCAGGCGCTGGGGGTCGTTTTCGAGCAGGAAATTCACGGTCCCGCCCCTTTGATGGATTTTCAGCCCCATCTCATGCCAGTCATAGACTTCGAGGGAATGGACGAAGGTTTCCAGATTGGGCTCCACCACCATCAGGCTCTGGCAGTGGGTCTCGTTGATCAATTCGTCGATGTGCTTGCCGAGGCCGGCGCCGAAAATCAAAAGGAAATAGGAATCCCGGGTCCTGTGCCCGTCGAAGAACCCGATACCGCCTGCTTCGGCCCGGTCCAGCACTTTCTTGAGGAAACGGTTGGTGTAGGCGTCGAAAAACTGGCCCTTGACGGGGTAGGGCTTCGGCGGCGTGACCTGAAACCGTTGCGGGTTTTTCCAAAAGGTTTCGAGTTGTTCGGCGGCGTACCCAGTGGCGTGGCCGTTGTAGCGGCCCTTGCCGCCGATAACGATGTCCGGCTCGCCAGAGTCGTCGAACACCAGTTTCGAAGTCGGCTTGACCGCTATTAACCGTTGATGGATCGGCGGCGCCGCGTCCTTGAAGAAATCCAGGTTGTGTTGGCGCAGCGATTTCCGTTTGTTCATGACCGCTTTGACCTTATGGAACCCCATCCGGCGAAGGTCGGCTGGCGATGGGTTTAAGGGGTTTCCCGTTGGGGCGCGAAGGGCACGCCGGTTTATAGCGTACATTCCAGACCCCGCGCAAATAACCGCCTTGCTATCCCCCCAGGCATCAAGAGGCTGGCCCGGAGGCCACAAATAAGGTAGACGAGGGCGTGTCCGGGGCTGGGAAAGCTCCGGGGATTGGCAATTAGGACTTATAAAAAGCAAATAATAACAAAATGTTATCGGAAACCCCCTTGCTGGTCGACAGCCACTGCCATCTGGACTTCCCCGATTTCGACGGCGAGTTGGACGACGTCGTCTCGCGTGCCCGGGACGCCGGCATCGGCCACATGCTGACCATCTGCACCCGGGTCACCAAGTTCGACGCCGTTCGGGCGATCGCCGAAAAATACGACAACGTCTTCTGCACCGTCGGCGTCCATCCCCACAACGCCGAGGATGAGCCGGAAGTGACGGCGGAACACCTGATCCGCATGGCCGAGCATCCGAAAGTGGTGGGTTTCGGTGAAACCGGCCTCGATTTTCACTATGACAACAGCCCCCGGGAGGTCCAGGAACGATCCTTCCGCACCCATATCGCTGCGGCCCGCGAAACCGGCCTGCCACTGGTGGTCCATAACCGAGATTCCGACGCCGACATGGCCCGGATTCTTAACGAAGAGCATGAAAAAGGCGCCTTCCCGGGCCTTATCCATTGTTTTGGCGGCGGGCGGGAATTGGCCGACAGCGTGCTCGATGTCGGTTTTTCGATCTCCTTTTCAGGCATCGTCACCTTCAAAAAGGCCGATGACCTGCGCCAGATCGCCGGCGCCGTCCCCGTGGACCGGATTTTGGTCGAAACCGATTCGCCCTATCTGGCGCCGGTACCGAAACGGGGCAAGAGGAACGAACCCGCCTTTACCGCCTTCACCGCCCAACAGGTGGCCGAGGTCAAGGGGATGGCGTTGGAGGCCTTCACACAGGCGACGACGGAAAACTTCTTTCGTCTGTTTTCGAAGGCGCGAGCCGGAGCCGGGGCCGGAGCAGGGGCATGAAGGCGACGATCCTGGGCTGCGGGCCGTCGAGCGGCGTTCCCACCGTCGCCGAGGGGTGGGGGGCATGCGATCCCGAAAACCCACGAAATCGGCGTCTCAGGCCGTCGATCCTGGTCGAAAACGGGACCACGACAGTGTTGGTGGACACCTCGCCGGACCTGCGCCAGCAGCTTCTGGATACCGGCACACGCCACCTGGACGCGGTGTTGTACACCCACGGACACGCCGACCACCTGCACGGCATCGATGACCTTCGGGGCATCAACAAGGCCATGGACGCGCCCCTGGACGTCTACGGCGACGCCGCCACCCTCGGAGACATCAAGAAGCGCTTCGAATACACGACAACACCGCTGCACCCGGATGCCGACATCTATTACAAGCCGGTCCTCAACATGCACGAGATCGCGGCCGGCGACCGGATCGCCGTCGGCGACATGGAAATCCGGACCTTCGATCAGGATCACGGCTATTCCCGCACCCTTGGCTACCGGTTCGGCCCCATTGGCTTTTCCACCGACTTGCTGGACCTGCCCGAAGAATCCTTCGAGGCCCTGGAAGGCGTGGCGGTGTGGATCATCGGCACTTTTTCGCTAAAATCCCACATTACCCACGCCCATGTGGACAAGGCGCTAGAATGGATCGAGCGGGTCAAGCCGGAGCGCGCCGTGCTTACCCATCTAGGCCCGAGCATCGACTACGCCGAATTATCGAAACACCTGCCCGACGGCGTCGAAGCCGCCTACGACGGCATGGTGATCGAGGCCCCGTAATGTCATGGGGATTGAAGGCCGGGAGTTTAGGCAATACCTTAAGATAACGCGAAGGTGCGGACGTTCCGGTCCACCCGTCCGTTCAATCCCAGGGGGTTGATGCCGTTTCATGGCTGATTCGAATTCACCGAAAAAAACTGACTCAAGCGGCTATCTCAAGCGGTTGGGGGCGCGGATCCTGACCGAGGCCAACGACCTCAAGCGGACTCCCGAATCGCTGGCCAAGGATCTGGGCCTGGATTATTCCATCATCCAATCGGTCCTCGACGGCGCCGCCGACGAGGAAACCGCCCGGGCCGTGCTTTTCCGCATGGCCGAGTGCTATCCGGTTTCGCTGTCCGACCTTTGGGTCGACCGCGACGACACCGACGGCGGCGCCTTGGTCATGAAGGCGAGCCGAACGGAATCCACGTCCAGGGTGTTCGAGCGTCCCGATACGGTTGGCGGAGCCACGCCCTATTACGAATACCGCGACACCGCCATGAGCCGCCTGGCGCCCTTCCGGCCCGAATGGATTCGCGAGCTGCGGGTGGTTGGCGACGCCGATCCCGCCAACCCCGGTGTCGTCTTCAACAAGGGGCATCTGGCGCACCAGCAGACGTTTTTCATCGGCCCGGTCAATTTCTACTGGGAAATCGACGGCCAGCGGTTCTGCGCCGAGATGGAAACCGGCGATTCCAATTACATTACGCCCTTCGTTCCGCACAGCTTCGCCAGCCGCGACGCCGACGAGATGGCGCTGATCATCGCCGTCACCTATTCCGGGCAGGTGCATCAATCGTTGCAGGATTTTTCCCGCATCGGCGCCGAGGCCGCAGACGACGCCGCCGGATCGGGAGGGGATGATGGGTTCGCCAGCCGCCTACGCCGCCATCTGGCGGCGGAATCCCTGTCGCCGGGGCAGTTCGCGGAGATGCTGACCGACGCCGGGCTGTCGGGTGCCCGCGCCGTGGCCTTGACCGGGGGCGAGGCGGTTCCCGGGCCCGATGAGCTGTCTTTGGTGGCCGGTGTTTTGAACGTCCGCGACGAGGATTTGATGGTCTCGCCGCCGGAACCGGGCGATCAGGTGATCGTGCGGCGCTTTGGCGACACCCCGGTACGGCTGTTCCCGGCCGGCAACGAGCCGCGCTACCGGCTTCGGGAACTGGCCCGCAGCCGAAATCAGCCTTATCTTAAAGGGTTCGAGGTGACGGTCCTGTCGGAAGCCGCGAAAATCGGCGGCGAGGGGGATTTCCGCCACGGCCTGCACGAATACGTCTACAACTACGGCACCGAGTCGGTGACCATGACCTGGGGCGCGGACGGCCGCGAAGCGGTCCTGGAACCCGGCGATTCCGCCTATATCCAGCCTTTCGTGGCGCACGGTTTCGAGGCCGCCGGCGGCGACGGGAATCTGGTCATGATCCGCATACCCGGCAACCTGACCGACGCCCTGTTCGACGAATATGCCTCTTTTCCCGCCTCCGGCCGGTCGCGGGTGGCGGGGGAGAGCGAAGTTTGGTTCTAAGGCGTCCTTCCCATTGCCCGACCGTGGTCCATCTTGACCGGGATTACCTGGAGGCCGTCCCGGCCCTGATCGGCGGCCGCGAATGGGTGCTGGTGACCAGCACCGGATGGGCAAGCCGGGGCGCCATCAAGGCCATTACCGGGGCCGCCGGGGCGCCGGTGGCGGTGGTCGGCGACGTGCCGGAAAACCCGACCATTTCCTATGTCGAGAAACTGACATCGGTGAAGCCCGCCGACCTGGTGGTCGCCCTCGGCGGCGGCAGCGTCATGGACGCGGCCAAGGGCCTGACCGCCCTGCAAGCCCTTGGCGGCGATATCCCCCGGTTCGAGGCCCATTTGCGCGACGGCGAGCCGCTGCCCGAGAACTTGAGGCCGCCGCCCCTGATCTGCGTGCCGACGACGTCGGGAACCGGCTCGGAAGTGACCCGCTGGGCGACCATCTGGGGCGACGAAAAAGTGAAGTTTTCCCTGACCGACCCCCGGCTTTATCCCAGTGACGCCGTTCTCGATCCCAGCCTTTGTCTTTCCAAGCCCCGGGAGCTGACCCTGTCAGGCGGGCTGGATGCGCTGTCACACGCCATGGAGGCCGTCTGGAACAACAATCACACACCCGAATCCGACCGCCTGGCGACAACCGCCATCGGCTCGATCCGACGTCATCTGTCGGCCGCTCTCGAGCGCCCGGACGACATCGAGGCACGCCGCGAAATGCAAGTGGCGGCGACCATCGCCGGTTTCGCCATGGGAACCACGCAAACGGCGCTGGCGCATTCGATTTCCTATCCGTTTACCGCCTTGTTCGGCATGCCGCACGGTTTGGCGTGCAGCTTCACGCTGCCGGCGGTGGCCGAATACAACATGGCCGAGGATGAAAGCCGCTTCGGCGCCATCGCCGAGGGCTTGGGATGCGAAATCGCCGACATTCCGGCGGTTTTATCGGCCTGGTTCGATGAAATGAAGCTCGGGACGGCGGTCGGACACTATATTTCCGCCGCCGATATCGACGGTTTGGGCGAAAACCTGATTACCCGGGCCCGGGCCGCCAACAACCTCCGGGCCGTGGACGGGGCGACGGCAAAAGACATCGCCAAGCGGAGCCTGGGCGATCTTTCGGGCTCCGGGGCCGGCTCCGGGGCGGAAACGGCCAAGGCGGCGTCGTGAGGAGGGGCGTTTTGGGGCCGGAAAATGGCTCCCAGGACGATCATCGGCAGCGATTAATCCGGGCTCTCGCGGACAGGGAAATGAGGGGCCGCGACAATCCGAAAAAATAACAAAAGAAACACAATATAACACATTGAAAACTAAATAAATTATATAATTTGCCATAATATACATTATGCGACAAAGCTAAATTCACGCAATCTCCGCCCCGCTCATGGAAAAGCCGAATTTTGGGGTTAACCTGCCCGTTTGGACGGTAATTTAAAAAACCCGATATTGGCCTCTTGAAAGCCCCCGAATGAGCGAAAATACCGACAACATCCAGCGCCTGATCGACATCATGGCCAAGCTCCGCGATCCGGACGGCGGATGCCCGTGGGACGTGGAGCAGACCTTCGCTTCCATTGCGCCGCATACTATCGAAGAAGCCTATGAAGTCGCCGACGCCATCGAGCAAGGCGACATGACGGCGCTGAAGGACGAATTGGGCGACCTTCTGTTCCAAGTCGTGTTTCACGCCCAAATGGCCGGTGAAAATGGCGATTTCCGGTTCAAGGACGTGGTCGAGGCGATCGCCGACAAGATGGTGCGCCGCCACCCTCATGTTTTCGGCGATGACACCGTGGCCGATTCCGAGGCCCAGACCGTGGCCTGGGAAGAGCACAAGCGGCTTGAACGGGAAGCCAAGGAAAACGCCGGCAACTCCCGCGGCGGCGATAAACCGGGCGAAACCGCCAAAAGCGCCCTCGATGGGATAATTTCCGCCCTTCCCTCCCTCACCCGGGCGCAAAAGCTGCAGAAACGCGCCGCCCGTGTCGGTTTCGACTGGGAAACCATTATCCCGGTGGCCGCCAAGGTGCGCGAGGAACTGGCCGAGGTCGAGGCCGAAATCGATGGCGGCGATCCCGACCGGCTCAAGGACGAGATCGGCGACCTTCTGTTTTGCTGCGTCAACCTGGCCCGCAAGCTAAATATCGACCCCGAACAGGCGCTCCGGCACGGCAATGCCAAGTTCGAGCGCCGGTTCCGCCGCATGGAGGCGCTGTTGGCCAACGACGGCAAGAAGATCGACGACCTTCCCGTCGATGAGGTGCTAGAGGTTTACTGGACCCAGGCCAAGCGGGAAGAGTGATATAATCGCCCCATGAAAAAGATCCTTGCCCTCCCCCTGGCCCTCCCCCTGGCCCTGCCCCGTTTTGCCGTGTCGCTGTTTCTGGTGGCGGTGTTGGCGGGCTGTTACATGCCGATCCGCTTCGACGCCGAAATCGAGATCACCCGCGGCGGCTATTACGATTTCAAGTTCGACGGCTATTTGGCCAAGGTCGAGCTGTTCAGGGGCCTCAAGGAAGGCAAGATCAATCGGGAGGAGGAAGAGAAGCAGATCGGGGTCATCGAGAGGGATTTCGCCCGCGACAACGGCGTCAAGGAATTCAAGTACCTGAAGATGGGCCACTTCAAGGTCACCTGGGAGCGCAACGGCGACCTGATCAAGACCAAGTCGGTCACCTTCTTCAATGCCACCGAATACTTTCTCGGCATCCGCTACAACTACAAGACCCGGCGGATCACCATGGCGGGGAAATCGCTGACTAATAACGCCAAGAAAAAACTCGACCAGTTGGGCCTCGGCTGGACCGGCCAGATCCGCATCTTCACCGACGCCAAGGTGATCACCCACAACGCCACCAAGGTAGAGAAGAACAAGCGCCTGGGCGGCCGCTTCAAGTCCTATATCTGGGACATCAAGAACATCTACGCGCCGACGCCGAGCCTGGTCATTCAGATTCAATAGCCCCATGGGTCTCCCGGGGGTCCCGGGGCCCGGCGGCGCCAAGGCCATC
>JADFMB010000231.1 GCA_022564115.1 Pseudomonadota bacterium
CATCGATTGCGCGATATCGTCGGCGGCTTCGGGGTATTCCGCGGTTCCCCGGCAGGCGAGCGCCGGCGTGGCAACTAGGGCGATAAGTACACCCGCAAGAATCAATGTCCTCATGTCTTGTCCTCCTATTTTTGAAATCACAACAACTTGCTGAAACCCGTTTTGCGGGCTCTCTCGACCAGGGATTTGAGCTTCGGGATAACACTTAAAATAAATATCACCCCTCCATTACAGATATAGGTGAAGGCAGGGTATACGGAAATGAAATGTTTTCCGTACACCTCGATATTGGAAAATTTTGGGCTTACAGCTTTTGTCCCTAGGTCCACACATGGCCGAGGCTGTTGAAGAACTCGGTTGAGAGCATCGATCGCGAAATAAAAGAATCAACAAGCGCGAAAACACCAATCTTCATTACGGAAAACGGGCGTTCCTTGAATCATCGTTGCGCCACGGACCCCCGAAAATAGTTCTTCAACAGCCTCGGGTAACCCCGGAAGCAACGGAAGCTCCGCTGGAGGCCCGCTTTCAGGTACTTGAGCTAACAACGGCGCGGCAAGCTGACATCTATTTACGGGGTCATTTATGAGACCATGACCTAGGGGCGTTTCCAGGTGCGCTGGACCTCCCAGCCGCCTTTCCCGTCGGCCCGCAACAGAAAAGACACTCCTTCCGGCAAATCCCTTCCCAGGGCTTGATGCACTTCCGGCGTCGAGGAATGCATCAGGATGTGCGTGAGTTTTCGGTTTTCAAAGATCGACCGGAACCGTTCCAGGGTCCGCGGGTGAAAAGCACCGGAGTATCCGCCGTAGGCGTCAAGGTTGCCCAGTTCAAACCGGGTGATCATCGCCGATTGGCCGGACCCTTTGGGGTCGAGGACAAACAGCCAGTCGCCGGATTTCAGCAACCCCGCCACGTCGGCGCCGACGGTCCTGAAAAAAGGGACCGGCGGTTGTTTGTCGAACCGCAGTTTGTTGGCGAAGACCAGGGGGGCGATCAAAATCAAAACCACCGGCAGCCAATGAATCCGCGCCGTCCTCAACCACAGGGGCGCCCGCGCCTTCCACAGGAGCCCCAGCCCATAAGCCGCGAAGGCCACCCCCAAAAGCCCCAGATGCATGTTGTAACGCCACATGGACGCCGCGCGGAGCGCGTCCATTTCGCCGAAGGTGGCGACATAAGCGAACAGCAGAAAGGCGTTGTAACCGAGGAAGACGGTGCCGGCGATGATCGCCAGACGGTCAAAGGGGCCCTGAAACCGGATCAGGCCGCGGACGGCGGCGATCACGGCCACGGTCATCAAGGCCAAATAGGCGCCCTTCTTGGACAGCACCACCAACATTTGCCAGACAATCCGCGGTATCAACCCGACCTGCCATTGATCGAACGGCCTGACCGACAGTTCCGATTGGGTCAACTCGGTCATCACGTAGTAACGCCAGACGACGTAAATGACGATGCCGGGAATGATCATCGCCGGCACCATCTTGGCGAGGTCCGTGAACCGGATGCCCGGGTCGCGCAACCCGGCCAGCAGAATGGCCCCGATCACCAGGGCGAAAAGAACGACCGTCGCCTGCTTGAGATTGACCAGGACTACCATCACCAGCCCGATCTGGAAGGCCAGCCGGAAGGCCTGGCGCCGGCCGCCCCGCCCGAGCGCGTCGAGCATGAACCAGCCGAGGATGCCCCCGAACCCGATGGTGACGGCGGTAGCGACGTCGGCGTAGGACGTCAGGGCGACCTTTTGGGCAAAGGTCGGATTGAGAAGCGTCGCCGCGAGTCCGCCCAGGGCCAGCAGTCCCCAGCCCGGCGGGGCCGTTTGGTTTTTTTCGTCCACGCCTTGGCGAACCAGTCTTATGGCCGCCAGACCGAACGTCAGCAGCAGGAAAACATTGACCAGCGCGCCGGCGTTTTCGACCAGACGCCCGGCCAGCCGGCTCGCCAGGTACGTAATCAGGTGCCAGCCGTAGGGATAGGCGGCAAGCGACCCTCCAAGATGCTTGTTGGAATTGTCGGGGAAAACATCGATGTCGAGGAGCAGCCGGGGGCTTATCAGCCAGTCGGAAAATTCATCCCACTGCGAGCCGACCATGGCCGACACCAGCAACAAAAGCGGCAGGGAGAGAAGGGCGATTTTGAGGGAACCCGGGGCAAGAATCCGGTCTCCGCGGGGGATCAGGACGGCGCAGGAAAAAAGAGCCAGCAGCCCCAGCGCCGCCGCCAGGGGCGTGAAGGGAACGGGGGTAAAGACGCCGACGACGGTGAACACCAGGCTGACCAGGGCCCATCCGTAGAGCGGCGTGGCCTCCTGGAACCGGTCGCGGCCGGCGACCAGGGCGCCGAGCGCCGACAGCGACAGCCACACCGCGGCGACGGTAAGGAAGGAAACGACCTGGCCCGGGTGCTCAAAG
>JADFMB010000232.1 GCA_022564115.1 Pseudomonadota bacterium
CTTGGCGTCGTTGACCGCCGTTTGCAGCTTCGGCAGGTATTCGTAGTCGTTGATTCCGATGACCAGCGCGTGGTAACGGCCGAAATCGATGTCGTCCGGGGCCGGAAGCGCCGGGAACGGGGCCGCCGCGCCCGTTCCGGCCTGGCCCTTGGCCGCCAAGGCCCGTCTTAGCCGTTCGACCTCGGCGGTAAGCGCCTTTTCCGCCGCGCGCCCGGTCTTGGTTCCTTTCAGCGCGTGGGTAGTGGTGCCCTTGGGGTGGTTGACGCCGGCGAGGACGTAATGTTCTTCTTCGCCTTTTTCCAAGAAGAATTCTTGAAATAGTTCAACATCCCTATCGTAGTTATGCCGGTCCAGGTTTTAGATGACCGAAGAATAAGACCCGATTCGGGGTGATACCATTTACGGCTGACGAAAGACATTCCTTGGTCGGACTCCGCTTGTTCGTCTATGACGAAGGTTCCGTATTCGTAGCCCCCGATGTTAATGACCTCCGTCTTTGGAACTTTCAGCCTAATCGTCCAAATTTGTTCAGGTGTCTGAGACCAAACATTAGCCGATTCATGCAACTGGTAACGGATTTCCTTATTGACCTTTAGGGGCCAAAAAGTTTCCAGTTTTTTTTTATTTTCGTCGCTGAGGGTATATTCGATTGGGTCGCCTGTCGTTTCGAAAACAAAAACGTCCGCCCCTGTTTCCCCGAACAGGCTGTAAGTTGTCACCCATAATAAATTTCCACCCTTAAAACCTCTAAAAACGGTCAAATGACCTTCCGTCCTTTTGACCTCGTACTTTCTGTCGTTGTATTTGATCACCGTCCCCACCGGCAGCGGCTTGTACTCGGCCGGCGGCAAGGTGGGGCCTTCGGCGGCGGGCGCCGCGGTGGCGAAGACCAACACCGCGACCGCCATTACGGCGGCCAAGGCCTTGTTGATTCGAAGCTTTCCCTGAACTCCCATTAGAAACTCCTGATAAATCAAGGCTTTAACCATCCCCTACTTCGTGCGCACGAACAGGAAATCGCCGCCTTCGTGGCCGGCGTTGCGGACGTCGGAATATTCCGGCGTCTGCTGGGCGTTGAGGATCACCGGGCGGCGGATTTCGCTGAACAGCCGCGTACCGTCGATGACGTCGGGGTTTTTGCGGAGCGCGTCGAGCAGCGCCGTCGCGAACGGCGAATTGCCCTTGCCGGTGTCGTCGGCGACCGGCTCAAGCCCGCCCGAGACCATCGCCACCCGCGCCTGTTTCGACGCCATGCGCCGGTAGTATTCCTTGTCGCGGAAGCCGACGGCGGCGGCGCGGGTCAGCGTCCCGGAATAACAACTGTCGGCAACCACCATCACGTGCTTGGCCGAAAGCACCTTCAGGGTGTTGGTGATCGTGGCGTTGGAAATCCAGCGGCTGCGCCGATTGGACTTGGCGCTCCGGGTCAGCCAGTAGCCCTCGCCCGATTCCTCGTCGAGCCAGCCGTGGCCGGCGTAATAGATCAACAGGTTGTCCGTGGGGCCGAGGGTCTCGCGGTACTCATCCAGCGCGTCGATGATGTCGGCGCGCTCGGGGTCGATCAGCATGTTGACCTTGAAGCCGTAGTTGTTCTCCAGCATCGCCGCTATCGCCTTGGCGTCGCGCACCGCCGTCTTCAGCTTCGGCAGGTTCTCATAATCGTCGATGCCGATGATCAGGGCATGATAGGCGCCGAAATCGATGCCGGCGAACTGGCTCTTGACCGCTTCCGGGTCGGCCTCCCGCTCGATCAGGGCCCGCATCTGGCTCTCGGCCAGCTTGACGAACATGCCGGACGGGTGCTCTTCTAGGTAGCGCTGGAAATCGGAGATCCGGTTCGAGTACTTGACCTTCTCCCAGGACGCCGAGTCCTTCGAGGCGTCGCTGACGGTGCGGGTCGCCACAACCTGCAACCTGTCACCAAGTTTCTTAAGCTCCGTGATTTGCTTGCGATAATTCCGCGGCAAATTCGGACTTAAAACTAGAAATTCCCAAACCTTCGTGAAATCGGAGTCATACGCCTCAAAACGCGAAGTTCCGGGCCTTACCAGCCAGCACTTATCGTTCGTCTTAACCGAAAACTGACGAATGATACCGTTCTGGTCCTCCAGACAAAGCTTGTTACCCTCCAAACGCCATTTGCCCGAGGATCGGACAACATCGGGATAACTTGAAACGCAAGTGAATATGACCTCGATACTGCCGTCCTTGTTCAGCGCAAAATCCCAATCGCCATGCCCTTCCGTGGTCGAGGAGCTGCCAGGAACGTAGCAGGTGGGCCCAGCCGCGCGCAGAGTGCTTCCTGAAAACAGGCGCTGAAGTTGTTTGTTGTTAAATGACTGGTTGTCTTGCCCGACCTGGGCCTCGACCGGCGCGGCGGCGGCCAGCAGGCCGGCAATGAGGCACAAT
>JADFMB010000077.1 GCA_022564115.1 Pseudomonadota bacterium
TTCAAGATCTGCTCCGGCGAGTGCAACAACATCCCTCTGCTCACGCACGTCGCCCGTAAGGGACGGCCGATCATACTTTCCACCGGAATGAACGACCTCAAGTCGGTGCGCGCCTCCGTAGCGGCGATTCGAGAGACGGGGTGCCCCTTCATGCTCATGCACTGCACGTCGGCTTACCCAACGCCGTACGAGCACATCCGCCTCGGCGCCATGCAGCAGCTACGCGACGAGTTCGACGTCCCGGTAGGACTCAGCGACCACTCTCTGGGCATCTACGCGGGCTTGGGCGCGGTGGCCCTCGGGGCCTCCGCGGTGGAGAAGCACTTCACTATATCGAGGGAGTGGCCGGGTCCCGATAACCCCATCTCCATCGAGCCGGATGAGCTGGCGGAGCTCATTAAAGGGACCGACGCGCTGTACAAGGCGCGAGGAGGCTCCAAGACCATCCTGCCGATCGAGAAGCCCGTCATCGAGTTCGCCTACGCGAGCGTCGTCACGATAGCCGGCGTGAAGGTGGGGCAAACGCTCACGACGGACAACGTATGGGTCAAACGCCCCGGCACCGGCCCGATTATGGCCAAGGACCTGGATACCGTCCTGGGCAAGGTAGCGCGGCGAGAGCTCGCGCCCGGAGTTCAGGTAAGTCATGACGATTTCGAGCCGGCCGTTGTCTAGCTCAACCGCACAGGCCACGAGCGTACACACCTGGCTAAGGACCCAGGCCGTCGCCGTCACCGGCGGACGGGTGCCGCTGGAGGCCTCGGGCGGCATCACCCTCGAAACCATCGCCGCCATCGCCGCCACCGGCGTCGATTTCATTTCCGTCGGCGCCATCACCCAATCGGCCCCGGCCGTCGATATCGGCCTCGATCCGGCCTCCGGTTAAAAGAAGAACGCCATTTTATGCGGCGTCATTTTCTATCATAGTTTTGGACCGATCGGTCCCAAAAAAGCCTAAAAATTGCCCCTTCCCCTTGCTCCCGACTCCGAATCGGGGTACGACAAAAGGCATATAAGGCGGATCGGCGCTAATAACCGCCGTTTTCAAGACGAACTTAACCCTGGGATAGGATTCATGGCCCGAAACAAGATCGCGCTTATTGGCGCCGGTAACATCGGCGGCACGCTGGCCCATTTGGCCGGATTGAAGGAACTGGGCGATATCGTGCTGTTCGATATCATCGGCGGCATTCCGCAAGGCAAATCGCTGGATATCGCTGAATCGTCCCCGATCGAAGGGTTTGACGCCCGCATCCGGGGGTCGAGGGGCTACGGCGCCATCAAGGGCGCCGACGTGGTCATCGTCACCGCCGGCGTCGCCCGCCGGCCGGGCATGAGCCGCGACGACCTGATCGGCATCAACACCCAGGTCATGCAGTCGGTCGGCGCCGGGATCAAGGCCAATTGCCCCGGCGCCTTCGTCATCTGCATCACCAACCCCTTGGACGCCATGGTCATGGTGCTCCGCGACGCGTGCGGGCTTCCGCACAACCGCGTCGTCGGCATGGCGGGGGTTTTGGATTCGGCCCGCTTCCGCTATTTCTTGGCCGAGGAATTCAAGGTTTCGGTCGAGGACGTCACCGCCTTCGTGCTTGGCGGTCACGGCGACACCATGGTGCCCCTGGTCCGCTATTCCACCGTCGCCGGCATTCCGCTTCCCGACCTGGTGCGCATGCGCTGGACGACTCAGAAACGCCTCGACGCCATCGTTCAGCGTACCCGCATGGGCGGCGGCGAGATCGTGGCGTTGTTGAAAACCGGCTCGGCCTTCTATGCGCCCGCCAGTTCCGCCATTCAGATGGCCGAAGCCTATTTGAAGGACAAGCGCCGGGTGCTTCCCTGCGCCGCCTATTTGCGCGGTGAATACGGGATCAACGGCCTCTACGTCGGCGTGCCCTGCATCATCGGCGCCGGCGGCGTCGAAAGGGTGGTCGAGATCAAGCTCACCGCCGAAGAAAGGGCGATGTTCACCCAATCCGTCCGCGCCGTCCGGGGCCTGGTCCGGTTGACGCTGAGAATGATGAGCAAGGCGAAGAAAGCCGAAGCCAAGACAAGGAAAGCAGCGATGAAAAAACCAGCCAAAAAGAAAGCCACGGCGAAAAAACGCACCGTTAAAAAAGCGGTGAAAAAGGCGGCGGTGAAAAAACGTACCGTTAGGAAGGCGGCGGCGAAAAAACGCACCGTTAGGAAGGCGGCGGCGAAAAAACGCACCGTCAAGAAGGCGGCGGCAAAAAAGCGCACCGTGAAAAAGGCGGTGAAAAAACGCCCCGTCAGGAAGGCGGCGAAAAAGGCGGCCGTCAAAAGGCCGGCGAAAAAGAAGGCCGTAAGGAAAAAGGCGGCGAAGAAGACAGCCGTCAAAAAGAAGGCGGTGAAGAAGAAACCGGCGGCCAAACGGGCGGCCCGGAAAAAAACCTCGTCGAGGCGGCGGTCACGTTAATCCATTCAGGGAACATCACCTAGACCTAAGGGCATGGGCGAAGGGTAAAAGGACTCCATGAACATTCACGAATATCAGGCGAAGCAGTTGCTCCGCGAGTACGGGGTCGCCGTGCCCCATGGCGGCGTCGCCTTTACGGTCGACGAGGCCGTGGCCAAGGCGGAGGAACTGGGCGGGCCGGTGTACGTCGTCAAATCGCAGATCCACGCCGGCGGACGCGGCGCCGGAAGGTTCAAGGACAACCCCGGAGGCCAAGGAGGCGTGCGCGTCGTCAAGTCGGTCGAGGAAGTCCGCGAAAGCGCCGGGGAGATGCTGGGCCATGTGCTGGTCACCAAACAGACCGGCCCGGCCGGCAAGGAGGTCAAGCGCATCTATGTCGAGGAAGGCTGTGACATCGCGCGTGAGATGTATCTCGGCATGCTGCTGGACCGGGAAACCTCGCGCCTGATCATGATGGCATCGACCGAAGGCGGCATGGATATCGAGGACGTCGCCGCCAAAACGCCGGAAAAAATCCTTAAACTTCAAATCGACCCGGCCACCGGGATGACGCCCAGGGATGCCCGCGAACTCGCCCTCGGGCTCGACCTGGAAGGCCGCCAAGCCGATTCCGGGGTCGAATTCATGCTCGCCATTTACAAGGCGTTCACCGAACTGGACGCCTCCATCGTCGAAATCAACCCACTGGTGGTCACCGCCGGCGGCGAGGTCATGGCGCTCGACGCCAAGATGAACTTCGACGACAACGCCCTTTACCGCCAAAAGGAGGTGGAGGAACTGCGCGACGAGGACGAAGAAGACCCGGCCGAGTTGGAAGCCTCCAAGCATGAACTCAACTACATCAAGCTCGACGGTTCCATCGGCTGCATGGTCAACGGCGCCGGGCTGGCCATGGCGACCATGGACATCATCAAGCTCAAGGGCAGCTCGCCGGCCAACTTCCTCGACGTCGGCGGCGGCGCCACCAAGGAACGGGTCACCGAGGCGTTCAAGCTGATCCTGTCCGACGACAACGTCAAAGGCATCCTGGTCAATATTTTCGGCGGCATCATGCGCTGCGACGTGATCGCCGAAGGCGTTGTCGCGGCGGCCAAGGAAGTCAGCCTTTCCGTCCCCCTGGTGGTTCGCCTGGAAGGCACCAACGTGGACCGGGGAAAACAAATCATGGCCGATTCAGGATTGGCGATCATATCCGCCGACGACCTGGGCGACGCCGCCGAAAAGATCGTCAAAGCCGTGAAGGAGGCCTAAGTCAATGGCTGTTCTCGTCAACAAGGACTCCAAGGTCATCTGTCAGGGCTTCACCGGTTCGCAGGGCACGTTTCATTCCGAACAGGCCATTGCCTACGGTACCCAGATGGTCGGCGGGGTGACGCCGGGCAAGGGCGGGACCACGCACCTGGACCTGCCGGTCTTCGACACCGTCGCCGAGGCGGTTTCGAGTACCGGCGCCAACGTTTCCGTCATCTACGTGCCGCCGCCGTTCGCCGCCGGCGCCATCCAGGAAGCCATCGACGCCGAACTGCCCCTGGTCGTGTGCATTACCGAAGGCATCCCGGTCCTCGACATGGTCAAGGTCAAGAACGCGCTCAATGGATCGGCGACGCGGCTGATCGGACCCAATTGCCCCGGGATTATTACCCCCGGCGAATGCAAGATCGGCATCATGCCCGGCCACATCCACGAACGGGGCAAGGTCGGTATCGTTTCGCGCTCCGGCACGCTGACCTACGAAGCCGTCCACCAGACGACGTTGGAAGGCCTGGGACAGAGCACCTGCATCGGCATCGGCGGCGACCCGGTCAACGGCACCAACTTCGTCGATTGCATCGAGATGTTCCTGGCCGACGACGAGACGGAAGCCATCGTCATGATCGGCGAGATCGGCGGATCGGCGGAAGAAGACGCGGCCGAGCTCATCAAGTCGTCCAAGGTCAAGAAGCCGACCGTCGGTTTCATCGCCGGCCTGACCGCGCCGCCGGGACGGCGCATGGGCCACGCGGGCGCCATCATCTCCGGCGGCAAGGGCGGCGCCCAGGACAAGATCGAGGCCTTGAAAAGCGCCGGTATCCATGTCGCCGACAGCCCGGCCACCATCGGCACCACCATGACCCATGCCTTAAAAGGATGAACGTCTACCGTTTGAACGCACGCCAGACCGATTGAACGAGGGAGGGCGCGCCTCCACGGCGCGCCGAGATGCCATGACAGCACTCGACCCCAACGAATTTCTTTATACCGGCAATCAAATCTACATCGCCGAGATGTACGAACGCTTCCTGGACGATCCGGGTTCGGTCGATCCCCGTTGGCAGGAGTTCTTCTCCGGCCTCGCCGACGAAGCCCGCGACCTCGTGCAGGAAAAGAAGGGCGCTTCGTGGGCGCCGTCGGACGCCCACATCGTCGGCCGCGACAATCTGGCCTTGCTGTCGGGACAAACATCCAGGGAAGAGGCGGCCGAGGCGGCCCCCCAGGCGGCGCCGCGCATGGGCGCCGGCAGGGTCCGCAAGGCGACGCTGGATTCGATCCGCGCCCTGATGCTGATCCGGTCCTACCGGGTGCGCGGCCATTTGCTGGCCAAGCTCGACCCCCTGGAGCTGGAAGGGCGCCATGACCATCCCGAGCTCAACCCCGCCACCTATGGCTTCCAGGACCGGGACATGGACCGGGAAATCTTCATCAACTACGTGCTGGGGCTGGAATCGGCGACGATCCGAGAGATCATGTCGATCCTGCACGAGACCTATTGCGGCCACATCGGCATCGAATTCATGCACATCCAGGACCCGGGCGAAAAGGCGTGGCTCCAGGAGCGCATGGAATCCATCCACAACCAGTCCCATTTCACCGCCCGGGGCAAGCGCGCCATCCTCGACCGGCTGCTCGAAACCGAGGGTTTCGAGAAATACCTGGACAAGAAATTCACCGGCACCAAGCGGTTCGGGCTCGACGGCGGCGAAAGCCTGGTCCCGGCCATGGAGCAGATCTTCAAGCGCGGCAGCCAACTGGGGATCGAGGAAATCGTCCTCGGCATGTCCCATCGGGGGCGCCTGAACGTTCTCGCCAACGTCATGGCCAAGCCTTTCCAGGCCATCTTTTCCGAGTTCCAGGGCGGCACGCTGCATCCCGACGACGTTTTGGGATCGGGCGACGTCAAATACCACCTGGGCACGTCGGCGGACCGCGTGTTCGACAACCGCACCGTGCACCTGTCGCTGACCGCCAACCCGTCGCACCTTGAGGTCGTCAACACCGTCTGCCTCGGCAAGGTGCGCGGCAAGCAACAGCAACGCAACGACACCGAAAGGGAACAGGTGATGGCGCTGCTGCTGCACGGCGACGCCGCTTTTTCCGGCCAGGGCCTGGTGCCGGAGGCCTTCGATTTGTCGAACCTGATCGGCTATCAGACCGGCGGCACCGTTCATATCGTCATCAACAACCAGATCGGCTTCACCACGGCGCCTAAATATTCGCGCTCGTCGATCTATTGCACCGACGTCGCCAAGATCGTCTCGGCGCCCATTTTCCACGTCAACGCCGACGACCCCGAGGCGGTCGTCCATTGCGCCCGCATGGCCACCGAATACCGCCAGAAGTTCAAGAAGGACGTGGTCATCGACATGATCTGCTACCGCCGCCACGGCCACAACGAAGGCGATGAGCCGATGTTCACCCAGCCGACCATGTACAAGAAGATCGCCGAACACCCGACGACCTGCGAAATCTATGGCAACAAGCTGATCGCCGAAGGCGTCCTTACCCAAGAAGACCTGGATCACGCGAAGGCCGACGTCAAAAAGGAACTGGACGAGGCCTTCGAGGCGGCGGCCACCTACAAAGCCAATAAGGCGGACTGGCTTGACGGCGCCTGGGAGGGGTTGTCGGTGGCGTCCGGCGACGCCCGGCGCGGGGAGACCGGCGTTTCCATGGAGCGCCTGAAGGAGGTCGGCCAGGCGCTGACCCGCATTCCCGACAACTTCAACCTCAATCCGAAAATCGTCCGTCAGCTCGAAGCCAAGCGCAAGATGATCGATTCCGGGAAAGGCATCGACTGGACGACGGCCGAGGCGATGGCCTTCGGGACGCTGCTGCTCGAAGGCCACCCGGTGCGCCTGTCCGGACAGGATTCCGGCCGCGGCACGTTTTCACAGCGCCATTCGGTGCTCGTCGATCAAACCAACGACGAACGCTACATCCCGCTTTCCAACCTGCGCTTCGGTCAATCGCCGTTCGAAGTCCTGGACAGCCCGCTGTCGGAGGCCGGGGTGCTCGGCTTCGAGTACGGCTACAGCCTGTCCGAACCGCAGATGCTGATCCTGTGGGAGGCCCAGTTCGGCGACTTCGCCAACGGCGCCCAGGTGGTGATCGACCAGTTCGTTTCGTCGGGCGAGCACAAATGGCTGCGCATGTCGGGCCTGGTGATGTTGCTGCCCCACGGCTTCGAGGGCCAGGGGCCGGAGCACTCGTCGGCGCGTCTGGAACGCTACCTGCAACTGTGCGCCGAAGACAACATGCAGGTCTGCAACTGCACCACGCCGTCTAACTATTTCCACGTCCTGCGCCGCCAGATGCACCGCGATTTCCGCAAGCCCCTGGTGCTGATGACGCCGAAGTCGCTGCTCCGCCACAAGGGTTGCGTCTCCGAACTCAAGGACATGGCCGAAGGCACCACCTTCCACCGGGTGCTCTGGGACGAGGGCGAGGTGCTGGCCGACGACAAGATCAGGAAATTGGTGCTGTGCTCCGGCAAGGTCTATTTCGACCTCCTGGAGGAACGCGAGAGGCGCCAGCAGAAAGACCTCTACATTCTTCGGGTCGAACAGTTGTTCCCGTTCCCGAAGAAGGCGTTGAGCGAGGAAATGAGCCGCTTCAAGAACGTCGAGGAAATCGTCTGGTGCCAGGAAGAACCGCGCAACATGGGATCATGGAGCTACATCTTCGAGCCCCTGGAAGAGACTCTCATTGAAATCGGCGCGCCGGTGACCCGGCCGGCCTATGCCGGGCGGGCGGCGGCGGCGGCGCCGGCGGCGGGGACCATGAAACGGCATCTCGTGCGCCAGGAAAAACTGGTCGACGAGGCCCTGACCATCGGCAAGGCGCCGAAAAAGGCGTCCGCGAAAGCCAAGACACGGAAAAAGAAATAATCCTAAATTCAAGAGGCGCGGACGGGCCGGAATCCCCGACAGGGAAAAAATAAAAAGACGCCGGTTGCGGAAAACATAAGATACGAGGGTGAACATGGCTGTTGAAATCAAGGTTCCCGCGCTCGGCGAATCGGTGACCGAAGCGACCGTCGCCAAGTGGTTCAAGGCCGCCGGCGACGCCGTCGCCGTCGACGAGGCCCTGGTCGAACTGGAGACGGACAAGGTCACGGTCGAGGTCAACTCGCCGGTCGCCGGCGCGCTCCAAAGCATCTCGGCGGCCGAAGGGGCGGAAGTCCTGGTCGGCGCGCTGCTGGGCGTCATCGACGAAGGCGCCGCCGGGGCCGAGGCCCCGGCCCCCGTGGCCAAGGAAGAAGCCCCCGCCGCCGAAACCAAGAAAGAGGCCGCCCCGGCGCCAACTCCGACCCCCGAACCGGCACCGGCTCCCGCCCCCGCCCCCGCCCCTGAACAGGCGCCCGCGCCTGCCCCGGCCCCGGCACCCGCTCCTGCTCCTGCCGCCGCGCCCGCCGCCAAGCCCTTGTCGCCGGCGGTGCGCAAGCTGGTCGAGGACAACAATCTTGACGCTTCGGTCATCCCGGCCACCGGCAAGGGCGGCCGCCTGACCAAGGGCGACGTCCGGGACTTTATCGCCCAAGGCGGCGCGCCTGCTGTTGCTCCCATCGGCGCGCCCGCCGCCGCACCGGCCGGCCCCCTGCCGCCGCGCCCCGAAGACCCGCGCGAGGAACGGGTTAAGATGACCAAGCTGCGCAAGATCATCGCCTCTCGTTTGAAGGAGGCCCAGAACACCGCCGCCATGCTGACGACCTGGAACGAGGTCGACATGGGCGCGGTGATGGATTTGCGCGCCACCTACAAGGACGCCTTCGAGAAGAAGCATGACACCCGGCTCGGCTTCATGTCGTTTTTCGTCCGCGCCGCCTGCATCGGGTTGAAGGAATGGCCGGCGGTCAACGGCGAAATCTACGGCGACGAGATCATCTACAAGAACTACTACAACATCGGCGTCGCCGTCGGCTCGCCCAAGGGCTTGGTGGTGCCGGTGCTGCGCGACGCCGACAAGATGAGCTTCGCCCAGATCGAAGGCGCGATCCGGGACTTCGGCCTGCGGGCCCGGGACGGCAAGCTCGGCATTGACGAGATGTCGGGCGGCACGTTCACCATCTCCAACGGCGGCGTCTTCGGGTCGCTGAATTCGATGCCGATCCTGAACGTGCCGCAGTCGGCGATCCTGGGCATGCACAAGATCGACAAGCGCCCGGTCGCCATCGGCGACGAGGTCGTCATCCGGCCGATGATGTACCTGGCGCTGAGCTACGACCACCGCATCGTCGACGGCCGCGAGGCGGTGTCCTTCCTGGTGCGGATGAAGGAATGCATCGAGGACCCGCAACGCATCCTGGTCGACGTTTAACGCCCTGCGCCCCAGGACCCCCAAGGAAAGGACCGGCATCATGAGCGACGCTTACGATCTCGTTGTTATCGGCGGCGGCCCCGGCGGCTACGTCGCCGCCATCCGCGCCGCGCAACTGGGCCTCAGGACGGCCATCGTCGATAAACTCGGCGCCTTGGGCGGCACCTGTCTCAACGTCGGCTGCATCCCGTCGAAGGCGTTGTTGCAGTCGTCGCACCATTTCGAGTTCGCGGCCGAAGAATTCGCTCACCACGGCATCAAGACCACCGGGCTGACCCTCGACCTCAAGACGATGATGGGGCGCAAGGACAAGGTGGTCCAGGAACTGACCCAGGGCATCGCGTTCCTGATGAAGAAGAACAAGATCGAATACGTCGTCGGCGAAGGCCGGATCACCGGCCCCGGCGAGGTCGCCGTCAAGCCGGCCAAGAAAGGTGACAAGAAACAGGTTCTCAAGACCGAAAACATCATCATCGCCACCGGGTCGGACGTGACGCCGCTTGCCGGGGTCAAGATCGACGAGAAACGGATCGTCAGTTCCACCGGCGCGCTTGAACTCAAGGGTGTGCCGCAGACCCTGGTCGTCGTCGGCGCCGGGGTCATCGGGCTGGAACTGGGCTCGGTGTGGGGGCGGCTGGGCGCCAAGGTCACGGTGGTCGAGTTCCTCGACCATATCCTGCCCGGCATGGACGCGGAAGTCTCCAAGCAGATGCAGCGCATCCTCGCCAAGCAGGGCATCGAATTCAAGCTGTCGTCCAAGGTCACCGCCGCCAAGGCGTCGAAGGCCGGGGTAACCTTAAGCATCGAGGCCGTTTCTGGTGAAAAGGGGGGCGGCAAGAAGGAAACGCTGAAGGCCGACGTGGTGCTGGTCGCCATCGGGCGGAGGCCCTACATCGAGGGCCTGGGGCTCGACAAGGCAGGGGTCGAAATGGACGACCACGGCTTCATCAAGATCGACGAGGACTTCCAGACCAACGTCGAGGGCATCTTCGCCATCGGCGACGTCATCGGCGGCGCCATGCTCGCCCATAAAGCCGAGGACGAAGGCGTAGTGGCGGTCGAGATCATGGCCGGCCAGTCGGGCCACATCGACTACGACGCCATCCCCGGCGTCGTCTATACCTGGCCCGAGGTGGCGAACCTCGGCAAGACCGAAGAGCAACTGAAGGAAGCCGGCGTCGACTACCGGGTCGGCAAGTTCCCGTTCACCGCCAATTCCCGGGCGCGGTGCAACGCCGACGCCGACGGCTTCGTCAAGATCCTCGCCGACGCCACAACCGACGCGGTGCTCGGCTGCCACATCATCGGCCCCGAAGCCGGGGATCTTATTCAAGAAGTCGCCGTCGCCATGGAGTTGAGCGCCTCGGCCGAAGACATCGCCCGCATCAGCCACGGCCATCCGGGGCTGTCGGAAGCGGTCAAGGAGGCGGCCTTGGGCGTTGACGGGCGGGCTGTCCACATCTAAATGAGCAAGCCCGACAAGAACGCCTGGTCGAGCCAGCTTTTCAACGACCTGATCGAAGGGGGCGTGACCCTGTTCACCCATGTCCCCGACTCCGGCAACGCCAAGCTGATCGAACTGGCCAATTCCCATAACCAAGCCCAGACCGTGCTTTTGACTTCCGAGGAGGAAGGCGTCGCCGTCTGCGCCGGCGCCGACCTGGTGGGCAAGCGGGGAATTTTGTGCATGCAGTCGTCCGGCGTCGGCAACTGCCCCAATTTCCTGTCGTTGGTCAAGGGCGGGCGGTTCCCGATCCTGATGATGGTTTCCATGCGCGGCGATTACGGCGAACAGAACCCGTGGCAGTACCCCATGGGACAGGCCGTGGAGCCGATCCTGCAGGCCATGGGGGTGCTGACCTTCCGCGTCGAGGCCGCGGACGACCTGAAACCGGCGACGGACGCGGCGCTGGCGGCGGTGTTCAGCGGCGGCCACGGGGCGGCTTTAATCCTGTCGCAGAAATTCCTCGGCCCCAAACCGTTCCCGAAAGCCGCACCCGCCCCGGCGGAAGGAGCCGAATAACATGGCCTCCCCCACCCTCGACCGCCGCGACGTCTTGGCGGTGCTGTTCCCGAATCCCGGCGAATATCTGTTCGTCTCCGGACTCGCCGGATCGGCGCGCGACGCCGCCGAGTTGACCAACGATGGGGCCAACCTGTTCACCATGGCCGGCACCATGGGCGCCGCCGTGCCGATGGGGCTGGGTATCGCGCTCGCGGCGCCCGAGGCCCGGGTGGCGGTGATTACCGGCGACGGCGAGATGCTGATGAACGTCGGGTCGCTGGCCACGGTGGCGACCCTGGCGCCCAAGAACCTGTCGATCGTCTGCATCGACAACGGCTGCCACGGCGAGACCGGCGGCCAGCCCGGACACACGGCGATGAACACCGACCTGGCGCTGATGGCAAAAGGCGCCGGCCTGGCTTCGGTGATGACCGCCAACACGGCGGACGATTTGGCCGCAGGGGCGAAATTTCTCATCGAGGCGGCGGCGCCCAGGCTTCTGGTGGTGCGGGTGACCGACGGGCCGCCGACGGCCTACGTCCGCGACCTGGACCCGGCCGCATGCCGGCTGCGGTTCCGCCAGGCCTATCTCGGCCGCGGCTAACCCAGATCAAGGGGCGGATTCAAGGCCCGGTCACCAATTCCTGCCACCATGGGGGAAAAGGGTTGGGTGCGCTTTATGGCACGCGCGCGTCCCGAGTTTCCCTGGGAGGATGCGACCCTGTTCGAAGTCCTTCCCGAAAGCGACGGGCGGCGGGTCTTCGTCAAGGCGAGCGGCAAGCTGACCGACGCCGATTACAAGGCGCTTGTTCCCCAACGGGAAG
>JADFMB010000078.1:0-9161 GCA_022564115.1 Pseudomonadota bacterium
GGTTTCGGTTTTGACTTTCGGCTTCGGCAGGCGATCGACGGTGATCGGCGTTCCGGCATCGGCCAATTGCAAACGGGACCTCATTCTCGCCGCCAGGGCCCGGCTTTTGTCGGCCATGATCTGAACCCGCACCCTGGCCGTGCCGGTACTGTGAAAACCAAGCAGTTGCGCGCCGCGGCGCGAAATGTCGATGATCCGTCCGCGGGCGAACGGCCCCCGGTCGTTGACCTTGAGGATCAGGCTGCGGCCGTTTTCAAGATTGGTGACGCGGACGAAACTGGGCATCGGCAGGGTCCGGTGCGCCGCCGTCAACGAATTCATGTCATAGATTTCGCCGTTGGCGGTCCGCCGGCCGTGGAACTGGACCCCATACCATGACGCGATACCGGTTTCGTCGTATTCGTAATTTTCCGCCGGATAGTACCAAACACCCTGGATTTGATAGGGCTCGCCGATCTTAAAACCGGGTTCGGCCGGCTCGGTAACAATGCCCGACATTCGTTTGGCGGAATGGACGAGAAACTCCGTTTCGGCGCAAGCCGAAAGGACAAGGGCGCAGAGAGCAAGAGAAACCCACTTTAGCCCGGTCCAAACGTCGTTCATTATAAATCCCCGCCCGGCAATAGACTTCATCATATTCAATATCTGGTATTAGCCTGAAAGGCAAATAACGTTATCTTGTGGTTTGTCGCCCGATTCTTACGGTCCAAAGCCCGATTTTTACCGCCCATGGATAGCGCCGTTGGGTCCGTTTCCGCCACTGAATTGTTAAAAATCAACCCCCGGATTCAACCACTGGTGCCGCGGAGTCTTTCGAGCAGGCCGATGGTCGGGTATCCGTCGGGCGGCAGGTGGATTTGGTTCTGATAGGCCTTGATGGCTTGCCGCGTTTTCGACCCGATCATGCCGTCGCTGCCGCCCGAATCGAACCCCTTGGCCGCCAACAGCCGTTGCATGTCCTTTACGTCGGCCCGGGAAAGGGGCACTTCCTTGGCCGGTCTTTTGCTCCGGAACGGCCCGCCGCCGACCAGCCGGTCGGCCAAATGGCCGACGGAGATGGCATACAGCAGGGACCGGTTCCAGTTCAGGATGGTCCGGTAATTCCGGTAGACCAGAAACGCCGGCCCTTCATACCCGGCCGGCAGGATGACGGAAGCCCGGGCCTCGTCCTTCGGCAGGTCGCCGCCGTCGATGCGGCGGACTCCCAGCGCCTGCCATTGGCCGAGGGTCTTGCGGACACCCAGCCCCGTTTGAGCGAACCCGAACCCCTTCGGCAGTTTCACCTCCCGCCCCCAGGACCACCCGCGCCGCCAGCCGGAACGCTGAAGGTAATTGGCCGCCGAGGCGAACATGTCGGGAAAGCTGTTCCACAAGTCGCGCCGGCCGTCACCATCGGCGTCAACGGCAAAACCCTTGTAAGTCGTTGGAATAAATTGAAAATTTCCCATTGCCCCAGCCCAGGACCCTTTCACCTTCAAGGGCACGTCGCCGCGGCTCATGATCGTCAGGGCGGCCAGGAGCTGGCCCCGGAAGAACCGGCTGCGGCGTGGGTCATGGGCCAGCGTGGCCACCGCCCCGATCACCGGGAAGGCGCCCGTGTATTTGCCGTAATTGCTCTCGAGGCCCCAGAAGGCGACGATAAAACGGGGCTGAACCCCGAACCGGCGGGCGGTTTGTTGCAATAACGCCCCGTGTTTGGCCAGCATCTCCCGGCCCCGGGCGATGCGGGCGGCGTTGACGCTTTTGTTCAGGTAATTCCAGAAGGTCAGGGTGAATTCGGGCTGCCGCCGGTCGAGTTCAATGACCCGTTTGATTGGCCTGGCCCCGGCAAGCGCGGCATCGAGGAAGGCGCTTGTCATGCCGGCCGCCTTCGCCTCCTGGCGGACGCCATCGAGCCATTGCGAGAAAGGCACCTCCGGCTCGGCCGCCGAAACGGGGCCGGCAAGACTCGCCGACAGAAAAACCAGCAACAGCAAAAAGCGTCTATTCATGGTCAAACCGCCGTAATCTTCATCGCCGGATTCACCTGCCCGGGTTTAAAACGGGCCTAAAACCGAATGTCAAAAGATTATCCTTGCTTCTGCCACAGCCCCGGCGGCGGCGCAAGTCCCCCGGCAACGCCGCAAATTATCGCCGGGGCCCGGGAAACAATTGGTCGGTTTTTCCATCCAGCCAATAGAAAAGCAGCCCCAGAAACTCGTGCAGTGCCCCGCCGAGGGAACCCAGGCCTCTGGCGAAATTAAACTGAAGGGGAAGTTCGGCCTTTCCCCGGGTCATGTAATCGACCGGGTATGGAATCACCTCCCATCCGGCCTGGCGAAAGCTGCCGACGGCCCTCGGCATATGAAAGGCGGAGGTCACCAAAAGCCACGCTTCCCCTTTCTTCGGTTTCACCAAACGGTAGCTGAAGGCGGCGTTTTCCGCTGTGTTCCGGGACCTGTCCTCGAAGATCACCCGTTTCAAATCGATGCCGAGCTGGCGCAACAGCGGCTTTACGGCGTGCGCTTCCTTCCTGTCCTGGTAGATCAGGCTTCCGGAACCACCGCTGAAAACCAGCCTGGCCCGGGGGTATTTTTTGGCCAAAGCCGCCATCTCGAAAAGGCGCTCGGCAGCGCCGCCGATGGCGACCTGACCGCGGTCGTCGCTGAGCACCGGATCGACGATGCCGCCGGCGACAATGACCCCGTCGACCCGGGCCGGCGGGGTGGTTACGGCCGGGAACCTGTCCTCCAGGACGCCGACCAGCCAACCGCCGAACGGGAAAACCGCCAACGTCACGCCGATGACGGCGACGGCGCTGACCAGCCTCCGCCCGGCCCGCCGCCATCGGGTCCAAAGCAGGGTCATGCCCAGGAGAAGAAAAAGCAAAAGCATGTTTCCCGGGTTGGTGACGAACCACAGGACTTTGGAAAGCACGAAGAACATGTTCCGGTGATACTCCGCCAGCCTTCAAAGGGCAACGGGGTCGCCCCCCCCAGGGGAGGCGCGTAAGAGGGGGGGCCTTGGATGGCTTGTCCGCCGCGAAGAAATCCCCTGACAGGCCGAGACGGCCCCGGCCACCCCCCTGGGAATCCCCGGAAACCCAGGGGAAGTTCCCCAGTTTCCATTTAACTATTTGTTATACAATGGTTTTTTAACAGAATCCGGGTACCAGACGCAAAAAAAACGCCCTCCAAGGGGCGTCGTCATTGAACCCGTTCAGGAACGGAAATTCAATCAAGCTAAACTTCGAGATCCACCTTATTGCCTTGGGCGTTAGCGTTCGCCACAGGCGCGGGATCATTTGCGGGAGCGCTTTCGGAACGCTCGACGACGACATCAACGCCGCCCTGGGCTTCGGCAGCCTGTTGGCTAACCTTTTGCCGCAACGCCTTCGATTTCCGGGCCTGCTCATTGACCACTTGTTCTTGGCGGTCAGTGACCTCTTCAAGGGTTTTCTCAAACACTTTCGCCTGCACAGCCGCAACGCGGAAGGCAGTTAGACCTACATTGGCCCTCACCAGTAAACCGATGGATATGGGACTCGCATTGAGCATTCTGCTACCTACAATACATACCTAACATATACTATTTCAGGCATTGCACCATAAATTAAAGGGAAAGAGTAAATTTTGCAACATAAAAGTAAATAAAATTTTTGAAACTTTCTTAATCCATTGAAAATAAATAATACATTTTTTGGTTTATTAACAATTTTTTTACATTTCAGTTCCAAAACCTTGTTTTGAGGACCATTTCCAGGAATCGGCGGCCGTTCCGGGGATAGTGGAGAAAGGCTTGGTTATTCCTCCCCTATGCGCGGCGGGCCGCCCTTGGCGCTGGGACCGAAAGCCTTATCCAGAACATGGGTCGAATCTTCGACGAGGGTGATGCACTGGCTGATCAACTCCAAAATTTTGACGATGTTGTGGAGGACATGTTGGGCTTCCGGCCTGTTGTCGTCGCTAATTTGGTGCACCTGTTCAGGATATCACCGCGGATTACCCGAAGGATTTCTTCCAGCTTCGACCCACCGGGATTGGAATCAGAGACCAGGAAATGTGTCATTTTATTTCTTCATTATGCCCCAAAATCAGCTTAAAACCGGGGGAAATCCCAGGGAAAACCCCAGGAAAAACCTTCGTGTGGCCTTGAGGATGGAACACTGGCCCCTTATTCGTCCTGAAGTGGTGTTTATCGGAAAAAACGAAAAATGCTGGCTTTTTCCTTTAATCATATGATTTTAGCGGATTTTCAAGGTTTGTTCCATGTTTCCCATCTCCCCTTATCCGTCCCGTGTGGACAAGGGCACCCCTAAATGAATAATTCCCCGTTTACGGCTTATTTTTTCAATTCTGTCAGGCTGGCTTCACCTTTTGCACTTATATCTTATCTTCTGCCTAATTCCAACGCCTCCCCTATTATCCCTTAAGAACTTAGGATCGGGGCGAAATAAACAGGAGAGATGAGAAGATGCCGGACTCAGATTTAGAGGCAACCCCGGAAGAAAACGATAATCACCGTTCGGACAAGGATCGAAGGACGTCAACGGACCGGCGTCAAAACACCGCCGAATGGCAAGAGGAAGAACGGCGTAACAAAGAAGGACGCCGGTCATGGGTTGCCAGGCGCCAGGTTGCGGACTGGCATCACCCGTAAACCCACTCCCCTTTTTTTCCTAGCTCGGCCTGGCGCAAGGCTCTTCACCGACGACGTGGTCGCCGGTGTCTTCCAGGATTTCGTCGAATTGCCGCCAATCGATTGTCGGCAGCGGGTCGGCTCCGGCAAGGGGGCTAAAGACCATAAAGGAAGTGAAAACGGTCAAAATCAAAGCGCTTCTCACGGCTCCGTTGCCTCCTTTAGCAGGCTGCTGAAAAACTCTGCCGGTGATCGGCTTGGCGCAACAAAAGAATCGTGGGTGCATCCTTTATGACTCATTCTTGCTTAAAACCGTCCGATCTTGAATCGATCTTGCGCTCAAACGGCCTAAAAATAGTTTTTCAGCAGCCTGTTAGAGCAAATCCCGAGCAGATTGAATCAATCCGCGACGATGAATTTGCGTAATATCAATAAGATAGAGCATGAAACATAAGCCATCCTAAATGCATCATGCTCTAACGAACCAAGGGAACGACCATAGCGGCTCCAGGAATCGCTGTTAAATCACATTCCCGATACTCAACCGTCACGGCGAACAGCCCTTCCCCGCAAAGGTCATTGGAAAAACGGTCCAGAACGGTTTCATGAGGGCTAGGTGTTTAGCCCCGGTCTGTGGTGGATCGGGACTAAACACCTAAGGGTCGCCGACGCAAGGATAACGCCGACAACGAAGCGGGCCGCGGTTAATTCAGCCGCGGCCCGTTTTGCTTGCCGGCCTGGGAAATGCCCTGCCCGCCCCTCAGACGCCCTTGGCAAACTGCCGTTGGGCCATCCGGTCCATTTTCGACACCCGGCCGTAAAGCTCAAAGCTGCGGTTCAGCAATCTTTTCAGGCGATCCGGAAGTTTCAACTCTTCGGCGCTATCGCCGGGCAGGCACACATCATGGGCGGTCAAATGATATGTGTCGGACTGGGCCTGGGCGGGGGTCATCTCCCCCGCCGAAACGGCCTTATGGACCATCAGCCAGGCCATGATCACGCTCAACCGGGCGGTCAGGCGCATCCGTTCCTTATTGACCTGGATGGTTTCAATGGCGGGAAGGTGATCGGACTCTTCCTTCCAGTCATGAACGCTGTAATCCCGAGCCTCTTCGAGAAGCTGGAGGGTCTCGCCATAAGTGCGGTCGATAAACTTCGCCAATTGCGCGTGTCCGGTCATCTTTCACCTGCGTATCTGGAATCCATAATGGAAATCGGAACCTCGCGCAACACGGCACCGGACAGCGCACGGTGAATAAATAACGCCGGATGGTCTCCGCCGCCGTGGTTTTTGGTCATGCCCGGTTATTCGGCCGTCCCGTGCCTTGGCGGCAGTCCCAGGAACAAACAAAGGTGCACCGTTAACGGTTCATCCGCAATCGGGGTTTACGCTGGCGGCCCAAATCACTAGGACTTGGCACTGTAGGTACGGATGGGTGCCCGAGTGGTTGAAGGGACCGGTCTTGAAAACCGGCAGGGGTTAACGCTCCTCGTGGGTTCGAATCCCACCCCATCCGCCATCATCCGTCAACTTTTGGGCCGCACCTTGACGTGGCTGGTGACCTTGGCGACGCCCTCGATGTCCCTGACGATGCCGATGGCCTTCTTGAGTTCCGCCTTCGAAAGGGCGCGGCCGAACAGATAGACCCGCCCGCCGACCGAACGCCAGCGGAAGTTGGTGACGTTGACGCCCCCGGCATCCAGCAACAACGCGTTGATCTTGCTTTCGATCACGGTGTCGTCGACGAACCCTTCGACGGCGCCTTTCTTCTTGTCAATGGCCTTGATGACCAGGATTTCGTTGTAGAGCTTCTTCACCCCCTCGACCGCCCGGGACAGCTTTTCGGCTTCCGCCTTTTGCTTGGCGTTCTCGGCGACGCCGGACAGCATCACGTCCTGTTCGTAAACATCGACGCCGATGGAAATCGCGTCCGTCCCCATCTTGTCGATGACCTCGGCGGTGATCTTGACCTTGATCTCCAGGTCCTTGGCGATATCGTCGCCGGAGCGGTCCTCGAAGATGGCTTCCACCGCGCCCTTGATGGCGGAAAAGGGATTGAGTTCGATGGCCTGGGCCGGCCCCGCCCGCGACGCCAGGATGGCGGCGAAAATCATGATCGGCACGGCTTTCAAGGTTCTCTTCCTCCTTGGTGCGGGGACAAGAAACGGTTACATTTTCATACACCCGTTAGGCTATTCCCGCCACCGTTACGGAACCGCGATCGAATGGAAATCGACATCATCTTCGATACCGTCTGCCCCTGGTGCTATATCGGCAAAAGGCGGCTGGAAATAGCCCTGTCCATGCGCCCGCAAATCAGGGTCAAACCCAACTGGCGGCCGTTTTTGCTGAATCCGGAAATGCCGCCGGAAGGCATTGACCGCACCGCGTATCTGGTCAAGAAGTTCGGCAGCGAATCCCGAATCAGCCGCATCTACGGGGCCATCGGCGAGGCCGGCCAGTCGGTGGAGATCGATTTCGCCTTCGACCGCATCGGCAAGACGCCCAATTCGGTTGATTCCCACCGCCTTGTTCGCTTCGCTCAAAAACGCGGGCTCGCCGACGAGGTGGCCGAGGCGCTGTTCGTTGAATTCTTCATCAACGGCCGCGATATCGGGGACCTTCGCGTCCTCACCGAAATCGGCGCCGCCAACGGGCTCGACGCCGAGAAAGTCGAGGCCTATCTTAAAACCGACGCCGACGTGCGCACCATCCATGATGAAAACGTCCGCGCCCACCGTCTCGGCATCAACGGCGTGCCATCGTTCGCCTTCAACGGCAAATTCGTCATCTCCGGTGCCCAGGAGCCGCAGGTTCTGGCCCGCATGCTGGACGCCGCGCTGGCCACCGAAGACGCGGCCTGAAGCCCGGGGTTTCGGCGCCAGGCCGGCCTTTCGACCTGGGCTCATAGAGGCTATGGTCTGGAGTCCTGAAAACCGGCCTAAAACCTCAAGGACCCGATCATGCCGAGCGCGCTTCATCAAATCACCATGAGCTACTTGGCCGAACAGGACCGGCTGTTGCTTCGCGTCGGGACCACGGACAAGAAGGAATATCAGCTTATGCTGACCCGCCGCTTCGTGCGCGTGCTGTGGGCGGCGCTGATCAATGTTTTGGAAAAACAACCCGATCTGAAACGCGACCTGTTGCCCAAGGTCAAGAAGGCGGTCCTGGCCATGGAGCACCAGAAGGCCGTCAGCGGCGCCGATTTCTCACGCGGACCCGAAAAAGGATATAAAAACGTGACCCCCGGCTCGGACCCGCTGTTGGTGATCGGCGGTTCCGTGAAACCGGGAAACGGCGGCTCGACGCGGCTGGTGTTGAAGACCCAGACGGGCTCGGAAATCAAGCTGGCCTTCAACAAGAACCTGCTGCACGCGCTGTGCAAGCTGTTGATCGAAACCACCGCCAAGGCGGGATGGGATTTGGGCCTGACCGTCGGGGATGCCGCTTCCATCGCCGCGCCGGCGGACAAAACCCTGGTCCATTAGCCGCCGGAAGGCGTGCCCTCCCCTTCACCGGCGATGCGCGCCAGTTCCCCGATCAGATAGTGGACCCCTTTCATCCGTTCGGCGGGGGTTTCCCAATCGCGCATGAGGACGAGGGTATGATCGGGCCGGAGCTTCACCGTCTCCCCGTGGCCGGTGATCCACGCCACCAGCCCCGCCGGGTTGGCGAAATGGTCCTTGCGGAACGACACCACCGCGCCCCTGACCCCGGCATCGACCTTTTCGACCCCGGCCTCGCGGCACGGCTTTTTCAATGCCACGACCTGCAACAGGTTCTCCACCTCGTCCGGCAGCGGCCCGAAGCGGTCGATCAACTCGGCGGCGAAGGCGTCTATTTCGTCGCCTTCCGACAGCCAGGCCAGGCGCCGGTAAAGCCCCATGCGGACGGTCAAGTCGCCGACGTAGGAATCCGGGATCATCACCGGAATGCCGACGGCGATGGCGGGGCTCCAGTCGTCGTCGGCCTTGCGGCCCCCATTCACTCCCTGGGCCAGCCCCCGGGCCTCGGCCACCGCTTCCTCCAGCATCTGCTGGTAAAGCTCGATGCCGACCTCGCGGATATGGCCCGACTGTTCGGCCCCCAAAAGGTTGCCGGCGCCGCGGATGTCGAGATCATGGCTGGCCAGCGAAAATCCGGCGCCCAGGGTATCCAGGGTCTGCATCACCTCGAGGCGCTTTTCCGCCGCCGGCGAAAGCATGCGGCCCGGCGCCAAGGTCAGATAGGCATAGGCCCGGACCTTGGACCGCCCGACGCGGCCGCGTAGCTGATAGAGTTGCGCCAGTCCGAACATGTCGGCGCGGTAGATGACGATGGTGTTGACCGCCGGCAGGTCGAGCCCGGATTCGATGATGTTGGTCGAAACCAGCACGTCGAAGGCGCCGTCGTAAAACTTGGTCATCGTCGATTCCAGGTCCCTGGCGCCTAAGCGTCCGTGGGCGGCGGCGACCGTGACCTCGGGCACCAAATCCCCCAACGCCGCCACCACCCGGTCCAGATCGCTGACCCGCGGGCAGACGAAAAACGTCTGCCCGCC
>JADFMB010000078.1:9214-11777 GCA_022564115.1 Pseudomonadota bacterium
AGGTGCGCACCGCCAACCGGTCCACCGGCGGCGTCGCGATCAGGCTCATTTCGCGAAGTCCCGTCAACGCCTGTTGCAAAGTCCTCGGGATCGGCGTCGCCGTCAGGGTCAGCACGTGGACGTCGGCCTTCAGTTTCTTCAACCGCTCCTTGTGGGAAACGCCGAAATGCTGCTCCTCGTCGATGACCAGGAGCCCTAAATCCCTGAATTCAACGTCCTTGGCCAACAGGGCGTGGGTGCCGATGACGATGTCCACGGTGCCATCGGCGAGACTTGCCTTGACCTCGCGGACCCGCTTCGCCGTCACCAGCCGGGAGATTTGCTCGATCCGCACGGGCAGGCCCTGGAACCGGTCGCCGAAGGTCTGGAAATGCTGCCGGCACAGCAGCGTCGTCGGAACCACCACCGCCACCTGGCGGCCGTCCAGCGCGGTGGCGAAGGCGGCGCGAAGGGCGACTTCGGTCTTGCCGAAACCGACGTCGCCGCAGATCAGCCGGTCCATGGGCCTTGCGCACGCCAAGTCGGCCATGGTGTCGTCGATGGCCCTGGCCTGGTCCTCGGTCTCGGTATAGGGAAAACGGGCCGAGAATTCTTCGTAGAGTCCCTCCTCGACGGCGATCCGCACGCCGGTTTTCAACTCCCGGGCCGCGGCGACACGGATCAGCTCGTCGGCCATGTCGCGGATGCGCTCCTTCAGCCGCGCCTTGCGGGCCTGCCAAGCGGCGCCGCCGAGCCGGTCGAGCCGGGCGCCTGCTTCCTCGGAGCCATAGCGCGAAATGACCTCGATGTTCTCGACCGGCAGAAACAGCTTGTCGCCGCCGTCGTAAAGAAGCCGCAGGCAATCGTGGGGCGCGCCGCCGACCTTTATGGTATCCAGCCCGTCGAAACGGCCGATGCCGTGGTCCATGTGGACCACCAGGTCGCCGGGGCCGAGCACCGATGCCTCGGCGATAAAGTTCTCGGCCCTGACCCGGGACCGGGACGGGCGGCTCATGCGGTCGCCCAGGATGTCGGGTTCGGTAATGACCGCCAGCCCCCCGGACTCCAGGGGTGCGACGAACCCGCGCTCCAGCCCGACCACCGCCAATCCCGTCTGCCTGGTGTCGAGGGCGGCCGCGTCCTCCCACTTTTCGACCGGTTTCAGGCCCGAAAGCCCGTGTTCGTCCAACAGCGAGGCCAAGCGGTCCATCGAGCCCTGGGTAAAGGCGGTGATGACGACGCGGCGGCCTTCGGCCTGCTGTTCGCGGACATGGTCGCGAAGGGCGTCGAAGACGTTGGCGTCGGGCTTGACGCGGACGTCGGCGAAGTCGTGTCCGGCGCGTCCACCCGCATCCACGTTGCCGCTATCCTCCGGCACGGCAAAGGGCGACAATCCGGCCACGGGGCGGTCCGCCAACAGGCGGTCCCAATCCTTGGCATCGAGAAACAACGCCTCCGGCGGCACCGGATGATAAGGCGCTCCCGCCGGGCCGAGGCCGGTTTTCGGCTTGGCGTCCATGAAGCCCCGCCGGGCGGCGTAATATTCGGCGATCAAGTCAAGCCGCGCGTCGCGGGCCTCTTCGGCCTGATGGTCGAGGACAATCCGGGCTTCGGGGGCGTAATCGAGAAGCGTTTCCAGCTTTTCGTGAAACAGCGGCAGCCAGTGTTCCATGCCGATGTGGCGGTGTCCGGCGGAGACGGCGCCGTAAAGCGGATCGTCGTCGCCGGCCTTGGCGAACAGCACCCTGTATCCGGAACGGAACCGCGAAATGGCGCCGTCGTCGAGCATCACTTCGCTGACCGGCTTCAGTTCCGCCGCTTTCAGCTTTCCGGTGGTGCGTTGGCTGGCGGCGTCGAAGGTGCGCAGGGCCTCCAGTTCGTCACCGAAGAAATCGAGCCGCAAGGGCTCGGCGGCGCCGGTCGGAAAGACATCGACGATGCCGCCGCGTTGCGCGTATTCGCCGGGCTCCATCACCGTGTCGGCGCGGACATAGCCGTGGGTCGAAAGGAAACCGCTTAAGGCCGCCGGGTCCAGGCGCTGCCCGGCCTTCAGGGTCATGACCGCGTCGGCGAAGGCTTCCTTGGGCGGGACGCGCTGCAACAACGCCGACACCGTCGTCAGGAGCACCCGGCCCATCCCCTTTTCAGGCGGCCGCAACATCTTCGTCAGGGTGTCGATGCGGCGGCTGACCAGTTCCGGCCGCGGCGACACCCGGTCGTAGGGCAGGCAGTCCCAGGCCGGGAATTCGAGCTTTTCCAGGCCGGGGGCGAAAAACGACAGGGCCTCGGCCTTTCTGGCCATGGAGACGTCGTCGCGGGAAACCATGAGAACGTCGCCGCCTTCGGTGGCCAACGCGGCCAGCAAAAGGGCGTCGAAGCCTTCCGGCACGCCGCCGACCAAAAGCCGGCCGCCTGCCTGGGATAAGCGTTTGACGGTTTTCTTCAGGGTGTCCACGGGCATTCAGGGAACGTTATTAAACTTTTTCAGCCACGCCATCAGGTCAAGGTCATGGGCCGCCGGCACCGGCGCCTTGCCGGTGATCCAGTTGTAAAGGTCGTTGTCGCCCTGTTGCAACAAGGCTTC
>JADFMB010000079.1:0-298 GCA_022564115.1 Pseudomonadota bacterium
GGATGGGTGTAGTGGCGATGGCAGCGTCTATGTGGCATCTTCCGGCAACTGCGGCCCTGTCATACCAATTCGCCCACCGCCGGGGATCCGCGCTGTCCTTCCACGGAGTCGGTGGGAACATCGGAGACGTTTTGGGCCCGGCATTAACCGGAGGACTCCTATTGGTCCTTAGTTGGAGAGGAATCCTTAGCATATACGCGGTGGTTCCGCTCCTATTGACCTTCGTGGTTTTTTGGGCGTTCCGTGATATTGGCAGGACCGGGACCCAGACCACCGCGCCGACTAGTTTCCGGGAGCA
>JADFMB010000079.1:308-11775 GCA_022564115.1 Pseudomonadota bacterium
ATCGTTCAAAGAGCACCCCCGGTTGTGGGGAATCATGACGGTCGCGGGACTTCGGGGTATGGCCAATGTGGCGTTTCTGCCGTTCCTGGCGTTGTACCTGGGCCTTGAAACCCAACTGGGGATGAGTAAGCCGTCTTTGGGGCTACATATCGCCCTTCTGGTGGGAGTGGGTATCGTATCCACTCCAGTTATGGGCTACTTATCCGACCGTTTGGGCAGAAAGATAGTGCTGGTTCCCGGCATGCTTGGACTTGCCGTCCTAACGGCGCTGCTGGTGCCATTTGGCGAGGGTATAGGCTTGATTGTTGTAATCGCGCTGTTAGGAATATTCCTATTCAGCGACCAGCCTATCCTAACCGCGGGAGCCTTGGACGTAATTGGCGAGGGTGTAGTAGCCAGCACGCTGGGGGTGTTTTCTTTCTCTAGATTCGCTCTCGCGGCGGCATCCCCACTCATTGCTGGAATATTGTTCGACTCAAGTGGTATCGAAGCCACCTTTTTGTACATCGCCGGCCTGTATGTCGTGGCCACGGTCATCCTGATGATAGTGCCGATGGCGGTGCCACGCCATTCCGCCGGCGACGGCCACCATGGGCACGGTCATGAAGGGCATGACCACGGGAACGGCGATGGGCATGGGGCGCACTGAGAGAGATCGGCAATTGATTCGGGTTCTAAAATGGCATGGGGTCGGCCCGGAGTCGGATCAAGCGGCAGATTATTGTCAGCCGTCCCCCAGTTTTTCCAGGCGCTCTTTGCCCAACACGATATTTGGGGTTGGCGACGGGTCTACTCCCTGTAGGATGGCCAGGTAATAACTGACGTAATCCCCCAGCATCATGGTGGTCAGCAGTTGACCCAGGGGCGGTAGACCCTCCGGCGGTTGAACCAGATGCAGGGGAATGGCATTGCTTTTCAGCAACTCCTCCACCACCTGATAATGGTCGGCTGCCGGGTCGTCCTCCAGGTTGGGCCGCAGCATCACCGCAGACAGACCCTTTTTGATTTCGGGCAGCGAACCGTAGGCTTCCACGGCGTTATGCAACAACTCCGGAATTTCTTCGTGCCACGCCCAGACCTTGCCATTTTCGTTCAACTGGGTCTTCCACCGCCGCGCCAACCCCGAGAACAACCCTCCTCCATAGACCATTATCAGCTTTTCATGAAGCTGTAACGCCAGGTCTTTGGCCGGATTGCCGCCGGACGCCTGTTCTTCCTCCAGGCTTGTCGCCTGGCGGGCAAGGGCCTCGAGGGAAACGGTCACTTCGGCTTGGGATATGGACCACAACCCCAGTTGGTTCAGGGCGGACAACAAAAGCATCAGGTTGTAACCGACGGCGCTGCGGGGTTCTCCGGGGATATCCACCTTTAACAGCGGCATACCCGCACGTGTGGCTTCCTGAGCGATAAGCCCACCCCCGGCGGCCACTATGATCCGTGCGTTTGCTGTTATGGCCTTATGGAACAGGGAGATGGTTTCCCGGGTATCGCCGGAATAGCTGCAGACGATGATCAGACTGCGGGAGTCTATGCGGAAGGGGAAGTCAAAGCCTCGGACCACCCGGACCGGCACCCCTTCCTGGGCCGCCACCAGGCCGGAAAGCAGGTCTCCGGCGATGGCGGATCCCCCCATGCCGCAGACGGTGACGCTTTCGCTGGAGGACCATTCCGGTGGATACGACAATGCCATCCCCTGCCGCCAGGCTTCCTGGCATTGTTGTGGCAAGGTTTGAATCCGCCGGCCAAGGCCAGACCGGTCTACCTGGGTGAACGACTGGGGTTGGTCTAAGTCAGCCGCCATGCGCAGGACCGCCGTGGTTTGTCAAAGTTACGGATTGGCCCAGGGTGGGGCCTTATCACCCCAGAGAGGGGTATTCATGCTTGGGACGGCGTGTGTCGGAAAGAAAAATTTGGGGTATGGTATGCCGCTTTCACCACTTGCCGCAATATGGCAACGGCCACCGCCGCGCCCAGGGCATCTACCAGCACGTCGGACGCAGACATGTTCCGCCCAGCGATGAATGATTGGTGTAATTCATCGGATATGCCGTACAAGACGGCAAGGATCAGCACCCCAAAGGCGAGCCGGAGCGAGCGTTTGGTATACGTGGTCCAACTCCATATGGTGGCCTGTATGAAAGAGGCAAGTATTCCGAAGAGCAGCAAATGGCCCAGGATGCTGCGCAGGCTACCGAACCAGGGAACGTCGTAGGCTGCGTATTGCCCCAACTGTGGCCCCACCAGCGAAACTCGCTCATCAGGTAGCGACGACAGGTTGAAAATCAGCGCCATCCAGCCGGCCAATGCCGAGGTGAACACGGTTCGCAATGCCCAGCGACGCACCAAGGCATATTTGGTTTCAGGCGCTACGTAAGTCAGCAATATTTCAATAAATACAACGAAGTGTAGGGATAAGTGTTTAACATGATGCGTATCAGGCCGCAACAACCTGAAGGACTTGCGGCATTATAGCCCGTTCCAGCAAGGGGCACAATGGTGATTTCACCATGGATACCACCTCAATTTGTTGGTTAGCCGGCCCCGGCGGCCAATGGTTGTGGAGCCGAATCGACTGCAAAGAGCACCAATAGCTGTCCCGTTTGGTGGGTTTTTCAACAAAACCCATGGGTTCGATCCCAGGGGCCAGGGTGGTAGCACCCTCCGGTAAAGGGGAAGACGATGATACAAAAGAAGAAGGTCACGGCTTGATGACGGGATCGGGCAGGCGCCGGAAATCCCCTGGCCTATACCGGGGATGATGGTTGTCCCCATAGAACCAGGAAGACCTGAAGCGGGGCGCGAGACCGGGCCGTGGCAGATGACCCATTCTCCATGCAGGCAATCCCAGGGGGTGCATCCCAAAGATAATCCAAAGGGAGCGGGCAAGTCGATGCGAGACGAGGCGTTGGACCTTCGAGAGTTTTTGACCGCATTTTACCGATGGTGGTGGGTATTTCTTGCGTTGCCGTTGTTGATCGGCGCAATCACGGCCGGCACCGGTCTGACTTCACCTTCCCCGGCGCCGAAATACCAGGCGACGGCTACCATGCTTTTGGAAGGCGGCGCCTCCACTGCCAATTATCCCAGTCTGGTCGTGACCAGACCCATGTTGAAAGGTGCAATCGACCAGTTTGCGCTTCCTTTGAGCGTGGATGAGATCGAGGGCGCGGTGTCTGCCCGGCTGGTCCCGGAAACCCAATTCCTGGAGGTCCGGGCCACCAACTCAGAACCGGCCAGGGCCAGAACAATCGCTGATGCAGTGGCCGCGTCGTTGGATTTGCAGATCAGATTCCTAAGGCCTGTCAAGTTGGATGGCCGGAAACTTACCGTGTCTGCTTCGGTACGCCATAGCGGCAGGACCATTCGCGTTGCAGAAGCGGAGGTGTTCGACGCTGATAGTCGCCGAGTCGCGTTGGCGTCAGGGTCGTCCATGGTCATACGAGGGGGAATCGAAATGCTGAAGCAGGGTATTAGCACGGAAGAAATCGTCAGACGCGAAGGGCGAGCTCGGAGTATTTAGGATAGGAAGGGAACATCGAGGGCAAAATTGGGATCTTGCATTGCCACATTTTGCCGTTTAAGTTATTCTCATGTCTCGTCCCCTGCGTATCGAGTTTCCCGGGGCGCTGTATCACCTCACGGCGCGGGGCAACGCGCGCGCCGACATCTTCGTCGATGACGCGGACCGGCGGAATTTCCTCTCCGTCCTGGAGCGGACGGTGGAGCGTTGCGGTTGGCTATGCCATGCCTATTGCCTGATGAGCAACCACTACCATTTACTCGTGGAAACGCCGCAAGCCAACCTGTCACGCGGCATGCGCCACCTGAACGGCGTTTACAGCCAACGCTTCAACCGCGCCCACGGGCGGGTCGGCCACGTTTTCCAGGGCCGCTACAAGGCTATCCTGGTGGAGAAGGAAGCCCATCTTCTTGAACTCGTCCGTTACGTGGTCCTCAATCCGGTCCGGGCCGGATTGGCGCGCCGGGCGGGCGACTGGCCATGGAGCAGCTTTCTGGCGACGGCGGGCGAAGCCGTCTCTCCGGGCTGGCTGACCACCGGCTGGATTCTGGGGCAATTCGCCCGCCGACGGAAAGCCGCGATGAAAAATTACGCCGGCTTCGTCGCCGAGGGAAAAATGGCCGCCGGGCCATGGGACGGCCTGCGCCATCAAGTCTTTTTAGGCGGCGAGAACTTTGTCCGCGAATTCCACGATGGCCTCGCCGAGGATGGAACCTTGGCGGAGATACCCCTTGCGCAACGGCGCCCGGCGGCCCGGCCTCTGGCCGAATACCAAGCCGGGGGGATCCATCCCCGCCAGGCCATGGCCCGGGCTTATGCCTCCGGCGCATACAGTCTGGCCGCCATCGCTCGCCATTTTGGAGTCCATTACAGCACCGTCAGCCGGGCTGTGAATCGGGCCGAAGGTGGCGGGTGATCAAGGCCCCGAAGGGCGCCGATGTGGCAATGCAAGACCTGACCCCATATCCGTGCCAAGGCCCCGAAGGGCGCCGATGTGGCAATGCAAGACCTGACCCCATATCCGTGCCATATCCGCCATATCCGCATATCCGTTGCTGGTTTATCGTTTTGGCGCTATTGACAAACTCCGCCGGCGTGCCTATGTACTTTATTCGTTCTTTTTGCGAATATCGCTCTTTGACATCGTGAATAAGAATAAACGGCTCACCCCCAATCGCTCAGGGGTACGTTGAGATGCGCCCGGGTCCTTTGAAACCGCCACCCGACAACCACCCAATGTCCGCCCAATGACCACCGTTTGCACACCGAATACCGACCGATGTCCACCGATGCCCACCTTGGGATTCCAGGAAGGTTTCCTTTTGCGATAAAGCGCTTGTCGGTTCCGGACGGGGTTCCGGGCGGGGTTCCGGGCGGGTTCCGGGCGGGTTCCGGGTTTTGGGGCCGCCGGCCGGTCATTAACCAACTGACAATACAATGTTTTTCCCCTTAAGCCGTGCTATGCTCCGGCTCCCCGGCCTGAAGGGCCGGGTCCACCGTAAGCGAACCTGGGAAGTCGGAAACGCATGAAGGAACTTTTCGCCCGCCTGCTGACCCGCCCGGCGATCTTTTCGGAAATGATCGCCGCCTCGCTGCTGGCCAATATCCTGGCCCTGGCGTCGCCGTTGTTCGTCATCCAGGTGCTGAACCGCTATATCGCCCACGGGGTCGATGCCACCCTGGCGACCCTGGCCGCCGGCACCATCATCGCTATTCTGCTCGAATTCGGCTTCCGTCAGGTCCGCCTGCGCCTCGCCGCCAGCGTCAACGCCCCCTTCAACCAGAGGCTGACCAATTCCGCCTTCGCCGTGCTCACCGGCGCCAAGTCGGCGGCCGGCGAGGCCCTGGCGCCGGGGCTGCGCCAGCAGATCGTTTCCGGCGCCGACACCATCCAGACCACCTATGCGGCGCCCAACGTCGCCGCATTGTTCGACGTTCCGTTCGCGCTGATCTTCGTCGCCGCGCTGTTCCTGCTGAGCCCGACCCTGGCGGTGATCGTCGCCGTGTTCCTGATTGTCGTCTTCGCCGTCGCGTTGATGACCATGGCGACCCTTCGCGCCCCCACCCGCGACATGTTGACCACCGGCGGGCGGCGCAGCACCCTGATCGGCTCCGCCATCACCGCCGCCGACACGGTCCGCGCCTTCAACGCGCAAGATTTCATCCGCCGCCAGTGGCGCGACGAATCGGCGCTGTTCCAAAGGCTGCACCGCACCGTCATGGGCCGCCAGGGGATGGTGCAGACGCTCAGCATCAGCGCCCAGGCGTTGATGAGCGTCGCCGTCATCGCCACCGGCGCCGTCCTCGTGGTCCAGGGCCAACTGGACGTCGGCGGCATGATCGGCGCCAACATCCTCGCCGCCCGCGGCCTGGGGCCGATCATCAAGCTGGCGCAGATGAGCGAGTCCTTCGTCAAGGCGCGCCAGGCGCTGGCCATGCTGCGCGAGTTCGCCAAGGTGCCCCAGGAACGGACCGAAGGCTCGGCGCTCGGCGAATACTCAGGCGCGCTCGAGTTGCACGACCTGGCCTTCGCCCATCCGGGCCAGCGGGCGCCGCTTTTCGAATCCATGAGCCTGAAACTGGAACCGAACGCGCTGTTGGTCGTCGCCGGTTCCAACGGCGCCGGCAAGACGACCCTGGCCAGGCTGATCGTCGGCCTGTTGGAGCCGACGCGGGGCAAGATCCTGGTCGACGGCGTCGATCTGGCCCAGATCGTTCCCGAATGGTGGCGCAAGCAGATCAGCTATCTGCCGCAGGAACCCGGTTTCCTGAACGCCACCATCCGCGACAACCTGTTGGCCGGTAATCCGGACCTCGATGATGGCGCCCTCAATGACCTTATCCGCGCCGCCGGGCTCAAATCCTTCATCGACGAAAGCCCCGAGGGCTTCGATACCCCCTTGACCGCCAACGGCGCCAACCTGTCCCTCGGCGTGCGCCGCCGGCTGGCCCTGGCCCGGGCGCTGGCCACCGACGGCATGCTGGTGGTGATCGACGACCCGACCGAGGGCCTCGACACGGAAGGCGCTCAGTTGGTCATCGATACCATCAACAAGCTGTCCAAGCGCGGGCGCACTATCGTCGTCTTTTCCCACGATCCGCAGATTCTCTCCGCCGCGCCTTTTTACGTCGATTTGGATTCGAAACCGGTGCCGAAGCTGGTCCGAAAGAAGACCGACGCGGACGGCCCGGTGCCGCTTGAGGCGGTGCCGGCGCCGGCCACGGAGGCCGGGTCATGAACCCGAATCCGGACCAACAAAAATCCCTGGCCGCGGCGGAGATTCCCGAAGACGGCGGCGAACGCGGGACCCATCTGTTTTTCGCGCTGTGCACCACCCTCGTGGCCGCATTCTTCGCCTGGAGTTATTTCGGAAAGCTGGACGTGGTCTCGGTGGCCGTGGGCGAGGTCATCCCGTCGTCCCAGGTCAAGAGCATTCAACACCTGGAAGGCGGGATCGTCCGCGAAATCCTGGTCCGCGAAGGCGACGCCGTGAAGAAGGGCCAAGCCCTGGTCAACCTGGAGCCGCTGGCGTCCGGCGCCGACGTCGAAGAGTTGACTGCCCGCGTCACGTCGTTGCGGGCCGAAATCGCCCGCCTCGAAGCCGAGGTCAATGGCGCCGACGCGCCGGTCTTTCCCGACGACATCCGGCGCGACCACCCGGAACTGGTCAAGCAAGCGACGGCGTTCTTCAACACCCGCGTTAGCCTGGCCAGGAACCAACTGGCCGGGCAGCGCCAACAGGTCGCCCAACAGGAACGAAAGATCGACGAGGTCACGGCGCGGCTGACCAATAACCGCCACCGGTTGACCCTGCTTTCGGAACAGATTGGGATTTCCGAACAGTTGCTGAAGGAGAAGTTGTCCAACCGCATGCAGCACCTGAACCTGCTCAAGGAAGCGGCGGGGTTGAAAGGCAAGATCGGCGAGGACACCGCCGGCCTGCGGCGGATCAGGTCGGGCCGTAAAGAGGCGATAAATAAGCTCGGCTCCATCGGCGACGCCTTCCGCGAGGAGGCCCAGGATTATCTGGAAAAGAAACGCCGAGAGTTCGAGGAATTTTCCAACCGGCTGCGGAAATACGAGGATTCCCTGAAGCGGAAAGTGCTCCGCTCGCCCGTCGATGGCGTCGTCAAGACCCTTTACGTGGTCACCATCGGCGGCGTGGTGGGGCCCGGGGCCACCGTCGTCGACGTGGTGCCGGCGGGCGACCGCCTGATCATCGAGGCCAAGCTGCCGACCCAGGACATCGGCTACGTTCATCCCGGGCAGACGGCCTTGGTGATGCTGGCCTCGTCGGACGCCATCCGCTTCGGCAACATCGAGGGCAAGGTCGTCCACGTCAGCCCCGACGCCATCGAAAGCGCCAACGGGCCGCCTTTCTACAAGATCCGCATCGCCATTGAAAAAGACTTCTTCGAACGCCGCGGCGTCAAATACCAGTTGCTGCCGGGGGTTCAGGTGATTTCTTCCATCCGCACCGGCCAACGCTCGGTGCTGGCCTACCTCACGGACCCGTTCCTGGGCTCCTTTCAGACCGCGCTCAGGGAACGCTAGACCGCTTTCCGGCACTTGACCCCCGCACTTGACCAGGGTCAATGCCGCCCCAACCGCTTTCGATTATCGAGGAACCTCAAGACACTCAAGACGCGAGGTTTTTCGATGCCCAAAGTCCTAGACGAACTGCGCCAGGACCACCGCGACAATGCCCGGTTGTGGGACCTTCTGGGCCGGGAGATGAAGGTGTTCAAGGAAGGCGGATTGCCCGACTACGAACTGGTCGAGAACATCCTCGAATACTGCCTCAACTATCCCGAACTGTTCCATCATCCCAAGGAAGACCTGATTTACCAGCGCCTGAAGGACCGGGATCCGGCCTCCGGCAATATCGTCGGCGATCTCGGGCGGGAGCACGCCAAGCTGACGGTCCTGACGCGGCGGTTTTCCAACGCCCTCAAGAACGTGCTCGAGGACGAGCAGTTGCCGAGGGACTGGTTCCTGGACGTGGTCAACGATTTCCTAAACTTTTCCCGCAATCACATGCAGATGGAAGAGGTCCTGTTTTTCCCCGCCGCCAGCAAGCACCTGACCGCCGACGATTGGGTCAAGATCGAGGCGGCGTCCAAAAGGGTCGGCGATCCCCTGTTCGGGGAGCTGATCAACGAGAAATACCAGCGCCTCTACGACAAAATCGACGAATGGGGAAAGAGGGAGGAAGAAAAAGCCGAGGCCTCCTGGAAAGCGCCCCAAAGGCCCAGTCTTCGACCGACTTGACCAAAATCAAGGCGATGGCCGAAGGGAGTGTTTAATATCGATGACAGTTTCGGGGACACAACCCCGAATTAAGGGCGCTCAAGCCCTTCGTCCCCCGACGATAAGCTTCCCTGTTAAACTCACGGGACCTCCACGGTCCCGTGTTTTTTCGCGCGGCTCACAGCCCTATGGGGATTTCCAGTTCCTCGTAAAGGCTCTTGACGTCGGGCACGTGGACCCGGCGGCCGGAAAAATGGGCGATGTTGTCATCTTCGAAGCTGCGGATGGTCCGCGACATGGATTCAGGGCGGATGCCGATCATCGCCGCCATGTCCTGGCGCGACAGCGGCAGTTCCAGGTCCAGGCTCCCGTTGTCATCGACGACGCCGTAGCGCTCCTTCAGCACCAGCAGCAGATGGGCGAAACGCGCGCGCACCGGCAAGGTGGCGGTTTGCAGGACCTTTTCCTCGGCCGCGTTCAGGTCCTGGGCCGCGTGACGGAGGAAGCGCAGGCCGAGGGCGGGGTTCATTGCCAACAGCGAATGCACGGTCTTCCCGTCGATGAAACACAGGACCGACGGCTCCAGGGCCTCGGCCGAGTTGTTGTGATCGTCGCCGGCCAGGAACGACCGGTATCCCATGGTGTCGCCCGGATGGCTGATGCGGAGGAGGACCTCGTTGCCGCCGGCGTTCATCTTGCGGACGCCGATCAGGCCGCGTTCGATGCAATGGACGCCGCGGCAGTCATCGCCTTCGTGAAAGATCACCTCGCCGGGCATGTATTCGCGGCACACCTTGCCTTGATCGACGATTTCAAGTTCATCGTCGGAGAGCACGCACCACTCGGTCTTCCCGCGCGTCTGGCAGGTGAAGCAGTTTCCGCAATCCGAGGATTTTCCGCTCACGCTCATCGATGGTCCCTCATCCAATCGATCATCCGCCGCCATCGGGGTTGGGCTTGACGCGCCCCGGTTTGCGGCCTTTTCGGCCAATTTAACCCAGTAAAAACGGTAATACGGCGATTCCCCGATAACAAACCCTTTTTCCGAAGGATCATTGCCGCCGCCCGGTTCGGGGAAACTTAACGGAGGTCAAGGTGGTTCGGCGCCCGGCCCTCTAGGCTCTCGGCCGAATGAACTAATGGGTGTATAGGATGCGGCCCGATCCAGGCGGAAAAGATTTCAACGGGCAGCCCTGCTATTTCAGGGTTTTTTGTACCCCGTCCTGTTCGCCATCGGGGGGTGAAATGAACGACAACAACGATATTACCGTTGCCGCCAGGAATTTCCTCGAGCGATTCGGCGACAAGGCGCCGGCCGAAGCCCAGCGCCGCGCCAGGGAACTCCAGGAAGCCGGCAAGGGCAGTGGGTATGTAACCTGGATGCTGATTTACGACGAGGTCCGGGTGCTTTTGAAGGGCGGTGCCGACGAAACCCATCCTTAACGGCGGCATGGGTGGCCTGATGAAGACTGAACCCATGAATGAGTCCCTTTATCGGCGTTACGGCGCCCTGGTGCCCCGTTACACCAGCTATCCGACGGCGCCCCATTTCCAGCCCGGCGTGACGGCGGACACCACCCGGGGATGGCTCGGGAATATCGGCCGGGAGTCGTCGCTGTCGTTGTATTTCCACGTGCCGTTCTGCGCCGAAATGTGCTGGTACTGCGGCTGTCATACGAAAATCGTCAAGCGCACCCGGCCGGTCGGCGATTACGCCCAGTTGCTCGGCCGCGAGGTGGCGATGACCGCCGAGGCCGCCGGGGGGCTTAAGTCGCCTAAGCGCGTCGTCAACGTGCATTGGGGCGGCGGCACGCCGACCATGCTGTCGGGCGACGACTTTTCCATCCTCATGGACACGGTACGCGATCATTTCCACCTCGCCGCCGATGCCGACGTGGCGGTGGAAATCGACCCTCGGACCCTGACCAGGGACATGGCCGAGGTCCTGGCCGGGGCCGGCGTCAACCGCGCCAGTCTCGGCGTCCAGGATTTCAACGACCACGTCCAGGAAGCCATCAACCGCATCCAGCCCTTCGAGGTCACCGAAAAGGCCGTCGGGTGGCTCAGGGACGCCGGCATCGGTGCCGTCAACTTCGACCTCATGTACGGGCTTCCGCAGCAAAGCACCGGCGACGTAGTGCGTTCGGTAAATTTCGCGCACCGGCTGGCCCCCGACCGGCTGGCGGTTTTCGGCTACGCCCACGTGCCGTGGATGAAGACCCACCAGCGGATGATCGACGAAGAGTCCCTTCCCGGCCCGGCCCAACGGATCGGCCAGTTCGCCGCCGCGGCGAAGCGGCTGAACGAGCTGGGATACCGCTCCATCGGGTTGGATCACTTCGCGCGCCAAGGCGACGCGCTAAGCGTGGCCCTGGACGAGGGGCGCCTGCGGCGCAATTTCCAGGGCTACACCACCGACGGGGCGGACGTGCTGCTCGGCTTCGGGGCGTCGTCCATCGGCAGCCTCGGCGAAGGCTACGTGCGGAACGCCGTGCCGCTGCGTGATTACGGGCGCCGTATCCGGGACGGAAATTTAGCCGTCGTGCGCGGCATCGAGTTGACGGCCGACGACAGGCTCCGGCGCGCCGTCATCGAAAGACTGATGTGCGGGTACGAGGCCGATTTGACGGCCATGGCCGCGGCCGCCGGGTCGGACGAGACGTTTGCCGCCGAGCGCGCCGCCCTGGCGCCGATGG
>JADFMB010000080.1 GCA_022564115.1 Pseudomonadota bacterium
GATCTGGGGCTAAAGATCAAGGAGCGCCTGGAAAAGGGCGACACCCAGGGTTTCGCGACCCTGATGAACGAGCATTGGCAGCGCAAAAAGGCCCGCTCCGAAAGCATCTCCAACGACCACATCAACGAACTCCATGACCTCGCCCTCGCCAAGGGCGCGCTCGGCGGCAAGCTCGTCGGCGCCGGTTCGGGGGGGTTCCTTCTTTTCTATGCGCTGGATAAGCCGAAATTGCGCGCCGCCATGACCGGGGCGGGGTTGCAAGAGATGGAATTCGGCTTCGATTACGACGGCTCGATCGTGCAGCTTAGAAAATAATCATGCAGTGCCTGATCCTCGCCGGCGGTTTGGGAACGCGGATGAGGCCGCTGACCGAAGACCTGCCCAAGGCGTTGATCCCGGTCGCCGGGCGCCCCTTCGCCGAGCATCAATTGACCTGGCTGGCCGGCCAAGGGGTGACGCGGATCGTCTACGGCATCGGCGACAAGGGCGCCCAGGTGCGGGACTTCGTCGGTTCGGGCCGCCGCTGGGGCGTGGAAGTGGCCTACGCCGACGAAGGCGAGCGCCTGCTGGGCACCGGCGGCGCGGTACGCCTGGCCGTCGACGAGGGGCTTCTGGACGCCGGCTTTCTGGTCCTCTACGGCGATTCCTATCCGAGTCTCGACGTCGGGGCGTTGTGGGCGGCGTCCGGCGGCGGGGCGATGCCGGTGCTTAGCGTCTACCGCAACGACGGGCGCTGGGATGCCAGCAACGCGGTCTTCGAGGACGGTTTCGTCACCCGGTTCGAGAAAGGCCGGGCCGATGCCGCCGACATCGGCATGCGTTACATCGATTACGGATTGTCGGTGCTGACCCGGGCGGTGGTCGAAACCCATATCCCCGGCGGCGAGGCGTATGACCTGGCCCGGGTCTACGGAGCGTTGGCCGAAGCCGGCCAACTGCCGGGGTTCGAGGCGGCGGAGCGTTTCCACGAGATCGGCTCGCCGCGAGGCCTGGCCGACCTGGAGGCGCACCTGGCGTCTATTCCCTAGCGTCCACCCAGGGCCCGGCGCATGGTGATGCCCATGGCCGAGGCGTCGGGCGCGATGATGGCGCCGGCGGATTCGAGGGCTTCGATCTTGGCCGCCGCCGAGCCGGCGCCGAACACGTCGACGGTGCCGGCGTGGCCCATGCGGCGGTCGGTGGGCGCGTTCAGTCCGGCGACGTAGGCGACCACCGGCTTGGGCGACTTTTCGCGCTTCAGGAACTCGGCCGCCTCTTCCTCGGCCGTACCGCCGATCTCGCCGATCAGGATCACGCCTTCGGTGGCGTCGTCGGCGAAAAACAGCTCCAGGCAGTCGATGAAATCCATGCCGTAGACGGGATCGCCGCCGATGCCGACCGAGGTCGATTGTCCCAGATGCACGTTGGTGGTCTGGTCCACGGCTTCGTAGTTGAGCGTCGCCGAGCGCGAAACGATGCCGACCCGGCCGGCGGTGTGGGGGCGTTCCGGCATGACGCCGATCTTGCACGCGTCCGGGGTGATGACACCCTGGCTGTTGGCGCCGATCAGCCGCGACTTGGAGCCTTCCAGGGCGCGCTTGACGCGGACCATGTCCAACACCGGCACCCGCTCCGATACGCAGACGACGAGCGGAATTTCGGCCTCGATGGCTTCGATCATGGCGTCGGCGGCATGGGCCGGGGGCACGAAAACGGCGGACGCATCGGGCTTGGTGGCGTCGACCGCCTCGGCCACGGTTTCGAAAACCGGAAGATGCAGATGGCTGGTACCGCCTTTTCCGGGCACCACGCCGCCGACCATCCTGGTGCCGTAGGCGATGGCGCGCTCGGTCAGCCGCGTCGCCGTGGCGCCCGTCAGCCCCTGGCAGATGACCTTGGTTCCGCCGTCGACGAGAATACCCATGGATCAGGCCTTTCCCTTGGCCGCGGCGACGGCCTTATCGGCGGCGTCGGCCAGGTCGTCGGCGAAGATGACGTCGACGCCCTGGTTGCGGAGCGCCAATTCGGCCAGTTCCTTGGCCGTGCCGGCGGCCCGCACGATCACCGGCACATGGCCGCCGGCTTCCTTGCAGGCCAAGGCGATGCCTTCGGCGATGGTGTCGCAGCGCAACACCCCGCCGCCTATGGCGACCACCAGGACGGCCTTCACCTTCGGGTTGGCGAACAGCATCTTGATGCCGCCGGCGACCTGTTCGCGGGTGGCGACGGGGCGCACGTCCATGAAGTCGGCGGCGTTGCCGCCCCGGTCCTTGATCAGGTCCAGGATGCCGAGCGCCAAACCGGCGCCGGTGACCATGACGCCGATGTCGCCGTCCATGGGCACGTAGTTGAGTTCGAACCGCCGGGCCTCGATCTCTTCCGCGTCGACCTCGGCCTCGTCCCAAAGCTTTTCCCATTCCGGGTGGCGGTGGAGGGCGTTGTCGTCGACGATCATCTTGACGTCGAGGGCAATCAGGTCCCCCTTGGCGGTCACGGCCATGGGATTGATCTCGATCAGGCTGGCGTCGTTTTCGATAAACGCCTTGTACATCGCGGTCATCGCCGACCGGGCGGCGTCCGCCTGCATCCCCGTCAGGCCCAGGTCGGCGGCCATCTTCCGGGCGTCGTCGTCGTCGAGGCCGGTTTCCGGGTCGACCGACAGTTTGAGGATCTTGCCGGGGGTGCGGGCGGCGGCCTCCTCGATGTCGGCGCCGCCCTCGGCCGAGGCCAGAAAGGCGACTCGGCCGAGGGACCGGTCGACCAGCGCCGCCAGGTAAATCTCCTTGGCGACGTCGCAGGCTTTTTCCACATAGACCCGGCGCACCTCCTTGCCTTCGGCGCCGGTCTGCGCCGTTACCAGCCGCCTGCCCAGCATCTTGGCCGCCGCCTCGGCGACGTCCTTGGGCGACGCCGCCATCTTGACGCCGCCGGCCTTGCCGCGGCCGCCGGCGTGGACCTGCGCCTTGACCACGAAGGAGTCGCCGCCGAGTTCCTTGGCCGCGGCGGCGGCCTCGTCGGCGGTCGAGGCGACCGCCCCCGGCGGCACGGCGACGCCGTACTGCTTGAGCAGTTCCTTGGCTTGGTATTCATGCAGGTTCATCAGCCGTATTCTTCCGGTTTCAGGAATCCCCCGTTCAGCCCCGTTCAGCCCCGTTCAGGCCCCGTTCAGCCCCGTTCAGCCCCGTTCAGGCCCCGTTCAGCCCCGTTCAGCCCCGTTCAGATAGTGCACCGGCTTGGTAGCGGGCGCCACCCCTGTTTTTGGCCGGTTCTGGGGCTCGCCGGCTTCTGGCATCCCATATGCCAAGGGCCGGGGGCAGGCAATAGGGTTGTCCATACTAGGCCCGTCCGGGCCATGTGGCCAGGGGTCCGCGGCCGCGGCCGGGGGACAGGAATTCAAAACGGCGGAAAAGGTTTGACCCCGGAAGGGAAACCCCGGGAAGGGGAATTTCGGTTTCCGCAAGCTTGTCAGGATCGGGAATTTACCGCCGCGAAAGATGCCCGGACCCGGGTGATAATATTATTGGACATCGGGTCCGAAAACTTATTGTATGAAGCAAGGTGGTTTGGCATAGTCCGCTGGTATACCTAATGCCAATTCTTTGGTATGCGTCATTTGGGGTATCAACAAGGCTGGACGCCTTTCACGTCCCAAACGGGGGACTGAACACTTTATCAGGTGAAGGCACCGAAAACGGTCGCCGATGTCGAATCCAATTCGATAAACGGCGGGCGGTTTAAACTTGGGAGTATAAAATGCGTAAATTTGGTAACAAGCTTTTGAGTTTGGGACTTACTTTGGGTCTCGGGCTTGGGTTCACGGTCGCGTCGGCGGATTCCGCCAAGGCCTGGGAACCCAAAAAGCCGGTCGAATTCGTCATCATGGCCGGTAAGGGCGGGGGCGCCGACAAGGCGGTTCGTTTCATTCAGACCATCATCGCCAAGAACAAATTATCATCGAAGCCCTTCACGCCCGTCAACAAGCCGGGCGGATCCGGCGCCGAAGCCTTGGTCCACGTCAAAAACGCCAAGGATCCGGACCACACCATCATGTTCACCCTCAACAGCTTCTACACCACGCCGCTGTTGCAGCCGGGCCTGGGAATCGACATCAAGACTTTCACCCCGGTCGGACGGATGGCCGAAGACACGTTCCTGCTGTGGGTCCACAAGGATTCCGGCATCACCACCGTCGATCAGTTCGTCAAGGCGGCCAAGGCCAAGGGCAATGGCTGGATCATGGCCGGCACCGGCAAGAACTCGGAAGACAACATCCTGACCGACTTCCTGAACCAGGCCTATGGCCTCAACATGAAGTACGTCCCCTACAAGGGCGGCGGACGCGTGGCCAAGGAACTGGCCGGCAAAAACGCCGACTCGACGGTCAACAACCCGTCCGAGCAGCTTGGCTTCTATCAGGCCGGCAAGACCATTCCGATTGGGGCGTTCACGCCAAAACGCCTGCCGTTGTTCCCGGACGCGCCGACTTTCAAGGAGTTGGGCAAGGACTTCGTCTACTTCATGCAGCGCACCGTCGTCGGCGCGCCGGGCATGAAAAAGGAAGCCGCCGCGTACTACCAGGGCCTGTTCAAGAAGATCTTCGACTCCACGGAGTGGCAGGGCTACATGAAGAAGAAGAGCCTGCAGGGTGATTTCCTCACCGGCGACGCTCTGATGAGTTACTGGTTGCGTGAAAAGGAAGTCCAGAAGGCTATCCTGATTAAGATGGGCGCCATTAAGTAGCTCGGCTTCTTGTAGCGGCGACACGAAGGTATTTGGGGGAGGATCACCGCCATGCGCGTGGCTGAGATCGTCATGGGCGTGGTTATGGGGATCTTCTCCCTTTACCTTATGTGGAAGAGCGCCGAACTTCCCATCGGCTGGATTCCGGAAGAAGGACCCGGCGGCGGAGCATGGCCTTTCTGGCTGGCGGCGGCGATGCTGCTGTGTTGCATTGCCATCGTCATCCGCGGGATCAAGCGGCTGACGCCTGAATCCCGGTCCGAGGAACTCTACATGGACAAGCGGACCTTCCGCGTGTTCATGCTCAACGCCGGCGGGCTGACCGTGATGATCGGCCTGTTCCACATCGTCGGCGCCTACGGCGCAATCCCGCTTTTCCTGATTTTTTACCTGCGTTTCATGGGCAGGCATTCGTGGCGGTTGACGGGCGCGTTCGCCTTGGTCACGCCGATCGTGACTTTCCTGTTTTTTGAGATCGCGCTGCAGAAGACATTGCCCAAGGGGTACACCGATCCCTGGTTCGAACCTATTTTCGCCTTTTTCTATTAATCCCGTTTTCCATTGATCCCGCCTAACCGCAAACATAACCACCGGTCTTTTGACACTCTGACCTGAATCCCGGACGCCTATGGAAACCCTTGCCCTTCTCCTCAACGGCTTCGCCATCGCCTTCCAGCCGCTCAACCTGGCGCTGATCATCGGCGGCTGCGCCATCGGCCTGTTCATCGGCGCCATGCCGGGGCTGGGCTCGGTCAACGGCGTCGCCATCCTGCTGCCGATGACTTTCCTGGTGCCGCCGACGGGCGCCATCATCTTTCTCGGCGCCATCTATTACGGGGCCATGTACGGCGGCGCCATCAGTTCGATCATGCTCGGTATACCCGGCGCCTCGACGGCGGTGGCGACGACCTTCGACGGCCGGCCCATGGCCTTGCAGGGCAAGGCCGACAAGGCGCTGGTGGCGGCGGCGACGGCGTCATTCGTCGGCGGCAGCGTCGGCGTCGTTTTGTTCACCCTGTTCGCGCCGCCGCTGGCCGAAATCGCGCTGACCTTCGGCGCGCCGGAGATATTCGCCTTGATGCTGATGGCGTTCGCCACCTTCGTCGGGCTGGGCGGCGACGACATCCCGAAAACCCTCTTCTCCATCTGCATCGGGCTGGTATTCGGCGCCGTCGGGCTGGACATCATCTCGGGCGAGCCGCGGCTGATCTTCGGCGGCATCCCCGGGTTCTTCCACGGCATCAACTTCCTGGTCCTGGCCATCGGCATCTACGGCATCGCCGAGATGCTGTGGACGATCGAGATTTCCAAGGGCGAGGTGATGATCTCGCAGGCGACCGTCAACTTCCGCAGAATCATGGACACCCTTCGGGAACTGTTGGGGACCTGGAGGATGATGATGATGGGGTCGTTCCTCGGCTATTTCGTCGGCATCCTGCCGGCGGCCGGGGCGACGCCGGGTTCGCTGATGGCCTACGGCGTCGCCAAGACCGCGTCCAATAACCCCGAGACCTATGGCAAGGGCAACATCAACGGCGTCGTGGCGCCGGAATCGGCCAACAACGCGGCCTCCACCGGGGCCATGCTGCCGATGCTGACGCTCGGCATTCCCGGTTCGCCGACGACGGCGATCCTGCTGGGCGGCATGGTGATCTGGGGCCTGGAGCCGGGACCGTTGGTGTTCACCGACCACCCGGATTTCGTCTGGGGCTTCATCGCCAGCCTGTACGTCGCCAACACGTTTTCGCTGTTGATCAACATTGCCTTCATCCCGGCCTTCATCTGGGTGTTGAAGATGCCGTTCACGATCCTGGCGCCGATCATCTTCATCCTGTGCATCGTCGGCGGCTTCGTGCCGACCCTCGACATGCACGACGTCTGGCTGATGCTGATCTTCGGGATCGTCGGTTACCTGATGCGCAAGCTCGATTACCCGATGGCGCCGGCGGTGCTGGCCATCGTGCTCGGCCCCCTGGCCGAGCCCGCGCTCAGGCAGTCGCTGCTGATTTCGAGCGGCTCGTTCTTGATCTTCTTCACCCGGCCGTTCGCCGCCGTCATCATGGCCCTTGCCTTTATCCTGCTGATCCTGCCGCTGGTTAAGATCGCCTTCGAAAAATACAAGAATCCGACGCAAGCCGGGTAAAAGCCTAAATCAAGACCCCCCGGCCCCTTGCGGCAGGCGGCGCGCCTGGGGAAAAAAGGAGGCGGCCGATGGCCCCGAAAGCGGCGGATTTTGGTGTTTCCGGCTTGCCAAATTTGGTATCTGGAGTATTGTATACCAAAGGAATATCCTTGATTTTGGCCCTATCCGGAGGAGCTGGCCGGAGGAGCCGGAAAGGGTTTTGTCGGCCTTTCACCCTGGTCTTGGAAGGCCATTGATTTGTCGGAAAAGAAAATGGCTCACGCCGAGTTGTCGGTCGAACCTATCGACGCCAATTTCAGCTTGAAGGATAAGATTTACGATTCCTTGAAGCAGGCGATCACGTCGATGAACATCTACGCCGACGATGCCGAGCTGCGTCTCGACGAACGCCGGCTTTCGGAAAAACTGGAAATCAGCCGCACCCCGGTGCGCGAGGCCCTGGCCCGTCTCGAACAGGAAGGGCTGGTCCATATCGTGCCCCGCCGGGGCGTCTATATCGTGCGCAAGACCAAGCAGGAAATCCTCGAAATGATCCTGGTCTGGGCGGCCCTGGAAAGCATGGCGGCGCGCCTGATTTCCGAGAACGCCACCGACCAGGAAATCGCCTCGCTGCGGAAGCTGTTCGCCACCTTCAAGGGCGAGGAGGTGCAAGGCCATATCGACGAATATTCGGAAACCAATATCCAGTTCCACCAGGCGATCCTGAAACTGAGCTGCTGCGAACTGTTGTGGAAAACGGCGGAAAACCTGTTCATCCACATGCGTTCCATCCGGGCCAGGACCATATCCGAGGATGACCGGGCCAAACGGTCGATCATCGACCACATGCACATCATCGAAGCCCTGGAAGCCCGTGACGCCAACCTGGCGGAACGCCTCGTTCGCGAACACACGTTGAACCTGGGCGCCCACATCAAGAAACACGTCGAATACTTGGAATAAGGGTAGTGGCCCGCTGGTCGGGTCGACGAAAATTGGGAGGCACACATGTCGGGCAAAGGATCGAGCACGGCAATTGATGGAATCGCTCGAGAAACATCCGATGGACCCGGGCCCGGGACATTGACGGACGGCTTTCATCTTGTCATCGACGCGCTCAAGCTCAACGATATCAACACGATCTATAACGTACCCGGTATTCCGATCACGGATTTGGGCCGTTATATGCAGGCCGAAGGCATGCGCGTTCTCTCGTTCCGGCACGAGCAGAACGCGGGCTATGCGGCCGCGATCGCCGGTTTTCTGACGAAAAAGCCCGGCGTCTGCATGACGGTGTCGGCTCCCGGTTTCCTTAACGGATTGACGGCACTGGCCCACGCCACGACCAATTGCTTTCCGATGATCCTGATAAGCGGCTCGTCTGAGCGCGAGATCGTTGACCTTCAACAGGGGGATTACGAGGAATTGGACCAACTGGCCATCGCCAAGCCGCTCTGTAAGGCGGCCTTCCGCGTACTGCATGCCGAAGACATCGGCATCGGGATTGCGCGCGCCATCCGCGCGGCCGTTTCCGGCCGGCCGGGCGGCGTCTATCTTGATCTGCCGGCGCAGCTCCTGGGTCAGACCATGGAGATGGAAGCTGGCGCCAAATCGCTGGTCAAAATCACCGATGCCGCGCCGCGCCAACTACCCGCGCCGGAATCGGTCGCGCGCGCGCTCGATGTGCTGAAGTGCGCCAAGCGGCCCCTGATTATCCTCGGCAAGGGCGCCGCCTACGCTCAGGCCGATGACGACATCCGCGCGCTGGTGGAGAAAAGCGGCATTCCCTATCTGCCCATGAGCATGGCCAAGGGGCTGTTGCCTGACACGCATCCGCTCTCGGCGGGCCCGGCGCGCTCGCTCGTGCTGAAGGAATCCGATGTGGTGATGCTGATCGGCGCCCGCCTCAATTGGCTCTTGTCGCACGGCAAGGGCAAGACCTGGGGCGATCAGCCGAAACAGTTTGTGCAGATCGACATCGAGCCCAAGGAGATGGACAGCAATGTCGGAATCGTGGCCCCCGTGGTCGGCGATATCGGTTCCTGCGTCTCGGCCCTGCATGAAGCCATGGGGGGCGATTGGCCGCCGCCGCCCGTTGGGTGGACCGATGCGATCAACGCGAAGAAACAGGCCAACCTAGAAAAGATGGCGCCAAAACTGCGGAACAACAACATGCCGATGGATTTCCACGGCGCGCTCGGTGCGCTGCGCACGATCATTAAAGAACGGCCGGATGCCATCCTCGTCAACGAAGGTGCAAACACGCTCGATTTCGCACGCAGCATCATCGATATGTACCAGCCACGCAAACGGCTGGATGTCGGGACCTGGGGCGTCATGGGCATCGGTATGGGCAGTGCCATCGCGGCAGCCGTGGAAACGGGCAAGCCCGTGCTGGCGGTTGGAGGCGACAGCGCCTTTGGTTTCTCGGGCATGGAGATTGAAACGATCTGCCGGTACAACCTTCCGATTTGCGTGGTCGTCTTCAACAACAACGGAATCTATCGGGGAACCGACGTCAATCCCTCCGGAGGCACGGACGTTGCGACAACCGTCTTCGTCAAGGACTCCCGCTACGACAAGATGATGGAAGCGTTCGGCGGCGTCGGCGTCTATGCGACAACGCCCGATGAATTGGGCCGCGCCGTGAACGAGGCCATGGATTCCGGCAAGCCGACCCTCGTCAACGCGGTGATTGACGAGAAGGCCGGCACCGAAAGCGGCCGCATCGGCAACCTCAACCCGCAAAGCGTCGTCTCAAAGAAATAACGAAGCAGCAGTAAATAAACTTTCACCAACAGGAACGTACAATGAAAGCCCTTGAAGGCGTCCGCATCCTGGACATGACCCATGTTCAGTCCGGTCCGACCTGCACCCAGATTCTGGCATGGTTCGGCGCCGACGTGATCAAGGTCGAACGCCCCGGCGTCGGCGACGCGACCCGCGGCCAGCTTCGGGACATCCCCGACGTGGACAGCCTTTATTTCACCATGCTGAACCACAACAAGCGTTCGATCACCCTCAACCCCAAATCGGAAACGGGGGGCAAGATTTTCACCAAGCTGATCGAGGAATGCGACATCATGGTCGAGAACTTCGCTCCCGGGGCGCTCGACCGCATGGGCTTCAGTTGGCAGCGCATCCAGGAAATCAACCCGCGCATGATCTATGCCTCGGTCAAGGGTTTCGGCCCCGGGCCTTATGTCGACTGCAAGGTCTATGAGAACGTCGCCCAGTGCACCGGCGGCTCGGCGTCGACGACCGGGATGCTCGACGGGCCGCCGTTGGTGACCGGCTCGCAGATCGGCGATTCCGGAGCCGGCATCCACCTTGTCGCCGGCATCCTGGCGGCGCTTTATCAGCGCACTCATTCCGGGCGCGGGCAGCGCGTCGAATGCGCCATGCAGGACGCGGTCCTAAACCTGTGCCGGGTCAAGCTGCGCGACCAGCAGCGCCTCGCCCACGGCCCGCTGAAGGAATACCCACAGTACCCTAACCAGGAATTCGGCGAAGCGGTGCCCAGGGCCGGCAATGCATCCGGCGGCGGGCAGCCGGGCTGGATCGTCAAGTGCAAGGGCTGGGAAAAAGACCCGGACGCTTATTCCTACATCGTTGCCCAGGCGGCTTCGTTCGAGGGTCTGGCCAGGACCATCGGCCACGAGGATTGGCTGCAGGACCCGGAATGGAACACCCCCGAGGCGCGGCTGGGGAAGCTCGACAAGATGTTCGAGGAAATCGAGAAATGGACCATGACCAAGACCAAGTTCGAGGTCCTGGAAATCCTCAACCCGTTGAACGTGCCGTGCGGGCCGATCCTTTCGATGAAGGAGTTGGCCGAGGAGCCCTCGCTGCGTAAAACCGGCACCGTGGTCGAGGTCGACCACCCCGAACGCGGCAAGTACCTCACGGTCGGCAACCCGATCAAGCTTTCCGACTCGCCTTCGGATGTCGAACGCTCGCCGCTGATGGGGGAACACACCGAGGAAATCCTCAGGGACGTCGTCGGGTTGAGCGATCAGGAAATCAACGACGCCAGGGAAGAAGGGGCCATCTAGGCCCCCGGCGCCGGTCCAAGGGAGGAAAAAACATGCGGATCATCGTCAACGGCCAGCAGGCCTTCGGCAAGGCTTGCCTGGAAGCGATGCTGGAACGCGGCGACGACATCGTTGCCGTCTATTGCGCGCCTAACAAGGAAGGCAAGCCGGCCGACCCGGTCAAGGAATTCGCCATCGAGAAGGGGCTCACCCTGATCCAGCCGCCCAATTACAAGGATAAGGAAGTCCTGGACGAGATGCGGGCGCTCAACGCCGACCTCATGGTCATGGCCTTTATGATCATCTTCGTGCCCGAGGATGCCCGCGACATCCCCACCCATGGCTCCATCTGCTTCCACCCGTCGCTGCTGCCCAAGCACCGGGGGCCCAGTTCCATCAACTGGCCGATCATGGCCGGCGCCCCCAAGACCGGGCTGACGATCTTCTGGCCCGACGACGGTTTGGACGAAGGCGACATCCTGTTGCAGAAAGAGATCGACATCGGCCCCGACGACACCCTGGGCAGCGTCTATTTCGACAAGATCTTCCCGCTCGGCGTCGAAACCGTGCTCGAGGCCGTGGACTTGGTCAAGACCGGCGATCCGCCGCACATCAAGCAGAACGACGCCGACGCCACCTATGAAAGCTGGTGCAAGAAGGAACACGCCGAGATCGACTGGGCGAAGCCGGTGGACGAGGTCTACAACCTGATCCGCGGCACCAACCCGCAGCCGGGCGCCTGGACCGTCCATCACGGCAAGGAACTGAAGATTTTCAACTGCGCCAAGGTGGCCGACGTCACCGGCCCTCCGGGCGAGGTGACGGACGTTTCGGAC
>JADFMB010000233.1 GCA_022564115.1 Pseudomonadota bacterium
GTCGTTCCGGCCCCCCCGGCCCCGCCGATGCCGAGGGTGTCCGCGGCGCCCAGCGGTTCGGTCATGCTCGGCCGACCGCCCACCCCGGCGGCGCCATCGGCGCTGGCGATCGGCAAGTTCGTGGGCGCCGATGCCAACGTGATTTCCCGGTTCGCCACCATCCGGGCGCTCCGCGATCAGGGGCTGGTCACCCAGCAGGAATTCAATGCCCGGCGGCGCGCCAACATCGGCGCCCTGACACCGCAGACGGCGCCGCCGCCATCGGCCGGCCTGGACCGGCCGGTGCCGACCACGGAGCAGATAACCGGGCGCCTTCGCGCCATCGGCAGGGCGCTTGAGATGCGTGCCATTTCGGTGACCCAGCACGCGGCCGAACGCAACATGATCCTCGATGCCTTGATGCCGTCGGCGCCGGTGGTGGTGGCCAACCCCGGGGCGCCGCCCAGGGGCTTGATGGAGGCCGCCGATTCCGTGCGCCGCCTCGAACAGCTCCGCGATACCGGCTACCTCAGTTCCGACGAATACGCCAAGGAGCGCCAGGCCATCGAAAAGGCGGTGCAGCCGAAACAACCGCCGCCGCCCGTTGCCATGGCCTCCAGGGAAGCAATGTCGGAGCCCAGGGAGATGATGAAATCCGGAGGTCCCAGCCCGGGCGTCCATTTGGCCTCGTTCCGTTCGAGAAAGCAGGCCGACCGGGGCTGGCAGCAGATCAAGCGCACCCATAAGGCGATTTTGGGCGGACTCGAGCATCAGGTGATCCGCGTCAACCTGGGCAAGAAGGGGACCTATTACCGGCTCAAGGCCGGACCGCTGAAGGACGCCGCGGCGGCCAAGGCCATGTGCCGCAAGCTCAAACGCCGCCGCCAGTTTTGCCAACCGACGGTGATCGAGGGGGGCTGAGGCAAGAGGCGAGGAAGGCCGGAGGCCTGACCGGGAACAAACAAGAGGCGAGGAAGGGCCTCGGGGGAGCGGGGGTGTCCCCCGAGACCCCCAGGGGCCTGACCGGGAACGAATAAGAGGCGAGGAAGGGCCTCGGGGGAGCGGGGGTGTCCCCCGAGACCCCCAGGGGCCTGACCGGGAAATAAACAAGAGGCCTGAGGAAAGCGGCTCGAGGAAAGCGGCGCCCCCGCACCCGGGACCGGCAAGAGGATAACCGGCAAGAGAATATAAGGGGGACCTGCGGCGAGTTTGATTGGCAAGGTCTAAGACGAGTGAGCGGTAAAGCCCCTTCGGGGGTTTTTCCTGTGGGGTCATTCGCCGGTCTCGACGATGCCTTCGTCGCGCAGCGCATCGACTTCCGAAGCGGAATAATCCAGCAACCCTTCGAGGATCTCCCGCGTGTGCTGACCCAGGCCCGGCGCCGGGTTGCGGGGCAGTTCGGCGTTTTCCTCCAGCATCGGGGCGGTGCGGGCGAAGCGGTAGGTGCCGACCTCCGGATCGTCGATGGGCATCAACAGGCCGCGGGCTTCGATATGGGGATCGGCGAAGACGTCCTTGGCGGTATAGACCGGCGCCACCGGCACCCCGTGGGCGTTGAATTTCTCCACCGCCTCGTCGCCGGTCAGGGTGGCCAGGAATTCGCCGATGATGGGGTCGAGGAAGCCGTGGTTCCGGGCCCGGGCGGGGCTGGTGGCGAAGCGTTCGTCGTCGATCAGATCGGGCCGTCCCATGACTTCGCAAAAACGTTTCCAGATGATGTTGTCGGGCACGTGGACGGCCAGGTAGCCGTCCTTGGTCCGGTAGGCGCCGCGGGGAAAGAACACCGTCGGCACGCCGCGTTTCTGTTCCTGGCCGGCGACGGAATAAAGGGTGACCATGGTTTCGTTGAGGCTGAGCAGGTTATCCAGCATCGCCGAATCGACGAGCTGTCCGCGGCCCGTCCGTTGGCGCATGAAAAGCGCCTGCAGGACGCCATAGGCGGCGATGATCCCGGACACGATGTCGGCCATGCCGTAGACGGTCCAGCTCGGCGGCTTGTCGTCATAGCCGACCAGGTTCATCATCCCGCTCATCGCTTCGGCGACGATGTCGAAGGCCGGGCGGTCCGAATAAGGCCCCCGATACCCATCCAGTTGCCCGAAGCCCGAGATGATCGCCCAAACCAATCGCGGATTCATCTGGCGCATTTCCCGGTGGCCGAGGCCGAGCTTGGCCATCGAGCCGGGGCGCAGGTTTTCGACCACCACGTCGGAGCTCGCCACCAGCTTCCTGAAGACTTCCTGGCCCTTGGCATGGCGCAGGTCGAGGCACAGGCTTTTCTTGTTGCGGTTATAGGCCATGAACCCGGCGCCTTTCTTGCGCCCGTCCTTTTCGGCGAACGGTGGCATCTGGCGGCGCGGGTCGCCGCCGCCCGGGCGTTCGA
>JADFMB010000081.1 GCA_022564115.1 Pseudomonadota bacterium
TCCGCAACTATTATCCGAAGCGGCCCTACCTTCAGCCGTGCGCTTACAAGGACAAGAAGGAGATTCTCACGGCGACGCGGCGGCTGTTCGCCGCGGGGAAGCTGAACCGGGATCAATCGTTGATCATGGCCGCCATCCGGCCGAAGGAAGAGTTGTACGATCTGCGAGCCGACCCCTTTGAACTACACAATTTAGCCGGCCGGGAGTCGCACGCGGCGACGCTAGGGCAATTGAGAGAAACGCTCGACCGTTGGATCAAGGAAACGGGCGACCGCGGCGAATCGCCGGAACCCGACGCCATGTACGACAGCGACATGGCGGTCTATGTCGATGCGATCCGCCGCCGCGGCGGCGCCATGATGCAGCACGCCAAAGTCATCCAGGCGAATATCGCCCTCATGAAACGCTGGCAAGCCGAGGGGAAATAGCAACCGGCGGCGCGGGGCATGGTTGCGGAGACGTTGTTGCGAACACCAGTTCCGCGTTCGCCCGGACAAACCAGCTTCGCGTTTGCCAGAAAAACCAACACATCGCTCGCCATGAAAAAAGCCGTCGCCTTACGGTAAGGCGACGGCTTTGGCTGGTCTTGTGGGATCACGCCGGCGGTTATTCGGCGGCCGGCGGGGCGTCTTCGTCTTCACCTTCGCCGCCGCCTTCGGCGACCGCGCCCACCGTGGGCTCGTCCGGCTCGGAAACCGAACCGGTGAAGAAGAGTTGCTCTTTGCCCCCGGTCTTCTTGATGTCCACCGTAATGACGTCCTGTCCTTGGAACTCGCCCTTGAGCAGTTCTTCGGCAAGGGGGTCTTCAATCATCTGCTCAACACGGCGGCGCAAAGGACGGGCCCCGTAATCATCGGTGTCTTCGTTGTCCGCGCCTTTCTTGTTGATGATGAAAGAGCGGGCGGCGTCGGTCAAAATGAGGTTGAAACCGCGGTCCTCAAGGCGCGACCGAACCTTGGCGAGTTCGATCTCGACGATGTTCTTGAGGTTTTCCTTGGTCAGGTGCCGGAAAACAATCAAATCGTCCAAACGATTGAGGAATTCCGGCCGGAAGACCTTTTCGATCTCGTCCTTGACGCGGCTTTTCATGCCTTCGTAGCTCGAGTCTTCGTCCCGCCCGGTCGGCAGGCCGAAGGCCGACTGGTTCTTGATGGCGGTGGCGCCGGCGTTGGTGGTCATGATGACGACGACGTTGCGGAAATCGATGCTTTTACCGTTGTGGTCCGTCAACTTGCCGTGGTCCATCACCTGCAACAGGATATTGAACAGGTCCGGGTGCGCCTTCTCGATCTCGTCCAGCAACAGCACCGAATGGGGCTGGTGGTCGATGGCGTCGGTCAGCAACCCGCCCTGATCGAAGCCGACGTAGCCCGGCGGGGCGCCGATCAGCCGCGACACGGAATGGCGCTCCATGTATTCGGACATGTCGAAGCGCACCAGTTCGACGCCCATGGTCAACGCCAGTTGCTTTGCGACCTCGGTCTTGCCGACGCCGGTGGGGCCGCAGAACAGGTACGACCCGATGGGCTTTTCCGGCTCGCGCAGGCCGGCCCGGGCCAGCTTGATGGCGCTCGACAGGGATTCGATGGCGGAGTCCTGGCCGAAGACCATGGTCGTCAGGTCGCGCTTCAGGTTCTTCAACGCCTTGCGGTCGTCGACGGTAACGCTCTTCGGCGGGATGCGGGCGATCTGGGCGACCACCGCCTCGATGTCCTTGACGGTCACCGTCTTGCGGCGTTTCTTTTTCGGCACCAGCATCCTCGATGCGCCGACCTCGTCGATGACGTCGAGCGCCTTGTCGGGCAGCTTGCGGTCGTTGATGTAGCGCGCCGACAGTTCGACCGCCGAACGAAGCGACTCGGCCGTGTAGCGGACCATGTGGAACTCCTCGAAATAGGACTTCAGCCCGCGCAGGATCTTGACCGTATCCTCGACGCTGGGCTCGTAGATGTCGATCTTCTGGAAGCGCCGGGCCAGGGCCCGGTCCTTCTCGAAATAGCTGCGGTATTCCTTGTACGTGGTCGAGCCCATGCAGCGCAGCTTGCCGCTGGCCAGCGAGGGCTTGAGGATGTTCGACGCGTCCATGGACCCGCCGCTGGTGGCTCCGGCGCCGATGATGGTGTGGATTTCGTCGATGAACAGGATCGAGTCCTCGGTGTTCTCCAGTTCCGTCATCACGTTTTTCAGCCGTTCCTCGAAATCGCCCCGGTAGCGGGTTCCGGCCAGCAACGCCCCCATGTCGAGGGAATAGATGATGGCCCCGGAAAGGACTTCGGGCACCTCCCCGTCGACGATCCGTTTCGCCAGCCCTTCGGCGATGGCCGTCTTGCCGACGCCGGAATCGCCGACGTAAAGGGGATTATTCTTGTTGCGGCGGCAAAGAATCTGAATGGTGCGCTCGATTTCCTTCTGGCGGCCGATCAGCGGGTCGATGCGGCCTTCCTCGGCCTTGCGGTTGAGGTTGACGCAATAGGCTTCCAGCGCCTCTTCGCCCTTTTGCGTCCCCTTGTCCTCGGCGGCGTCCTCGTCGGCGCCGCGGACGGTCCGCGGGCGCGATTCGCCGGCCACCTTGGCGATGCCGTGGGAGATGTAGTTGACCGCGTCGAGGCGGCTCATGTCGTGCAGTTGCAGGAAATAGACGGCGTGGGATTCCCGTTCCGAAAACAACGCCACCAAAACGTTGGCGCCGGTGACTTCCTCGCGCCCCGAGGACTGGACATGGATCACGGCGCGCTGGACCACCCTTTGGAACCCGGCCGTCGGCTTCGGCTCGCCGCCCCGCGACCGGCCGATGTCCGACAGCTCGTTGTCGATGAAGCCGGTCAGGTCCCGGTGCAGTCGCTCCAGATCGACGCCGCAGGCCTTGAGCACGGCGATCGAATCCCGGTCTTCCGTCAACGAAAGAAGAAGATGTTCCAGGGTCGCGTATTCGTGGTTGCGCTCGGTGGCCAGGGCCAGGGCCCGGTGCAGGGTTTGTTCGAGGTTGCGTGACAGCATGTTGTTGTTCTCCGTTTCCGGTTGTTTCCTCTGGTTATTCCCCTTGTTAACCCCTGGGGCCTTAATCCTCGTCGCCGTCGTCGTCCTTTTCGATCGTGCATTGCAGCGGGTGCTGGTGCTGGCGGGCGAAGTCCATGACTTGATTGACCTTGGTTTCGGCGACTTCGTAAGTGAAGACGCCGCAGATTCCAACGCCTTTCTGGTGCACGTGAAGCATGATCCGGTTCGCTTCCTCGTTGCGCTTCTGGAAATACCGCTCGAGCACGTGGACGACGAATTCCATCGGCGTGTAGTCGTCGTTCAGCATCATGACCTTGTACATGGCCGGCTTTTTGGTCCTGGTCCTCGACTTGATGGCAACGCCGGTCGCCGGACCGTCGTCGTCGATGTCGATGGGGGGCCTGCCGGGCTCGTTCGGACCGCTCATCGGTTTTTCCCCGCTTTCCATGGTCGCCAGTGGAACCAAAGCTGAGTGGCGTAGATAATATAATATAGGTGATTTAGCTTACCCGTTGAAAGTCCCCGTTCATCTTTCCCTGGCGTCGGGGACCGGAAATGGCAGTGACGGAGCACACGCTACCCGCCAGCGGTGCCAACTAACTATCTGAAATAAATACCTTAACCATAAATCCGGGAGGCTTTTTCGTCCTTTTCCGGGTCCCTTCCAGCACCGTCAGGTTCCCGGTAATTCAAGGGTTTCGGGGGCGAACAGGGCGTCGACGGAAAGCCTTTTCCGGCACAGATTCTGTTCATGAGAATAGCGGCACGCAACTTCCAACTCGGCCCGGTTTTCGGCCACCCCATAGGGCCCGAAATCATCTCCCATCAATTCCTTGGTGGCCCGCCATTGGTCGGCGAACCAGGGCAGGGCCATCCGGTTGGCCGAGGAGCGGGCCGTCAGGTCATGCTCGCGCATCGCCAGATTACGCGCCTCGACGAAAGCCCGGAACAAACCGGCGGCAAGGCCCGGGTGTTCGTCGGCCAAGGCGCGGCGAATTCCGATGACATGCATGATGGGGAACAGGCCCGTCTTCGCGTAATAGGCCCGTTCGTCCGCCGCCGGGTCGGCGAACAACCTGCGGACGGCCCTGTCGCCGCCGGTGAACCCGTCCGGCGGCGTCGGCGCGATCACCGCGTCCAATTCGCCGGCCAGCAATAGTTCGTTGAGGGTGCTTCCCTCGGGGATCGGCTCGACATCCATGTCATCCGGCAGCTCCAGCGCCAAGCGCTCCTTGCGGCCCGGCTTGTTGGCGCCGCCGGTGCGGTAGCGGATTTTGCGGAAATCGACGCCGTATTCGTCGCCGAGGATGCCGCGCACCCAAAGCGCCATGGTCATCTGGTATTCGGGCACGCCGACCAAGCGCCCTTCCAGGTCCTTCGGCGCCTCGATCCCCCGATCCGAACGCACGTAGATGGCGCCGTGGTGGAAAGCCCGCGACACGAAGGCGGGAATGGCGATGTAGGCGCCCTCTCCCCTTGAGGCCTGCATCAGGTAGCTCGACAGGGACAACTCCGAAACGTCGAACGGGGCGTCGGCGACGGCGCGGGGGAAGGTTTCCTCCGGCGGCAGTACCTTCGCATCGATGCGCCAGCCGGCCACCCCCACCCTGCCCTCCAGCAAGGCCCGGGTGCGGTCGTAATCCCAACACGCCAGAGTCAGTTTCGGTTCGGCCATGACACCTGTATTCTCGCCCGCAACAGAAACCTTGTCACGGAATTGCCGCTCTCAAGCGCCGGCGGCTCGGCTATACAGGGACGGAATTGGGAAAGCATAATGGCCGAACGCGTCACCAACGTCCTGTTTCTCTGTACCGGAAATTCGTGCCGCAGCGTCATCGCCGAAGCCTTGCTCAACGACCTGGGCCAAGGCCGGTTCCTGGCCTTCAGCGCCGGCAGCCACCCGGCCGGGCGGGTCAATCCCCGGGCCCTCCGGGCGCTTGAAAGGCGGGGATTTCCCGCCCACGGCTTGAGGTCGAAAAGCTGGGACGAGTTCGCCGCCGAGGGGGCGCCGGTGATGGACATCGTCGTCACCGTCTGCGACAACGCCGCCGGGGAAGTTTGCCCGGTATGGCCGGGCGCCCCCCTGAGCACCCATTGGGGCATTCCCGACCCGGCGGTCTTTTCGGGAACGGAGGAGGAAACGGAAAAAGTGTTCGACGACGTTATCGCGATGCTGGAGCGGCGCATTAACGCCTTGACCGGATTACCTCTGGACACCCTCGACGCCGATGAATTGCACCCTCGGTTGGATGACATCGGGACCATGGCCGATGACCAAGGATGAACCCTTCTCGTCATCGCGGCGGCTCGCGGCCGAAGGGTTGGGAACGGCGCTGTTGCTGGCCACCGTGGTCGGTTCCGGGATCATGGGAGAACGGCTATCGGGTGGGATCGCGGGGCTGGCGCTGATGGCCAACGCGATTGCCACGGGCGCCATCCTGGTCGTCTTGATCCTGATCCTTGCACCCGTTTCCGGCGCCCATTTGAATCCGGCGGTGACCTTGGCCTTCGGGCTGCGGCGGGAAATCACTTGGCCCCTTGCCTGGGCCTATTGGCTGGTGCAGTTGACCGGCGCGCTGGTTGGGGTCGTTTTCGCCCACTTGATGTTTTCCGAGCCGTTACTCCAGGTCTCGACGACCTCAAGGGGCGGAATCGGGCAATGGGCGGCGGAAGTGTTGGCGGCCTTCGGACTTGTAGGCGCGATTTTAGGGTGCTTGCGCTGGCGGCCCGAGGCCGTTCCCTATGCGGTCGGCCTGTTTATTACGGCCGGCTATTGGTTTACGTCCTCGACGTCCTTTGCCAATCCCGCCGTCACCATCGCGCGCGGGTTCACCGATACTTTTTCAGGTATTGCCCCGGTCGATGTGCCGGGCTTCATCATCGCCCAGATCATCGGCGCCATCGCCGCGACGGTATTCCTGGGTTGGCTGTACAAACGCGAACGCGATCCCGAAGAGTAACGCCTTGGGCCGAAAAAAACGCCCGGCGGGGGGGGGGAGAGTACCGCCGGGCGCGCTTCGATGCCGCCTATTATGGGGTATGGGAGGGTTAGGCGGCGATCGGCTTTGAAAACCTTTCGACCGTGGCGCTGACCTGTTGGGCCAGCGGCTGGGCGGCTTCCTCGGCCACCTTCACGGACATGTCGGCAATCCGGCGGCCGTCCTCGACGGCCTTGGCGTAACCGGCCCGGGCGACCTCGGCCTGGGCGTCGATGACGTCGGCGACGGTCTTGCAGCCGAGAATCTTCTTGGTCGCGGCGGCGCCGTCGTCGAGGGACGCCTGGGCGAGCCCGAAAAGCGCCTGGTTGATGTCCTCGACGCCCTTGACGAAGACGGCGTTGAATTTCATCACCGCGTCGACGCTGTCCTTGCCGTAGCCGACGGCGTCTTCATAGCCCTTGAAGGCCTCGGCGCCGGCCTGGATGGCGGCGGCCACGTTTTCCTGGCTCATGGCGACGGCCTTTTCCACGCCTTGGGAGGCGGCTTCGGCACCGGCATTGACGACGGTTTCGAGGGTCTCCTGGCCGGCGGCCATGGCGGCGCCGACGGGTTCAGCGGCTTTCGCGGCTGTTTTCTTTTTTGCTGTTGCCATTGGGGTTCTCCTTAATATTCGCTTTGGCGTTCCTGGAAGTTCTCAAAAAACTCTTTGCGATCGTTTCCTGGGCAAGTCAATTCGGGGTTCCGGAACCGACGATCATCCATATGCTGCAGTGCAGCATGGAGAGGTTTATAGCCCCCTCCTGGCCCCTGCGTCAACATTTTTTTGTGCAGTGCAATATCAACAACTTGCCAGCAACTTACTGATAAATAAAGGTTCTATATATGACCAATAAGGAGAAAGGGGAAATGTTGCATATGCGATATAAGGTCGGTCCAAACCCCGCCGGCCGCCGACCAGGCCGGGGAATAATCGGCACGGCCATGAATCCATTAACTTTTTTTTATCACCCTGGGTATAGAAGCAGGTGATTCGGCGGATAAAAATCTGGCGACGCCGTCCGCTTTCGTGTTTAAAATCAGGGGTTCATGTCCGAGGGACCGCCGGGCGACCGATCAAGGGGGATAATTTGTCCAAGTCCGAGACCAGAAAACGGAAAACAGCCGTCATCGGTTATTGGGCCCGCCGCCTGTTGGTGACGGCGTTCGCCGCCGTTCTCGTTGCCTTGGGTCCAGAGCCCGCTTTCGCCAAATACGCGTCCCTGGTCATGGACGCCGAAACCGGGCGCGTGATCCACGAAATCAACGCCGACACCCGCAATTATCCCGCTTCGCTGACCAAGATGATGACCATGTATCTGGTCTTCGAGGCGCTGGAATCGAAGCTGTGGACCCCCAACAGCAAGCTTCGCGTTTCCGCCCGCGCCGCCCGTCAGCCGGCCTCGCGGCTGGGGCTGCGCCGCGGCCAGCGGATCACCGTCGAGGATGCGATCCTGGCCCTGGTCACCAAGTCGGCCAATGACGCCGCCACCGTGATCGCCGAAAACATGAGCGGTTCCGAACGCAGCTTCGCCCTGAAGATGACGGCCAAGGCGCGCCAACTCGGCATGAACCGGACCACGTTCCGCAACGCTTCCGGCCTGCCGCATCGCGGACAGTTGAGCACGGCGCGCGACATGGGCGTCCTGGCCCGCGCCCTGGTCCGCGATTTTCCGGTCTATTACCGCTATTTCTCCATCCAGCGGTTTGCCTATGGCGGCGTCGTCCACCGCAATCACAACAAGCTGCTGCGGTCGTATGACGGCGCCGACGGCATCAAGACCGGCTATATCCGGGCCTCGGGGTTCAACCTGGTGGCTTCGGCCCAGCGCGACGGCCAGCGGGTGATCGGCGTCATCTTCGGCGGCAATTCACCGTATTCGCGCAACGTCCTGATGACCCGGCTGTTGAACCTGGGCTTCAAGGCGCTGCGCCGGGACACCCGGCCGGTCGCCGCCGCCCCGGCCAAGCCAAAGGCCGTCAAGGCGAAGGCGAAGCCAAGGGAAGAACCGCGAACCGCCGCCCGGGGGAAATCCCTGGGGCCGGTTCCCAAGCACCGCCGCTGGGGCATCCAGGTCGGCGCCTTCGCGCGGTATTCACAGGCCTATAACGCCGCCCGCAAGGCCATCGAGGTGGCGCCCCGGCTGTTGAGGGACGGCACCATCAAGGTGGTGCCGCTGAAGAAAAGAAACGGCAAGATCCTGCACCGGGCGCGGATCAAGGGGATCAGCCGGAAACAGGCCATCCTGGCCTGCGAGTTCCTGAAAAAGCGCCGGGCCCGTTGCATGGAGATCCGCATGCGCGACGGCTACCGGGTCGCCGCCAACGACCGCTAGCCCCCGTTTTCCCCCCGGACGCCCCCCGGACACCCCTGGCCGATGGATCCCATTTCCACACCGAGCGACCGAGACGTGCTGATCGTCGTCGACGTGCAGAACGACTTCTGCCCCGGCGGCGCCCTGGCCGTGCCCGGCGGCGGCGAGGTCGCCGCCATCGCCAACCGCCTCGGTTCGCGTTTCGCCAATGTCGTCCTGACCCAGGACTGGCACCCGGAGGGGCATCTTTCGTTCGCCTCGTCCCACCAAGGCAAATCGCCTTACGAGACCATCGACATGCCCTATGGGCCGCAGGTGCTGTGGCCCGATCACTGCGTCCAAGGCACCGACGGCGCCGCCTTTCATGCCGATCTGGACATTCCCCACGCCGCCAAGATCATCCGGAAGGGATTCCGGCCGGAGATCGATTCGTACTCCGCCTTCTTCGACAACGACCGCCGAACGCCGACCGGGCTATCGGAATTCCTGCGGGGGCGCGGCTGGTCCCGGGTTTTCCTGTGCGGGCTGGCGACGGATTTCTGCGTCCACTACTCGGCCCTCGACGCCCGGGCCGAAGGCTTCGAGACGGCGGTCATCATCGACGCCTGCCGGGCCATCGACCTGGACGGGTCGCTTAGCACCGCCATGGCGGCCATGGACGAGGCGGGGGTGGCGGTCATCCAATCGGCCGCTATCGGCAATCCGTAGCGCCGCCGCCAAGGCGTTAAATAATTCTTCACCATTGGCAGACGATATTTGACCGGCAACTTCGGGCAGGGAAAGGGGAGGCGCGGGTGACTGCGAACCAGATCAATTCGGAACGGCTTCGCAAGGTGTTGGCCCTGGTCGATTCCGATAAGGAGGGCGAGGCGCTGGCGGCCTTTCAAATGGCCAAGCGCCTGCTGGCCAAGGGCGGCATGTCATTCCGGGAGATTATCGATATCGATTTGGAACCCCAGGCCACGGCGCCAAAAAACGATGCCAGCCGTTTAATCTGGGACGTCATAATGCTCAGGCAAAGAATTTCAGCCTTGCTGGCGGAAATAGAGCAAAAATCACGCTCCCTACGGGATCATGAAAACGCCGTCATCGACTTGGCTGGACAGGTTTTGACCCTGCATGATTCCCTGTACCGGAAACCCTACAAAGAAGAGTTCGCGCCCCGTTGACCGCCGACAGGCGGTACGGAAAGAAGCGGATTTTCAGCCAAGCCGTTATAGCGTGTCAGGGTTGATCGCGATCACACGATCAACCCTGCGTCCGGACGCCACTCGGGCTGACGCCCGCTGCGCGGCGGGTTGCTGCATGCGCCGCAACCAGAGCCCATCAAGTTCGAATGATTCCATTCAAACTTGACGCGCTCTAATCCGTCTCCGGCAAGGCGAGGCCGCTGGCTTCCAGTTGCGCCCGCAGCCGGTCCATAAGCCTTTCCAGGCCCTCGGGCGTCGTCGATTCACAGCGCGCCACCAGCGCCGGTTGCGTGTTCGACGCCCGTAACAGCCACCAGCCGTCTTCGTTCTCGACCCGCACCCCGTCGATGTCGTTAACGGTGATCCCGTGTTCGTCGCCCAAGCGCCCCCGGACCTCGTCGATGACGGCGAACTTGCGGTCATCGGCGCAATCGAAACGCAGTTCCGGCGTATTCACCATCACCGGCAGGCGGTCGTAAATCTCGGCCAGGCTGTCGCCGGACCGGTTGATCGCCGACAGCAGACGCACGGCGGCATAGAGCGCGTCGTCGAAGCCGTAATAGCGGTGCCTGAAAAATATGTGGGCGCTCATCTCGCCGCCCAGGGGGGCGCCGATTTCGGCCATCTTGTTCTTGATGTGCGAATGGCCGGTCTTCCACATCAGGGGCCGGCCGCCCATGCGCGCGATCTCGTCGAAGAACACCCGGCTCGACTTGACGTCGGCGATGATCGTCGCCCCGGGCTGATCTTCCAGGACTTCGCGGGCCAGGATCACCAGAAGCTGATCCCCCCACAACACCCGGCCCAGGCCGTCGATGACGCCGATCCTGTCGCCGTCGCCGTCGAACGCGATGCCGAGGTCGCAGCGGTGATCGGCGACCGCGTGTTTCAACTGCTCCAGGTTGCTTTCCACCGTCGGGTCCGGATGATGGGCCGGAAACGTGCCGTCGATTTCGTCGTTGAGAAGCACATGGCCGCCGGGAAGGCCTTCGGTCATCTTTCTCAGGACTTCCCCGGTGGCGCCGTTGCCGGCGTCCCAGGCGACCTTCAAGGGTTCCTCCCCGGGCTCGAAATCACGCAACAGCCTGGCCGCGTAATCGTCGAGGATGGATTTCTCCGCGACCTTGCCCTCGCCCTCGGCAAAATCGCCGGCGGCGGCCCGTTGGCCCAGCAATTGAATATCGCCGGCGAAAAACGGCTTGCCGCCGATGACCAATTTGATGCCGTTGTATCGCGGCGGGTTGTGCGACCCGGTGACCATCAATCCGGCATCGACGCCCAGGGTCCGTTCGGCGTAATACAGCATCGGCGTCGGCCCCAGTCCGATGCGGGTGACATCCACCCCGGCGGCCAAGAGCCCCTCGACCAGGGCCGCCTCCAGATTCGGCGACGTCAGCCGGCCGTCATAGCCGACGGCGGCGCTTTGGCCGCCCCGGTCGCGCAAAATCGACCCGAAGGCGCGGCCGATGGCGCCGGCGGCATCCCGTGCGGCTTCGCGCCGGCCGGCGTCACGACCATCGAGCCGCCGCGCCCGGCGCTGGTGCAAGGCAAGGTGTGCTTCGTCGGCGACCTGGTCGCCGTCGTCATCGCCGAAACGCTTAATCAGGCAAAGGACGCGGCCGAGCGGATCGAGGTCGACTACGAGCCGCTGCCCGCCGTCGTGCGGGTGGAGGACGCAGCCAAGCCCGGCGCGCCGCAAGTGCACGACGAGGCCGAGAACAACGTGTGCTTCGATTGGGAACTGGGCGACAAGGCGGGGACCGACGAGGCGTTCGCCAAGGCCCACCACGTGACGAAACTCGACTTGGTGAACAACCGCAAGATCCCGAACGCCATCGAGCCCCGCGCGGCGATTGGCGAGTACGACGCGGGAAACGACAGCCATACCTTGTACACGACCAGCCAGAACCCCCATCTCACCCGCCTTCTGATGGGCGCCTTCGTGCTTCATATCCCCGAGCACAAGCTGCGCGTGGTCTCGCCCGACGTGGGCGGCGGGTTCGGCTCGAAGATTCCGCACACCCCCGAGGAGGCGATCGTCACTTGGGCGGCGAAGAAGGTGGGGCGCCCCGTCAAGTGGACCGCGGAACGCTCGGAGTCGTTCCTCTCCGACGCCCACGGCCGCGACCACGCCACGCACGCCGAGCTGGCGCTCGACGAAAACGGCAAGTTCCTCGGACTGCGGGTGGACACCACGGTCAACATGGGGG
>JADFMB010000082.1 GCA_022564115.1 Pseudomonadota bacterium
GGCCCGAAAATATCACCTCGGAGATAAGAGCTTCTAAAAAATAACTGCTCTTGTTATGGTAAGTCGCCAAAAGATGGTAACTAGTTTTAGTTGTTTTCTTGCAATGGGGAACCTTTGGGGGCATTCGAGTAATCTGACCTGTACCGGTTCAGATAGAATCCTGCGTACAACGGTACTTGGCATGCCCTGATCTTCCGAGGCGACAAAGGGAGGAACTCATGCCCGAATACTTTGAACACTCTCATCTCCTGACGCCCCCGACCCGGAGGGCGGCCTATTCCGACCGCACCGCATGGATCATGGCAACGCTTTCGGCTCTGGCCTATGAGAGGTTCGAGGATTCCGAGGCTATCACTGAAAGTCTTAAAGACAGCTTGCAACTCGGTAAATTCGATCTTGTCGCGACTTTCGTCACCACGACAGAAGGAACCGTGAAGGCGGCGGCCAGCAAAGCGGGCAACGATGCCGGCGTCTACAAGGGCCCGAGAACGGACACACAGGCTATCCTGGTAAAATCCGACGCCATGGCTGTGCTCGCGTTCCGTGGGTCGGAACCAAATATAGTCGACTGGTTGTTTTCGGATGCCGACGCCGTATTCGTAAAATTACCGGAAGGCGAGGGAAAGATTCACCGTGGCTTCTACGAATCGTTTCTGTCCGTCCGGGAAAAGATCGAAAAGGTGATCACCGACGAGTCCAAGCTGCCGGGAACTCTGCCGCTTTACGTGACGGGTCATTCCCTCGGGGCCGCCCTCGCCAGCGTCGGCGGCATGGAATTGGAGAAGGTGCGCTCCCTGGCGGCCATCTATACGTTCGGCTCTCCCAGAGTCGGGGACGATGTCTGGGCGAACCGTATGAAGGTCCCCGTCTATCGGATCGTCAACGGCCGGGACCTCGTGCCCATGTTGCCGTTCAGCAGTCTCATCGGCAACTTCCTTCGGCGTTTGGGTTTTGGATTTGTCGTCCGTATGGTTCGAAAGGTCATAAAAGGGTACATCGGCTATTGTCATGTCGGTGATTTCCGGCACCTGACTCAGGACGGCCGTCTAGTGACGGGCTCGGCCGCAACTTTTTCGCGCCTCGGGGATATTTTCGTTGACGGGACCGGGGCGATCTTTCGGCGGTCGGTCAAAATCTTCGGGATCGCCCTGAAGTTCGGAACGGATCACTTAATGCCTGGCTATATCGCTAAGTTGGCGAAGGTGGCGGTCGAGCGCAACCCACCGACGACGGACGCATGAATAGCCCGCATGTCCTGCACTCGCTGGTGCGCGGGCCGTACGGCTTCGTCACGAACTCAGGTTTAGGGGATCAAGGCAGAGGCGGCAACGGGAAGCACGATCATTATCAGCGGTCTTCGGTCCTCACCCCGACAACTTCTTCCTCAACAACTCGTTGACCATCTTCGGGTTGGCCTTGCCGCCGGTCGCCTGCATCACCTGGCCGACGAACCAGCCGATGGTCTTTTCCTTGCCGTTCCGGACGTCGGCGGCCTGGTCCTGGTTCTCCGCGATGACCCGATCCACGAAGGCCTCGATCTCGGCCCCGTCGGTGATCTGCTCCAGGCCCTGTTCCTCGACGATGTCGGCGGCATCCTTGCCGGTGGCCATCATTTCCTCGAACACCTCCTTGGCCATGCGGCCCGAGATGGTGCCGTCCTCGACAAGGTCGAGAAGCTCGCCCAGGGATTCCGGCGGAACCGGGCTCTCGGCGATCGGCAGGCCGGCCTTTTTCAAGGCCCCGAAAAGGTTTCCGGTGACCCAGTTGACGGCCTGCTTGGGGTCGCGTCCGTTGGCGACTTCCTCGAAATAGTCGGCGGTATCCATATCGGCCACCAGGACGCCTGAGTCATTGGCGGAAAGCCCGAAATCGGCCATGAAGCGTTGTTTGATTTCGTCCGGCATTTCCGGAATGAGGGTGGCGATGTGGTCGACCAGATCCTGGCTCAGCACCAACGGCAGCAGGTCCGGGTCGGGGAAATAGCGGTAATCGTGGGCGAATTCCTTGGCCCGCATGGGCCGGGTTTCGCCCTTGGTGGAATCGAACTGGCGGGTTTCCTGGACCACGTCTTCGCCGGATTCGTACGCCTCCACCTGGCGTTCGGCCTCGTACTCAATGGCCTGCATGACGAAGCGCACCGAGTTGACGTTCTTGATCTCGGTGCGGGTGCGCAGGTCCTCGCCCGGGTGGCGGACGGAAACGTTGACGTCGGCGCGCATGGAGCCTTCTTCCATGTTGCCGTCGCACGTGTGCAGGTAGCGCAGGATGGTGCGTATCTTGCGCAGGTAAATCCCGGCTTCCTCGGGCGTCCGCAGGTCGGGCTTGGAGACGATCTCCATCAACGCGATGCCGGAACGGTTGAGGTCGATGAACGAGCGCTTCGGGTCCTGGTCGTGCAGGGACTTGCCGGCGTCCTGTTCCATGTGCAGGCGCTCGATGCCGATTTCCCGGGTTTCGCCGTCGGGCATGTCCAGGATCACCGTGCCTTCGCCGACGATGGGCTCGGCGTACTGGGAGATTTGGTAGCCCTGCGGCAGGTCGGCGTAGAAGTAGTTCTTGCGCTCGAAAACCGAATGCAGGTTGATCTTCGCCTTCAGCCCGAGGCCGGTCTTGACCGCCTGGGCGACGCAATGCTCGTTGATAACCGGCAACATCCCTGGCATCGCCGCGTCGACCAGCGACACCTGGGTGTTGGGCGCGGCGCCGAAGGCCGTGGCGGCGCCGGAAAAAAGCTTGGCCTCGGAAACGATCTGGGCGTGAATCTCGAGCCCGATCACCACTTCCCAATCGCCGCTTTCGCCTGAAATCAGGTAGGTCATGACGCGCCTCCCTGGGGCGTTGACGGCCTGGCCCCCGGCTTGGCATCGAACCCGGCCGCCTGTTCGAGGGCCGAGGCGGCGCGGAACAGGGTCACCTCGTCGAACGGCTTGGCGATCAGGTGCAGGCCCAGCGGCAGGCCGTCCCCGTCGAGCCCCGCCGGCACCGAAATCGCCGGCAGCCCAGCCATGGAGGCGGGCACGGTGAAGACGTCGTTCAGGTACATGGCCACCGGATCGTCCATTTTCTCGCCGATGGCAAAGGCGGCCGACGGCGCCGTCGGCGTCAGCAGCACGTCCACTTGCTCGAACGCCTCGGTAAAATCCCTGGCGATCAGGGTGCGGACCTTCTGCGCTTGGCGGTAATAGGCGTCGTAGTAACCGGCCGACAGCACGTAGGTACCGATCAGCACCCGGCGGCGGACCTCGTCGCCGAAGCCCTCGCCCCTAGTCGCCTCGTACATGTCGTCGAGCGTAGAGCCCTCGACGCGGAGCCCGTAGCGCACCCCGTCGTAACGCGCCAGGTTGGAAGACGCCTCGGCCGGGGCGACGATGTAATAGGCCGGCAGGGCGTATTTGGTGTGCGGCAGGGAAACATCGATGCATTCCGCGCCTTGGCCCTTCAGCCAGTCCATGCCCTGTCGCCACAGCGCCTCGACCTCGGCCGGCATGCCGTCCAACGTATATTCCTTCGGAATCCCCACCTTCATTCCCTTGACGCCTTCCCCGAGCCCGGCGGAGAAATCGGCAACGTCGATCGGCGCCGAGGTCGAGTCCTTGGCATCGTGGCCGGCCATGGCGCCCAACATGATGGCGGCGTCCTCGACGGTGCGGGTCAGCGGCCCGGCCTGATCCAGCGACGAGGCGAAGGCGACGATGCCCCAGCGCGAACAGCGGCCGTAGGTGGGCTTCATGCCGACGATTCCACAGAAGCTCGCCGGCTGGCGGATCGAGCCGCCGGTATCGGTGCCGATGGCCCCGGGGCACAGGCCGCCGGCCACCGCCGCCGCCGAGCCGCCGCTCGAACCGCCCGGCACCAGGTCCTTGCCGCCGGGTCCCTTCCACGGGTTCTTCACCGGCCCGTAATAAGACGTGACGTTGGCGGATCCCATGGCGAACTCGTCCAAATTGGTCTTGCCCAGCATCACCGCGCCGGAGTCCTTGAGGTTGGCGCTGACGGTGGATTCATAAGCCGGCGTGAAGCCGTCGAGGATGTGCGAGCCGGCGGTGGTCAGCACGCCCTCGGTGCAGAACAGGTCCTTGATGGCGATCGGAATGCCGTCCATGGGGCCGGCTGCTCTGCCGTCGGCGCGCCGGGCGTCCGACGCCTTGGCCCGGTCGAGCGCGATGTCCGGCGTCTCGGTGATAAACGCGTTGAGATCGCGGCCGCTTTCGAGCGCCTCGATGCAGGCCCGGGTCAGCTCCTCGGCCGTGAAGTCGCCGGCTTCCAGCCCCTTGCCGGCCGCGGCGATGGAAAGTTCGGGAAACGCGGTCATTCGACCACCTTCGGCACCGTGAAGAAGCCGCCCCCATTCCCGTCCTCGCCGCCGGGGGCCGGTTCCGGATCGGTGGCGTTGGCCAGGATGTCCTGGGCGCGGCCGCCGTCGGTAATCTCGTCGTCGCGCCGGGGCCAGTCCATGTCGGCGACCGACGTCATCGGCTCGACACCTTCGGTATCGACCTCGTTCAGTTGCTCGACCCAGCCGATGATGTTGGAAAGTTCCCCCGCCAAGCCGTCGAGGGCATCCTCGGGCACCCGGATGCGGGCAAGGAAGGCGATTTTCCTGATGGTATCTTTGTCCAAGGACATCGGGGCTCCGGAATTACGGATGAAGGCGAAAAAACAGAGGCCGGAGGGAGAAAAAGGGTTTCAAGCCCCGGCCTGGGCGCCGACGTTAGCCCGCCGTTCCCTTGGATTCAAGGCGTCCGGCTTCGGGTTTCGTCCAGGCTTTGACGGGGATTAGGGAAACAACGGGGCCGCCAACCGGAATCTGGTTTCCGGCAGGCGGCCCCTCAAGGGGGAATGGGTTTTCTTCTGGCTTAGAACGACGCGGTAAGGGAAACCTGGCCGCGGGCGTCACAGGTATTGCCGCCGCTGGCGCAATCGGCCGTGCTGAGGTCGGTATCGGTGTAGAACACGGTGACCGCGACATTGGGCGTGAGGCTGAGAGTCGCGCCGAGTTTCCAATCCCAGTAGTCGGGCGTGCCGAAGACAGCCTCTTTGTCGATGGAGACGTAGCCGACGCTGGCATCCAGCGACAGGTCTAAGGCCTTAATCGGCACCGCGTAGCTGACCGAGCCGTTGACGTAGTGGCCGGTACCGCTATCGCCGAAATTCTCCGGCGTATAGTTGTAGCCGAGCCCGACCGAGAGGGAATCCGTGACCGCATAGCCCAGCGAAAGCGTCGCCTCGACGAAGTCGTAGTTGAGCCGGTCAGCGGCGCCGGGATACGTGTAATAGAGGAAGCCGATGGAGGTATCGAGCTTGCCGAAGCTCTTGGACAGGCCGCCGTACCAGTCAATCTCCACCGACGCCTGATCGCCGTCGGAGAAATCGACGTTGGAGCCCCAGGTGCCGAGATAAAGGCCGATACCGTTGGCACCGGTATCAATGCTGTAATCGATACCGCCTTGCAGTGCCGGCTCGTTGCCGGTCTGCGAGATGCCCCGGAAAGTGTAATCGGAGAACACCCCGACATTGGCGGAGAAGTCCCCCGGAATAAGTGCTTTGCTATCCTCGGCCGCCAAAGCCGGGGTCGCGACGAATATGGCCGCCACAAGGCCCCAAGCCATATGCGAAATTTTCATTATCTTGCCCTTCCTTAAGTCCGTTTTATTGCTTCGATCATGATCGTCCCCGAAGGCGGGGATTAATCCTTACTTTGCAATTTACGGACCAGTCAGTGGGCAAAAGGTATTTTTTAATAACTATTTGAAAATAAATAATTTTTCAACAAAATCGAACACCGTATATGACTGCCGTAAAGGCAGAAATGATGTTAAATTGCTTAATTTTTAGACTAAAATTTTGTAATGACTAAATTTTAGTCATTATTACCCGCATACCCAAGCATTCCGTGGCTTAAAGTTGATTTGTGGAACGGGGAGATTGTGGACCTTTTCAAGCCCGCTTTTAGGCGAATTAGCCCGCCCTCAAGGGGAGTTCTTGATCAGGTCCCTCCAGGCGGATTTGTTCCACGCCGAAAGGGATATCCTGACGGCGGCGACCAGCGCCTGGGGAACGGTCTTGGCGGGGATTTCCTTCGTTGCCGGGGTCTGCCCGAATTTCTCGATCGAGACGCTGTCGAAGGCGACGGAGTTCTTGTCCTTGTCGTAAAGGAGGGTGGTGGAAAAGATGTCATCGTAGCCGCCCTCGATGTCCAAAACGTCGATGCTGATCTGAAAGATCCGCTTGGTCCCCAATTGATAGGGCGCCTCGGTGATGAACATCGGGGTGCGGAACTTGACCTTGCGTTTGCCGTCCAGGCAGTCCCAATAAACGTCGTAATCGGCGATCTCGAAGACCTGTCCCTCGACCTGGCTTTTGCCCTCGAACCGGATGCGGTATTGGCAGGCGACCCCGCCCTTCACCGACGCCTTGCCTTCAATATCCTTTTCCAGCGTGCCGTCGATCAACGGCAAAAGGATCTGGTCGTAAACGAAGCCCAGGTCCTTGCCGCCTTCGCGCACCGCCACCCAGGCGCCGGCGGCCCGGCCCACCACGTTAATGCGCTTGCCGGCCTTGAAGCTGCCGACCCTCTTGGATTTCGTCTTCGGCCGGGCGCGGATATTGACGTCCCTCAGCACCAGGTATTGGCCCTGGAGCGGCTTCACCTTGACGCCCATGAAGGTCATCGGCTTCGGCGGCGGTTTTTTCTCCACCGCCAAGGCGGGGCCGGCGGCGAGCGCCATCAGCAAAACCGCCGCCGCAACCAGGCGGAAGGTCCCACCGCCGTTCGCATTCCTTGGCCAGGCCAAATTCCAAAAGCCGCCCTTTGCCTCAACCATTGAGAGCCCCCCGAGCCCAAGAATAAGGTATAACAGAGGCTTAAGGTATGATAGCCAACGTCGGGCCATGCCTCCACTGTCTTTTTTTCGGAGGCTTTTTTTTGACCCTTTCAAGGAGCGCTTCGTGGCGATAACGGCCGTCGATCGGATCAGGGACACACTCAAACCGGGACAGCGCCTGTTGGGGCTCGATATCGGCTCCAAGACCATCGGCCTGGCGCTGTCGGACGTCACGTTGACGGTGGCGAGCCCGGCGGAAACCATCAAACGCGGCAAGTTCGCCGCCGACGCGGGGCGCCTGTCCGTCCTCATCGCCGAGGAAAACGTCGGGGGCCTGGTCCTCGGGCTGCCGGTGCAGATGGACGGCACCGAAGGCCGGCGCTGCCAATCGGTGCGCCATTTCGCCGACAACCTTCTCCAACACATCGATCTGCCCATCGCCTTTTGGGACGAGCGGCTGTCCACGAAAGCCGTCGAGCGGGTGCTGATCGACGAGGCCGACATGACCCGCAAGCGCCGCGCCGAGGTGATCGACAAGATGGCCGCCGCCTACATCCTGCAAGGAGCGCTGGACTCGATGCCATGATCGGCGTCCTGTCCGCCCTGGCCCCGGTGTTCGGGCTGATCGTCGTCGGCTACCTGCTCAAGTCCCGCCGCCTCTTCACCGACGATTTCTGGGACCCGGCCGAGCGGTTGACCTTCACCTTCCTGTTCCCGGCGCTTCTGATAACGTCCATCGGCGGCGCCGAGGCCGGGGGCCCGGGCCTGTTGCCGATGGCCGCCGCCCTGGTGACGGCGACGCTGCTGATGGCCGGCGCGTTGATCGCCCTCAGGCCCCGGCTGGCCAAGGCGGGCCTCGCCGGGCCGTCGTTCGTGTCGGTGTTCCAAGGCGCCGTCCGACCCAATACCTATGTCGGCATCGCCGCCGCGATGGCGCTTTTCGGCGACCCCGGGCTGACCTTGACGGCGGCCGCCATCGTCGCCGTCATTCCACTGGTCAATGTCCTGGCCATCGTCGGCCATTTGCGCTGGGCCGGAGGCGGCGCCGGGACGCCCGTCCCCGGAACCGGCTGGGGCGAGGCCGTGGCGCCGGCGTTGAAAAACCCGATCATCATCGCCTGCCTGTTGGGCGCCACCCTCAACGTCACCGGCATCGGCCTGCCGCCGGTCATCGGCCCGATCCTGGAAATCATCGGCCGCGCGGCGCTGCCCCTGGGGCTGATGGCGGTCGGCGCCGGGCTCGATTTCACCGCCTTCAGGGAGGCCCGCAATGCCGTCATCGGCACGGCGGCGCTGAAGCTGGCCGTGACCCCGGCCGTCACCTATGCCGCCTGCCAGGTGTTCGGCGTTGCCGGCCCGGCGGCGGCCGTCGCGGTGATGTTCATGGCCCTGCCGGTGTCGGCGGCCAGCTACGTGATGTCGCGCCAGCTCGGCGGCGACGGGCCGTTGATGGCCGGGATCGTCACCGCCACTACCCTTGGCGCCGCGGTGACGCTGCCGCTGGTGGTGGTTTTGGCGGGGTGAGGGTTATACCAAGGATTACGCCGCCCGCGGCCCGAGCAGGATGACGGCGGCGCCGACGAGGCAAATCATGGCGCCGAGGAGATCCCAGCGGTCGGGGCGGATGCCCTCCGCCGCCCACAGCCAGACCAGGGACGCGGCAATGTAGACACCGCCATAGGCGGCAAAGGCGCGGCCGGCGTAAAGGGCGTCGATTTTGGTCAGCAGGTAGGCGAAAAAGAACAGCGCCGCCAGGCCGGGAACCAGCCAAAGGGCGCTTTTGCCGAGTCGGAGCCAGGCCCAGAAGGCGAAGCACCCGGCGATTTCGGCGGCCGCGGCGGCGGCGTAGATAATCAACGATTTCATCGCCCCGCCCCCTAAACCTCGTATCCCAGAAGCTTAAGCAACTCGCCGCATTGGCGGTTGAAGGACCGCTTTTCCGCCGCCTCGAAGGTGTGTTTCCAGTCGCCGGGGTCGACGTCCAATTGGGCCGCCTCCCAGGCGGCTTCGGCGGCGTCCTTGATGACCGCCTCGCCGTCGTCGACGCCGAGGAATTTCAACAACGGCCTAAGCGCCGGCACCGCCTCGCCCTGGGCGTCTTCGGCGCGGAAATGAAAGCACCGCCCCGGATGGTCGCGCTCGAACCGCCGGGCGGCGGCAATGCTTTTGCTCCAGTTGCCGGCGAAGGTCTTGGCGAAATCGCCGAATTGAGGATATTGCTCCCGGAACTTTCCGCGGCTGAGGCCTGAATTGAATTCCCAGGCCGATACCGCTTCGTCGCGGCCGTCGCGGTACACGTGAACGATTTTCAGATTCGGCACGACCCGGGTGAGCAAATCCAGCGACACGACATGCTCGGGCGTCTTTTCGGCGATCACCCTGACGTCGGCGCCGTCGGTCCAGCGGTTCAGCGCCAGCCCGATGGCCGTCGTCATCATGTGGTCCACGTCCTCGAACGTGAAACCCGCCGCGTTGCCCGGAAGCCCGGCCTTTTGCAGCCGGTTGCCGACGGTCTCGGCTTCGGCGTTGTAATCGTCGAAAACCTTGGCCAGCATCGGAAACAGGATGTCGGTGAAGTGCCCCTCGCCCTTGCAGCAGATTTCCGGGTGCGCGTCCAGGCACTGCTGGACCCAGGCCGTTCCCCATCGGGTGGCGCCGGCGATGAAGACGATTTCCCTGTCGAACAACCGGGCCAGGCGTTCGTGGTTTTTTAGGTATTCCTCCATGGTCGGGCGGCATCTTCCCGCACCCGTGCTTGCGCCGCAACCTGTCAATCCATATAGTGCGCGCCGAGTTCAGGAGGTGGTGTACGCCTATGGCCAAAGGCGGTAAGGACAACGTCCATTTTCCTCATCGGCATCTGCTCGGCATTGAAGGTCTCTCGCCGGAAGAAATATCGATTTTACTGGACCGTTCCGAAACCTACGTCGACCAGAACCGCCGCGCCGACAAGACCACGCCCCTTCTTCACGGCCGCACCATCATCAATCTCTTCTTCGAGGATTCGACCCGTACCCGGACATCGTTCGAGCTCGCCGGCAAGCGCCTCGGCGGCGACCTCATCAACATGTCGGTGGCCACCAGCTCGGTGAAAAAGGGCGAAACCCTCATCGACACGGCGATGACGCTGAACGCCATGCACCCGGACGTGCTGGTGGTCCGCCACCCCCACTCCGGGGCCGTCAAGCTGCTGTCGGAAAAGGTCAACTGCGCCGTCATCAACGGCGGCGACGGCAGCCACGAACACCCGACCCAGGCGTTGCTGGACGCGCTCACCATCCGCCGGCGGCGGGGCACCCTGAGCGGCCTTCTGGTCGCCATCTGCGGCGATATCCTGCATTCCCGGGTCGCCAGGTCGAACATTCACCTGCTTAATACCATGGGCGCGCGGGTCAGGTTGATCGCCCCCAAGACCCTGATCCCGCCCGAGATCGAGCGAATGGGCGTCGAGGTCTTTCACGACATGAACGAAGGCCTCGAGGACTGCGACATCGTGATGATGCTGCGCCTGCAACGCGAACGCATGCACGGCAATTTCCTTCCTTCGATCCGCGAATACTTCCATTTCTTCGGCCTCGATTACGAGAAACTCTCGCATGCCAAGGAAGACGCGCTGATCATGCACCCGGGGCCGATGAACCGGGGCGTCGAGATCGACACCGACGTCGCCGACGACGTCGGGCGCAGCGTCATCCGCGAACAGGTGGAAATGGGCGTCGCCGTCAGGATGGCGGTGCTGGAGCTGCTGGCGCTCAATCCCGATAACGGAGGCAACGCCTGATGGCGCCCCGCGACGACGTCTCCACGGACCGGGTCGCCTACGTCAACGCCCGGCTGCTCGACCCGGCGACGGGCCTGGACGCGGCCGGCGGGGTGTTGACCGACGGCGAGGCCATTACCGACGTAGGCCCGGAGGTCACCGCAAGGAAAGCGCCCAAAGGGGCCCGGATCGTCGATTGCCATGGCAAGTGCCTGGCCCCGGGACTGGTCGATATACGGGTCGAACTCGGCGACCTGGCGGCGACGGTGGAAGCCGCCGTCTCGGGTGGCGTGACGTCGATGGTCTGCCTGCCGACCCCGGAACTGGTCATCGACGACATGTCGGAGGTCGAATTCGTCGCCCGCCGCGCGCGCAAGCTGGGCCTGACCAAGGTCTATCCCCATGGCGCCGTGACCAAGGGCCTGGAGGGCAAGGAGCTGGCCGAGATGGGGTTGCTGGCCGAAGCCGGCGCCGTCGCCTTTACCGACGGCGAGAACGCCGTCGCCGACGCCCAGACCATGAGCCGGGCGATGAGCTACGCCTCGACCTTCGGGCTGATGATCGTCCAGCACCCGGAAGAGCCGAGTCTCGCCGCCGATGGCGTCATGAACGCCGGGGAGGTGGCGACCCGGCTGGGCCTGTTCGGAATCCCGAAGGAGGCGGAAGTGATTATGGTCGAGCGCGACCTGCGCCTGGCCTCCCTGACCGGCGGACGGCTGCATATCGCCCACGTGTCGACGGCGGAAACCATCGACGCCCTGCGCCGGGCCAAGGCCGACGGGCTGAACGTCACCTGCGACACCGCGCCGCCCTACTTCGCCCTCAACGAGACCGCCATCGGCGATTACCGGACCTTCGCCAAGCTGTCGCCGCCGTTGCGCGCCGAAAACGACCGCCAAGCCGTCGTCGAGGGCTTGGTGGATGGCACCATCGACGCCATCGCGTCGGACCACACGCCCCGGGACGAGGAATCGAAGCGCCTGCCCTTCGCCCAGGCCGCCGCCGGCGGCATCGGGCTCAATACGCTGCTGGCGGTGTCTCTGGAACTGCACCACAACGGGCACCTGAGCCTTTTG
>JADFMB010000083.1 GCA_022564115.1 Pseudomonadota bacterium
CCCGACGCGGCGCTCGAACCGGGCGCGGCGCTGCCCCGGGCGGCCTTGGCGTGATGGGGTTTGGTGCTCATCCGATGGTGCTGGGAATGCGTATCAAGACGCAAACCATCCTTCCGCTACGCGCGGCCCCCGGACGCCGGGCGCCGTCGCCGTTGCGGTCTCCTCGACCTGCGAATCGACCGCCGAAGGGGTCTCCAATCCCCCAATTCGGGGGCAAATGCAACAGTTTATCCTGTAGGCCGCGCCCGGGCCAGCGGCGCCGTCGCCGTTGACCGGCGCTTGGCGTCAAAGACGCGGGCCGCCTCGGTGGTCTTCACCGGCCGGGATAGGGGCCGCCGCCCCCTACTTGGCGGCGTCCTTCCACTTGGCGAGTTCCGCCGTCAGCTCCGGCAGCACCTTGAACAGATCGCCGACGATGCCGTAATCGGCGACCTGGAAGATGGGGGCTTCCTCGTCCTTGTTGATGGCGACGATGACCTTGGAGTCCTTCATGCCCGCGAGGTGCTGAATGGCGCCGGAAATGCCGACGGCGATATAAAGGTCCGGGGCCACCACCTTGCCGGTTTGGCCGACCTGGTAATCGTTGGGCACGAAGCCCGCGTCCACGGCGGCGCGGCTGGCGCCGACGGCGGCGCCCAGCTTGTCGGCGATGTCTTCCAGCATCTTGAAATTTTCCCCCGACTGCATGCCCCGGCCGCCGGAGATGACGATGGAGGCGCTGGTCAGTTCCGGGCGTTCGGATTTGGTCAGTTCATGGCCGACGAAAGAGGACAAGCCGGAATCTCCGCCGCCGCCGATTTCCTCGATGTCCGCCGAGCCGCTGTCCCCTTCGTCATTTGCCTGTGCCGCCTCGAAGGCGGTCGTGCGCACGGTGACGACCTTGACGGAATCGGTGCTTTGCACCGTCGCCATGGCGTTGCCGGCGTAAATGGGGCGGACGAAGGTGTCCTCGCTTTCGACGGCGGTGATTTCGGAAATCTGCTGCACGTCCAGCAACGCCGCCACCCGGGGCATCAGGTTCTTGCCGAAGGTGGTCGCCGGGGCCAACAGGTGGCCGTACTCGCCGCCCAGGCCCTGGATCAGCGGCGCCAGGTTTTCCGCCAGCCCGTGTTCGAGCGCCGGACCGTCGGCCAACAGCACCTTGGCGACACCGTCGACGGCGGCGGCGGCCTCGGCCACCGGGCGGCAGTTCGACCCCGCCACCAGCACCGTCACCTCGCCCAAGGCGGTGGCCGCGGTGACCGTGTTGAGCGTCGCCGGGCCGAGGGACGCCTTGTCGTGTTCGGCAATGACCAGGACGCCCATCAGATCACCTTCGCTTCGTTCCTGAGCCTGTCCACCAGCTCGGCCACGGTTTCGACCCTGATCCCGACTTCGCGGCCTTGCGGTTCCTCGACCTTCAGGGTCTTCAGCCGGGGCTGGGCGTCAACGCCGAGGTCTTCGGGGGTCATCGTGTCGATGGGTTTTTTCTTTGCCTTCATGATGTTCGGCAGCGACGCATAGCGGGGCTCGTTAAGGCGCAAATCCGTGGTCACCACCGCCGGCAGGGTCAGGGCGACGGTTTCCAACCCGCCGTCTATTTCACGGGTCACCGTGACCTTGGCGTCGCCAAATTCGAGACCGGAAGCGAATGTTCCCTGCCCCCAACCCAGCAACGCCGCCAGCATCTGGCCGGTCTGGTTGCAGTCGTCGTCGATGGCCTGCTTGCCGAGGATCACCAGGTCGGGGCTTTCCTTCTCGGTAATGGCTTTCAACAGCTTGGCCACGGCCAGCGGTTCGAGCTCGGCGTCGGTCTCGACCAGGATGCCGCGGTCGGCGCCCATGGCCAGCGCCGTGCGGATGGTTTCCTGGCATTGTCGGGGGCCCATCGACACGGCGATCAGTTCGTCGGCCGTGCCGGCTTCGCGCATCCTGACGCCTTCCTCGACGGCGATCTCGTCGAACGGGTTCATGGACATCTTGACGTTGCCGGTCTCGACGCCCGTGCCGTCCGATTTGACCCGGATTTTGACGTTGAAATCGACGACCCGCTTGACCGCGACCAGAACCTTCATGGTGGACCTGCCGTTGATTCGAAAACCCCGTTGCCGGGGTCAAGAGACATAAAAAGAATGGTTATATGACCTTGAAATAAAAGAACTTCCGGGGATGCTCTCTTCTTCGCACTTGCACAATAGGAGCAAGGAAACCGCAGGTCAAGGCGCCTCTGCATGGGGTTTTTGGGTGCCCTAGCGGTTGGCCCCGGGCTGCCAGAGCACGTCCTTTTTTCCCTGGTCATTGGTGCGCCGGGCGAGCACGAACAGGTGGTCCGACAGCCGGTTGGCATATTTCACCGCTTCCGGGTTGACGCCTTCGTTTTCCGCCAGTTCGCACATCAGCCTTTCCGCGCGCCTGACCACGGTGCGGGCCAGGTGCAGCCACGCCGCCGTTTCCGTGCCGCCGGGGAGGATGAACGACGTCAGCGGCTCCAGGTCTTGGTTCATGGCGTCGATCTCGTCTTCCAGGCGCTTGACCTGGACACCGGAAATGCGCAGCGCCTCGACGCCTTCCTTTTCGCTTCCTTCGGGCCGGCACAGGTCGGCGCCGAGGTCGAACAGGTCGTTCTGAATCCGCGCCAGCATGGCGTCCGTCTCGCCCTCGGTACCGAGACGCGCCAGGCCGATGACCGCATTGGCCTCGTCGGCGGTGCCGTAGGCGGCGACCCGGATATGGTGCTTGGCAACGCGCCGGCCGGAGCCGAGCGAGGTTTCGCCCTTGTCGCCGCCGCGGGTATAGATCTTGTCGAGCTTGACCATGTCCCGATTGATATAACCGCTGATGCGCCCAAGGTCATGGAAAAACAGCGATAAAAACGCCACAATACGGGCGCAAACGACGCAAACCGGGGGAGGGAAAAAACCATGGACGGCGAAACGTTCGAAAAACTTTCCGCTATCAGCACCGCTACAATTACCATGCAGCTATTGAAGCGCGGCATCCGCAATATTTCCATGGCCGGCGTCCGGCCCCTGAACGATCCCCCCCAACGCCTTATCGGCCCCGCCTATACGCTGCGCTACGTGCCCTTGCGCGAAGACCTGTCTGTCCCGGAAGTCCTGGGCCAGCCCGACTATCCGCCGCGCCTCGCCATCGAACAGGCGCCCGAGGGCTCGGTCCTGGTCATCGACGGGCGCGGCATCGCCGACATCGCCGTGGTCGGGGATATCCTCGTCGAACGGCTGAAAATCCGCGGCGTCGCCGGCGTCGTCTCCGACGGCGGCGTGCGCGACTGCGCCGAGGCCCTCGCCGTCGGCCTGGCGCTTTATGCCGCCGGCCCGGCGGCCCCGGCCAGCGTCGCCGGGCACGCGGCGGCCGACATCGAAACCCCGATCGCGTGTGGCGGCGTCGCCGTCTTTCCCGGCGACATCATTTGCGCCGACGGCGACGGCGTGGTGGTGGTGCCGAAGGCGTTGGCGGCGGAAGTCGCCGAAGACGGGCTCGAGCAGGAACGCTACGAGAGGTTCGCCAAGCTGAAGATCAAGGAGGGCCGGCCCGTGCCCGGCGTCTATCCGCCGAACGAGGAAACCAAGGCCGAATACGCCGCATGGCTGAAGGCCGGCGAACCGGAGGAGTGAGGAACCGCCGCCCTCAGATATTCAGCAGGATGGCGGCCAGTCCCATCAGCGCCACGGCGGTGCCTTGAACGGCGACCCGCCAGCGCATCAACCGGTTAGAGACCTCTTCGTTGAAGAACTTGTTCTCGAACCCCATCGATACCAGGCCCGCCACCAGGATCAGGGCCGTCGCCACCAGGGCGATGCCGATGATTATATTCGCAACAATGGCCATGGGTCATGATACTCCGACGGCGGAGCCGCGGCCAAAAAATTTGGCGGCGAATTAAGAAGCGTTCCAAGGTGCGCCCGGCGGTTCATACCAAGGATCAAGCCTCCGGTTTCGGCGGCGCCATCCCCGGCGGAAACACCGGGATCGGCTCGATATCGTCCACATCCGCGTTTTCCTCTTTCCCGTTTTCCTCTTCGTCGTCGAAGATGCCCAAGGGGTTGAGGATCAGAGGCGGGATGACCTGATACAGGTACTTGACGACGCCTTCCTGGAATTCGGGCCTGATTTCGGACCAGGTGACGAACAGGTTGCCGTGGCGGTCGTATTCGAGGATTTCATCGACGTCGCGGAGTTCCTCGAAGGCCTGGGCCAGATTGTCGGTGTGGCCGATGGTCAGCCATTCGGGCCGAAGGCCCCCGTGCCAGATCACGTAGACCCCTGACGCTCTCTTCAACCCCATCTCTTCGGGGTCCAGGTTGAGGAAATTGTAGAACTGGTTGCGCGGCGAAAGGACCCAGGCGATGTCCCGGGGCGGGCCGGGGTCGATCTTTTTTTTCTTGGATTTCCAGAACAGAGCCATGACCATGTTCCCAATGATGACTGCGTTTACAGGGCCGCCGAATCCGTCCCTAATTAGAATTTAAATATCCTTGGCGATCCACGGCCGCAAGGGTAGTTCAACGCCGATGAAAATGGAAATCGCGATATTGATCCTGGCGTTGGCGGCGGTGGCCTCGGTCTTCGTGCCGACGCTGACGACCGGCGCCTCGCCGCTGCCGACGTCGAGGCTGGTCAGGGAGGCCATGTTGGGGCTTTTACCGGATCACATGGTTGGACCCATTTACGAACTCGGCTCGGGCTGGGGCGGGCTGGCCCGGGCCCTGGCCCGGCGCTACCCCGGGGTCCCGGTCAGGGGGTTCGAGGTGTCGTTGCTGCCGTGGGCCTGGTCCCGGCTTAGGCATTTGCTCGGCGGGCCGCCCAACGTGGCGTTCGCGCTGACCAATTTCCACGCCGCCGATTTGTCGGACGCGGCCCTGGTGGTGTGCTACCTGCCGGGGCCGGCGATGGAGAAACTGAGGCCGAAGCTGGAAGCCGAACTGCCCGATGGGGCGCTGGTGCTGTCCAACGCCTTCGCGCTGACCGGCTGGCGGGCCGCCCGGGAAAAGACCGTCCCCGACATCCACCGCAGCCGGGTCTACCTTTACCGGAAAGGTGAATAAAGGTTTTTACCAAAGGGCGTTATGAGTGACTCTTAACGCCCTTTGGCAAGCGCGACCGCGCGCCGGGCCTAATGGTCCGTAAGCCAAGGGCGCGGACGCGCCCGTCCGGCGTCTGAGGGAACACCGACCACCGGTCATTTCTAATGACCGGTGGTATTAAGCAATGGGCGCCGCCGCCCCGGCCAGCCATTCCGCCGTTGCCTCGTCGACTAACGGCGTGATCTCGTCCAGCACCCGGGCGTGATAGGCGTCGAGCCAGGCCGTCTCGGCGGCATCCAGCATGTCGGCAACGACAAGCGCCCGGTCGATGGGGGCCAGGGTCAGGGTCTCGAACCCCAAGAGCGGCTTTTCGGCGTCTCCTTCCACGGCAACGACGGTGACCAGATTCTCGATCCGGATGCCGTAGGCGCCGGCCTTGTAGTAACCGGGCTCGTTGGACACCACCATGCCCGGCGCCAAAGCCACCCGGTTGGGCCGTTTGGAAATGCGGTGCGGCCCTTCGTGGACGCCGAGGAAATGGCCGACCCCGTGGCCGGTGCCGTGGTCGTAATCCAGTCCCGCCCGCCACAACGGCAACCGGGCCAGGGTGTCGAGTTGGCTGCCGGTGGTGCCTTCGGGGAAACGGGCGGTGGCCAGTGCGATGTGGCCCTTGAGCACGAGGGTAAAATTGCGCCGCATCTCGTCCGTCGGCCCGCCAATGGCAATGGTGCGGGTGACGTCGGTGGTGCCGTCCAGGTACTGGGCCCCGGAATCGACCAGGTACAGGGACTTAGGCCTCAGGGGCGCATCGGTTTCCGCGCTTACCCGGTAATGGACGATAGCGCCGTTGGCGCCGGCGCCGGAAATGGTCGGGAAGCTGAGGCCCTGGAAATGATCGTTGCCGCGCCGGAGCGATTCCAGCTTGTCGGCGCAGGCGGTCTCGGTCAGGGAGCCCCCGGGCGCTTCTGCCGCTTCGCCGTCGAGCCAGGCCAGGAACCGCGTCAGTGACGCGCCGTCGCGCCGGTGCGCGGCCCGGATGCCGTCGATCTGGACGGCGGTTTTTATGGCCTTCGGCAACTGGCACGGGTCATCGCCGCGGTCGATGACGGTGCCGGCCTTGTCCAGGCGGTCGAACACCCATTGCGGCGCGGCCTCCGCGCTCACGCGCACGGTCTTGGCGTCCTTGCCGAGCCTGTCCAGGGCCGGGCCGAAGGCGTCGGGCTCCAGGGTTTTAACATCCGGGCCCAGGTGGCCGGCGGTCCCCGGCGCCAGCTTGCGGCCGTCGATGAACAGCTCGGCGTTGCCCTCGGCGTAAAGGATGGCGAACGACAGCGCCAACGGCGTAAACGGCACGTCGCCGCCGCGAACGTTCAACAGCCAGGCGATGGAATCCGGCGCCGTCAACACCACCGCGCCGGCCTTGTCGGCCTTCAGGCCATCGGCGATCCGGCGCCGTTTGTCGGCCGACGAGTCCCCGGCGAAGGCGCCGTCGTGGGCGACGACGGGCGACAGCGGCGCCGCCGGCTGGTTCTTCCATACCGCATCGACGGGGTTTCCGTCGCCGGCCGCAAGCTCGCCCCCGGCCTTCTTGCAGGCGGCCTGAAAGCGGGCGGCCTGGACCGGGGTCAACAGCCACGGGTCGTATCCCAGCCGGGCGCCCGGGGCCAGGTTGGCGGCGATCCAGTCGGCCGGCGGCCTGTCGGTCAGGTGACAATGCTCGAAAAGGCCGCCGTCGACTTCCTTTTCCGCCTGCAGGGTATAGCGGCCGTCGACAAAAACCGCCGCCTTGTCGGCCAAGACAACCACCATGCCGGCCGATCCGGTGAACCCGGTCAGCCAGGCCAGGCGCTCGGATTTGCGGGCCACGTATTCGCCCTGGTGTTCGTCGCTTCGGGGCAGGATGAAGCCGTCCAGGTCCCGGCGTTGGAGTTCTTTCCGCAAGGCATCGAGGCGGGCCGGGTCGGTGGGGCCGCCATCGAGGCCGTCGTCGAGGCCCTCGGGGGGGCCGCCGTCGGGGCCGTCGTCGAGGCCCTCGGGGAGGCCGCCGTCGGGGCCGGAGGCGGCCTGGATTTCCGTTTTCAGCGCCGCCAGCGATTGCTTGAGTTCGGCGCCCGGTTCGGGAACCACCAACGCCATCCAGGATTCCCCGTCGACACCCGTTGGCGCGGCGATGACGCCATGGACCAAATCCCGGACTGCGGCCGCGTCCAGGGCCGATCCGGCCTCGGACAAAAGCCGTTCCAGGGTCTCGTCACCGGATTTGTCGCCGTTCAGGGCCATGAGGCGTGGGGGGCTCCGTGGGTGGTGCCGGTTGTGCGGAAACTAACAGGCCCGCCGGTTCCTGTCATATGCCATCGACAAGGGGCGGGATCGAGTGGCGCCGGCCCAGCTATGCGTTTTATGCAATGGTGCGGTGCAACATTAACAGTTTACCACCGCCTCAAGGTGACTATTTTAACCGTGAGAAGTCAATCTCTCCAAAAGAAAAAAGATAAAACCACGGTGGAGCGACGTCATCCGGATATCGAGACCTAAGGAGTAACGTTATGCAAATTCAGAATGACAACCATGGAAACGCGGCCGTCCTTGCGGTCAACGACTCTCGGCGGATCGATCCGCTCAGCGCCGGCGTTCTGGGCCAATTCGCGCGCCAGGAGGCAATGGCCCGCTTCATCGGCAAAGCCGCCTCAGTGTTTGTCCAGGGCGTTCAGTGGCTGGCCAAGCCGTTTTTAAACTGGCACCGCCGCAACGTCCTCTACAGCGATCTTCAAGCCTTGCCGGACTACCTGCTCAAGGATATCGGCTTCACCCGCGGCGAGATCACCGCCGTGGTCTATCACGAGCTCCGGCGCCAGCCCTTGTCGCCAAGCCCGACCCACGGTCAACCGGTATCCAGCGTTTCCAGCGTTTCCGGCATTGAAAACCGGAAAGAGGAAAAGCCACTGGCCGCGTAATCAAGGCCAACGCGCAAAACAAAAAAAGACGGCGGTCCCGATTCTTGGCAACGCGGGGGACACCCCCGCAACCCTCGAGGGACCGCCGTTTTTTTGTCTTAAATCCCCAAAATTAAGTATAAAATAGATTCCGTATCAGGGGCCTCGGCTCGGTGCCGGACGCCCCGGTTCCTTAAGGGAGGTTCAAAAAATGCCGAAACCAACAATGCGGATTATCTTTTCCGCCGCCCTCGCCTTGGCCGTGTCCGGGTCGATGACCGGCAATGCCCTTGCCGGTGAAATCTGGGTCACCAACATGACGTCCGGCAATGTCATGGTTTTCGATTCCGACAGCCGCCGGATAATCGCCACCATCGAAACCGGCAAGGGGGCCCACAACATCGTCATAAGCCGCGACGGGAAACGCGCCCTGGTCAGCAACGTCGGCGCCCACACCGTCAGCATCATCGACGCCGCCGCCAAGAAGGTGATCGCCACCGTCCCCGCCGGCAAGAAAACCCATGACGTGTCGATCTCGCCGGATGGAACCCGGGCCCTGGCCAGCAGCGTCGGCGACAGCACCATCACCCTGATCGATGTCGCCAACGGCAAGGCGATTTACACCAAGACGCTGGGCAAGAAGGCGATGATGTCGGTGTTCGCCGCCGACAAGAAACACGTCTACGTGGTCGACGCCGTGGAGGCGATGATTTCCAAGGTCGATCTCAAAACCGGCGGGGTCGAAAAGTCGTTTCCCGGCGGCAAGGGAATCATGGCCTTCGTTCCGTCCAAGGACTGGAAAACGGCCTGGATCACGGCGCCCAAAGCCAACCAGATAAGCCATATTGACATTGTCTCGGGCAAGGTCATCTCCACGGTGGACGTTGCCGATAGCCCCCACGGCCTGGTCCTCGGTTCCGATGGCTCCAAGGCCTATGTGGTGCAGCGGGCCGCCGATTCCATCGCCATCGTCGATACCGGCACCGGCAAGATTGTCAAATCGGAATGGCTCGGCGAAAAACCCGATATGCTGGCCATCAGCCCGGATGGAAAAACCCTTTACGTGACCATCCGCGGCGATGACAAGCTTATGTTTGTGTCGACGTCCGATCTCAGCACGATCGCCGAGGTCAAGACCGGCAAGCAACCCCATGGCGTTGCCTACCGGGGCGGTTGACGGCGGCGGTTTGCGGCGGCGGTTTACGGCGGTGAAGGATAAAAACACCCGTCCAACGGAACGAAAAAGACGGCGGTCACGATTCTTAATAACGCGGGGGACACCCCCGCAACCCCCGGGGACCGCCGTTTTCCTTTCCTTTCAACGCCGGGATTAGTTCCTAGGCTGTGGTCATTTCGGTTGCGGGACGATACGCAGGTAAGGCTTCGGCGCCTCCCAGCCGTCCGGATATTTTTCCTTGGCGTCTTCGTCGGAAACGGCGGGGACGATGATCACGTCGTCGCCGTCATTCCAGTTGGCCGGCGTCGCCACCTGATGGTTGGCCGTCAACTGGCACGAATCGATGACCCGCAAAATCTCGTCGAAATTGCGCCCGGTGCTCATCGGATAGGAGATGATCAGCTTGATCTTCTTGTCCGGGCCGATGATGTAGACGTTGCGCACGGTGGCGTTGTCGGCCGCGGTACGCCCCTCGGCGCCGCCTTCCTCGTCGGCCGGAAGCATGCCGTAGAGCTTCGCCACCGCAAGGTCCTGATCGCCGATCAAGGGGTAGTTGATGGCGTGGCCCTGGGTTTCCTCGACGTCCTTAGACCACGCCTTGTGGTCTTCGACGGAATCGACGCTGATGCCGATGACCTTGACCTTGCGCTTGTCGAACTCGGGCTTGATCTTGGCCAAATAGCCGAGCTCGGTGGTGCACACGGGGGTGAAGTCCTTGGGATGGGAAAACAGCATCACCCATCCGTCGCCGATGAATTCGTGGAATCCAATCGTACCTTCGGTCGTATCGGCGGTGAAATCAGGTGCCTCGGCGCCAATTTGTAGTGTCATTGGGTCGGTCCTCCCTGGTTGGATGAATTTAATTTTTTGTCCGCCGCGTTTGACGGAATCTGAATTGTAACAACAAATAATACCCGTAGGGAACGAATTCCAGTCCTTTAACTTTGGCTTTGGCGCCTCCGGGGCCGGTGAATAGCCACGGCTTTTAAGACAACTTTCGATCAACCGCCGACAGGGAGATACCAACCGGGGTCTTCAACTTCCCAGGCATTTCCTTATAAAGGCGACGGCTTCGCTGGAATCCCATTCGGCGGCGCCCAGCGCGCGGCCGATTTCCCGGCCCTGCTTGTCGATCAATATCGTCGTCGGCAGGCCCAGGATCTTCGAACCCCTGAGAACCTTGCTGCTCTTGTCGATGAAGATGTCCAGGTTCCCGATCCGGTTGAGGTCGTAGAACTTCTTCACCAACGGCGTCCCGGCCCGGTCCACCGAGAGGGCCAGGACCTCGATCTTGTCCGCGGCCAGTATATTCTTGAGCCTGTCCAACTGCGGCATTTCACGCACGCAGGGCGCGCACCAGGTGGCCCAGAAATTCAAGACCACGGCCTTGCCCCGGAAATCGGCGAGGGTTATTCGGGTCCCGGTTGCGTCGGTGAAGGGCTGTTTGGTTACCGCCCGGGGGGGCTGCGTAAGCTCGAAATTATCGAGTACGCCGACGGGGGCCAAGCATTTTCCGCCTTCCGCACTTGCCAGCGGACGTGATATGGAGACAATCGCCGCGAGTAACAGCCAAAACATGGCCGCAAAGGCGAACCGCCGAAGCGTGGCGATGGATGATCGAGGACGTCTCAAGGTACGGCCTCCTTGCGGCTTTTCGAACGGGTTTTGAACCATGGTAAGGAAATCCAATAAGCCGGGCCCCGAAGGCAGCGGGCCGGGGACGAAGGGAATCCGGGGCGGCCGTTTCAAGGCCGGGCCCGCGGACGTCATGCGGGAAATCAATGCCTCCATTGATTTCGACAGGCACCTTTATGCCCAGGACATTGCCGGTTCCAAGGCCCATGCGGCAATGCTGGTCAAGACCGGCATTATCTCAAAAGAAGACGGCGATGCCATCATCAAGGGCCTGGACTCCATCGCCGGGGAGATCGAGAGCGGCGACTTCGAATTCAGCCAAGCCTTGGAGGACATTCACATGAATGTCGAATCACGTTTGGGCGATCTGATCGGCGCCGCCGCCGGGCGGCTGCCCACGGCCCGGTCCCGGAACGACCAGGTGGCCACCGATTTCCGGCTTTGGGTGCGCGACACCCTCGACGGCCTGGATGCCGAGATCCAAGGCCTGCAGGCGGCCCTGATCGACCGCGCCGAGGAGCATGCCGCCGCCGTCATGCCTGGGTTGACCCACCTGCAAGGGGCGCAGCCGGTGACGCTGGGCCATCATCTGCTGGCTTACGTGGAGATGCTGGGCCGCGACCGGGGCCGCGCCGAGGATTGCCGGCGCAGGCTCAACGAATGCCCGCTGGGATCGGCCGCGTTGGCCGGCACGTCGTTTCCCATCGACCGCGAACAGACGGCCTCGGCGCTCGGCTTCGACAAGCCGATGGCGAATTCCATGGATGGCGTTTCGGACCGGGATTTCGCCCTCGAATACTTAAGCCTGGCGGCGATCCTGGCCGTCCATCTGTCGCGCCTGGCCGAGGAAATCGTT
>JADFMB010000084.1 GCA_022564115.1 Pseudomonadota bacterium
GATCAAGACAACCGAGGCTCTGAAGGCGCTCAAGCTTCCCAGAGAACGCAGGGAAGGGATCGCCATCGTCTACGTCGATCCGGGTTCGTCCAACTTCGGCGCCATCGTCATGGACGTTCGGCTGCCGCCCGACCTGGTCGCCCATCACATCTTCTACGACCGCGAGTCGGAAAAGGCCTACATGACGGCGCTCGGCAAGTCGCAAATGTACGTCTTCGACCTCGAACAGTTCCCCTACCGGCTGCGGCGGCTCGACTTGCCCGACTGCGCCATGGGCGAGGACGTGTTCTTCTCCGAGGACAACAAGACCTGGTACCTGACCTGCATGATGTCGGCCCGGGTCATCGTCGGCGACGTCGCCACCGACAAGGTCAAGCGGATCATCATGCTGCCCGATTCCTATCCGCACGGGATCGCGGTGCTCAGCGACATCGACCGCATCCTGGTTACCAGCACCGTCAGCGGCGACCTCAAGGTCGCCCACGAGGACATCATCGTCGTCGAAGCGAGCACCGGCAAGGAACTGCGGCGGATCAAGCTGTCGAACAAGAAGTCGCCGTCCGGCTCCGCCCCGGTGGAGCTTCTCAGGGTGCCGGGAACCAACCCGCCGGTGGTCTATGCCACCAACATGTTCGGGGCCACCCTGTGGGCGTTGACCTGGAATCCGTCGAAAAAGGACTTCGCCGCCGAACAGGTGTTCGACTTCAACCCGATCAAGGCCGGGGTGGCGCTGGAGATGTACTTCAACGACGCCCGCGACCGGCTCTATGTGACCACGGCCAATCCCGGCAAGTTCCATATCTTCGACATTTCCGCCGGGCCCATGACCCCGAAGCTGATCAACACCCTGCCGGCCGCCGCCGGCGCCCATCACGTGGCCTTCACCAAGGACGAACGCTATGCCTTCGTGCAGAACGCGCTGCTCAACCTGCCGGGCATGGACGACGGCTCGATCACCGTCATCGACCTGAAGAAACAACAGGTGGTGCGGTCCATGGATACCCTGAAGAACATGGGCTTAAACCCCAACCTCATCGTCCTGCTGCCGAGGTGGAACAATATGGGCGGGCACTGAAGCGGGCCCGCCGTCCGAACGGGCCGGCAAAAACCATTCCAAGTAAAAAAAATCCTTCCCTGTGACCGCCGTCACAGCGCGCCAAAACGAAAAACCGTTTAATCGCCGGACTCAGGGGCGGGGGTTTTAAGATTCGCGCTTCACTCTGAAAAAGAAAAACAACGAACATCGAGGCAACGAGTCACCGGGGAAGGCCCGATAAGGGCCGAAAACCTGTTTAAACGATGACTCGCAAGATAAAAATTTCGGTTCTGGCGGCTTTTCTGGGAGTCGTCGCTTTTCCCGTGCAAAGCTATTACCAGGCGTACGGGTTCTTCAATGCCTCCAACAAATACCGCGAATGGTTCCACAATACCGTGTGGCTGCAGGATACCCGCGTCCAGGAGGCGGCCCGGGGCGAGCCCCGGTCGGTGGCCCGCAACTCCATCGCCGTCAAGTATCCCTACCCCGACAAAAAACTGGTGATGACCGGGAAGCTGTGGCGGGAGTCCTCCCGGTCCATCGAATTCGGCCAGCCGGACTGGTTCGACGCCGAGGTCGTGCGCCAGCGCGCCGAAGTCGAGGAATACCCCCCGGCCATGGATTTCCTGGCCTGGATGTACGAGGAAGGGCGCGGGCTGGAGCGGAATTTCAACAAGGCCTTCATGTGGTACGAGCGCGCCAAGCTGGCCGGCCAAACCAACCTGCGCGGGTCCAGCGCCAAGATTTTCGACCGCCTGAGCGAACGTCAGCAGTTTTTAGCCCAGGTGCAACTGGCCGAGGACATCCAGCGCTTGAAACCGGACGCCAAGGTCGCCATCGAAGGCTTCGAGCGCGTCAAGTTGTATGTCATGAAACAACAGCGCAAACTCAGTACCTACGGCAAGAACCGCAAGGGCCTGAAAACCCGGCCGATCAAGGACCTCTTCCGTTAACGATTGGCGCGACTCGCCATGCGGGGAATCTCTCCTCTCCCCCGGGGCCTCTTATTCACACCCGTTCATACCCCATTCACATACCATTCAAAGGGGCTTGGTATCCTTTTTCCATGCTTGAGCCGCCCGAAACCATAAAAAGCGGGCGTGCCGCCGATGCGGGCGGCCGAGGAATCGGGGTGAATCGATGAACACCTATGACCTTTCACGGATTTCGGTGCTGATCGTCGAGAAGCACCCCCCCATGCGGACGATGCTGCGTCAGGTCCTGAAGGAATTCGGCGTCGAAAAGGTTTACGACGCCCCGACGCCGGAACGGGGCTTCGAGGAATTCAACGAATCGAACCCGGACCTGGTGCTGGTCGACTGGGCCCCGGATTTCGACGGGCTGTCGCTGGTCCGCGACATCCGCACCCACGAGGACAGCATCTTTAGGCAGGTGCCGGTGATCATGGTCACCGCCTACAACGAATCCAACCACATCTACGAGGCGCTCGACGCCGGGATGACCGAATACCTGTCGAAACCGGTGTCGGCGAAACTGCTTTACCTGCGCATGGCCTCGGTGATCGAGAACAAGCGCCGCTTCATCCGCGCCGGCGAATTCATCGGTCCCGACCGCCGCCGGCGCCAAAACGCCTTCGGCGGCCCTGACCGGCGCGGAGATTTCGAAGAACCACGCCATCCGTCGCCCGGCGGCAACCGGATCGCCGCCGCCTGATGATTGAAAATCAAGAGGCGGGGATGGGCGCAGCCCAGACAGGGAAACAATAAAGTGGCCCCGGGAAAGGCCGTGAGGCCGGGGGTGTCCCCCGTAAAAAACATCTGGAAGGCCGGAGGCCTGACCGGGATTACGGAAAAAGATTTAAGGAGAAAGACACGATGCTTGGCTACACCTTTTCGGCCCTGACGATCGCCGCCGTCGCGGTTGGGCTCACCCTGACACTGTTGTCGCAACGAAAATAAACCAGCCTCCCTGTACCCACCAAGGGATTGACAAGGGGATTCATAAGGGGACTCCCCCGTTGACTCCCCTGGGGTCCCCGGGACCCCGACTTTTCTGGGGATAGTAAACACAGCCCTTAAAGGGGACGCCCCCGAGCCCCTGAAGGCCCCCGGACCCCCCGCCGCCGCTTCCAGGTCCCCCCCGGAACGGCAGCGGGGGCTTTTTTTCCGCAATACTATCTTTTATCCGGTCTTGGACTGTTCCCGGAGACCCCAAATGTGTCAAAATGCGGCCATGAAACGGCTAAACCGGATACCGGTTCTGGTCCTTGCCATGGTGTTGCTGGTGGCGGGCTTGGGCCTCGCCGCCTGCGGCGAGACGGGCAGCAAGACCAAGGCCAAGAAAGCGGCCGGCGTGCTCCGCGATTATTATTACACCACCTGGAAGGCGCCGAGCCCCGATTGGGAGGTGCGCAAGGTCGGCATCGCCAAGGACAACGTCGTCACCGTCAACGCCATTATCAACACCAAGACCCTGTCGAAGGCGATCATGGAACGCTCCAAGTTGGAGCAGATGGAGATCGCGCGTCTGGCGTGTCCGGCCCTCGGCGACAAAATCTGGTCCAGCGTCGGCAAGGAACAACCCGTCGGCATCAGCCTTTCGGGCTCGGCCGGGCATATCATCAACGCCCTGTGCATGAATCCGGGCGAGCGTTAAGCCCCTCAATCAACGCCCGGGGCAACGCCCGGGGCAGCGACCCGGGGCGTTTTTTAACACCTTTTAACACCTCCAACACGTCCCGTTCATCTCCCCTATACACCCCGCCTTTATCCGTGGTCCGGGGGCCCGGGAAGATTGGAGACGACCCCTATGTATGCCTTTTACCTGTCCTATCTGGCCGTTCTTTTATTCATCGGCAGCTTCGGCCTGCTGCCCTACATCCAGGAAAGAAAAAAAACCGGCCCGGTATCCGGCCCTGGGCCCCGGACCCGGCGGACCGGCCAAGCGCCGCTGGGCCATCCCGATCATCCGTCCTTCGCCTCGGCGCGCCGGCGGTTCGTGCCCACGGATCTCGGCAACGGAGGTTAGGCCCCCACCGATACCCCAATCCCGCCCCCAGCAAGGAAGAAATCCCGGCAATGATCCTTCAAACCCTCTCGATCCTGATGATTGTGTTGGCGGTTGTTGTGCTGGCGCTGGTCCATGTGCTGAAAAAAAAATAACCGGGACCGTCCTTTTGTTATTGGGGCACATCCCCGGCCTCGCGGCCCCTTCCTTCGCCCGCCGACCTTCCTTCGCCCGCCGGGGCCTCTTTATTGTTTCCCTGTCCCGCCTGCGGCCCGAAGCCTTCGGCGGACGGGCCGGGCTTGTGCCCGTCCCCGCCTCTTGTTGTTATAGTCCCCGTCGCGTAGCGACAAGACTCTTGTCAAAGAAGGACCATGGCCGTTGAGCGACATCATTCTCCATCATTATCCGCAATCGCCGGTGTCGGAAAAGGTCCGCGTCGTCTTCGGCCTCAAGGACCTGGACTGGCGTTCGGTGACCATCCCCCGGCTGCCGCCGAAGCCCGACTTGATGCCGCTGACCGGCGGCTATCGGCTGACCCCGGTGATGCAGATCGGCGCCGACGTCTATTGCGATTCCCACTGCATCATCCGCGAGATCGAGCGCCTGAAACCCGAACCGACCCTGTTCCCCGGCGGCGCGGCGGGCATGGTCTGGGGCATCGGGCGGTGGACCGACGGGCCCTTGTTCACTTCCGTTATCGCCCTGGTGTTCGGCGACGCCGGCGACGACATGCCCGACGATTTCAGGGAAGACCGGGGGCCGCTTTATTTCGGCGCCGACTACGACGTCGCCCAAATGACCCGCGACCTGCCCGCGACCCTGGCCCAGGTCCGCGCCCAACTGCAATGGATGGACGACCGCCTGGAGACCCGGGACTTCATGCTGGGCGCCGAGCCGGGCCTGCCCGACGCGCTTTGCTTTTACCTGGCGTGGTTTATTCGCGGGCGCTATTCGAAGGGGCCCGGGTTCCTGAGCCAGTTCAAGAACCTTGTTGAGTGGGAACAACGCGTCAAGGCCATCGGCCACGGCCGTCCCGCCGACATGGACGCAAAAGAAGCGCTCGCCGTCGCCAAGGCGGCAACGCCCGATATGCCTGAAATTGGAGAAACGGGGGAAGACGATCCGTCCGGGCTCAAGCCCGGCGACGAGGTGACGGTGGAGCCCATGGACATCGGGCTGCCGAACGCCGTCGCCGGTCGCATCGTCCGCATCGGCGCCCAGGAGATCGCCATCGCGCGCACCGACGAACAGGTCGGAGACGTTGTGGTGCACTTCCCCCGCGTCGGTTATCGAATCGAACAACAGGCGGATAAATCCTGATCCTTTGGGGCGAATAAACGCCGTCGAAAAAAACTTTCAGTTATCCCCAGGTTCCACAGGGGTGTGGATCGAATCCGTCTTCCGTTGCGAAAAAAATACCGTTATGGTTTTTTCAGAGCTTAGGGAGTTAGTTGGCATGCCAATTGAGGAACTGAGTTCTAGCTCAAAGTTTCCCAGGGTCCGCAAGGATTTGAAGAGATTTTGAGTGGGGAGCGGCCCCGCCGGGCAACCGGAGGGGCTGTTTCTTTTGTGCCTTCCCGGGTCCAGGCTGAAGCCAGCCTGCCCTCCGTACCACTTCGGGAAGCGGGCCGAAGCGGGCTTCGCGAAGGCGGGTCCGCCCCAGACTTCCTAGCTTTCCGGGCCTTTGGCGATGAATTCGGCGATGGCGTCGGCTAGGTCCTCGCCGAAAAGATCACGGAAAAAATGGCCGGCGTCCTCGACCACCACCATGCTAACCTTGCCGCCGACCTTGTCTTTCATCTTTCCGATCAAACGGGGGTTTACCTTGTCAGCGGTGGCGGCGACGACCAGCACCGGTACCTTGATTTTGGTGACGATGGCCGTCGTGTCGCGGGCCGGATCGAACCGGTAATAGTCAACAAAGGTTGCGGCGGCGACGTTGGCGTCGCGACAATAAATTAATCCGACGCCTTTCAATAATTCATTCCCCTTGCCGGCCTTGACTAGGGCTTCGGCCCGGGCCAGCACCGGCGCCAACGGTTCCTTATGACTCCGCAAATAGCCTTTTTCCAAATAGCCATCGGCGCCGCCCAACCCCGGCGCCACCAGCACCGCGCGTTTTACCGCCTTGTCCGGCTTGCCGATGAGGTATCGGGCAACCTGATTGCCGCTCCGTGAATGGCCAAGGAGCGTGATCGGACCCGCGCCTTTACCCTTCAGCCAAGCAACCCAGGCGGCGATTTCACCCATGGCGTCGCCGTCCAGGTGGCGGTGCGGCGCGGCGCAGTCGACCATGCCGTGGCGGTCGTCGACGCCGAGCGAAAGGTTGACGGCGAGCGTATTAAGCCCCCTTTCGGCCAGCGTCTCCTTGAGCATGGTCATGATCTCCATCCTCTTGTAAGCCAGCGTGCCGTGGGTCATCAGCACCACCCCGTCGGCCAATGTCTTGCCCGCGGCCAGTTCCAGGTCGGCGTTGAGGGTCAGGCCGCCGAATTCGATCTTCACTTCCCCGGCCGTCGCCGGGCGTCCCGGCATCAGCACGGCGGCGGCCACCAGCAGGCTTGCGGCGATACGGATCACGGTTTCGTCCTCCGGCAAAGACAGGAAAGTTTGAAATAATGATGTAGCACCGCTCCTTTCTCCTGTCATCCCGCCCCGGCCCTTTCCGTTGCCTCTATTTACGTATATTTTCCAGCCCCATGCCGATGATCACCGACACCCAGGCGCTGACGGATTTCTGCGCCCGCCTCAGGTCCGCCGACTACATCACCGTCGATACCGAATTCATGCGCGAGAAGACCTATTGGCCGATCCTGTGCCTGGTGCAGGTGGCCGGGCCCGACGAGGCGCGGTGCGTCGACGCGCTCTCCGACGGCATAGACCTGGGACCGCTGCATGAGATCCTGGCCGACGAAAACGTGCTCAAGGTCTTCCACGCCTGCCGCCAGGACCTGGAAATTTTCCATCATCAGGCCGGGCGGCTGCCGGCGCCGGTGTTCGATACCCAGGTCGCGGCCATGGTCTGCGGCTTCGGCGACTCGGTCGGCTACGAGACCCTGGTCAGCAAGCTCGCCGGCGCCCACATCGACAAGGGCTCGCGCTTTACCGACTGGTCACTCAGGCCGTTGAGCGAACGGCAGATCAAATACGCCATGGCCGACGTCACCTACCTGCGCCCGGCCTACGAAAAACTGGCCAGGAAGCTCCACGCCAACGGCCGCGAAGGCTGGCTCGATGAGGAAATGGCGGTGCTGACCCGTCCCGCCACCTATGACGGCGAGCCCCGCCATGCCTTCCGCCGCATCAAGACCCGTTCCGCCGACGCCAAGACTCTTGCCGTCTTGCGCGAGGTCGCGGCCTGGCGCGAAAAGGAATGCCAACGCCTCGACGTGCCGCGAAACCGGGTGCTGCGCGACGAGGCGCTGGTGGAAATCGCCCACCACACGCCATCGACCCCGGAACAACTCGCCCGCACCCGGGGCCTGGGCGCCAAACTGGCCAAGGGGGAACGGGGCCAAGAACTCCTAAACGCGGTGAAGAAGGGCCTGGCGGTGCCCGAGGGCGAGCGCCCGGAACCGAAGCTGAAACCGCGACTGCCGCGTGGCATCGGGCCGGTGTCGGAGCTGTTGAAGGTGCTGCTGAAAATGAAGTCCGAGGACTCCGATGTCGCTTCGAAGCTTCTGGCCTCGGCCGCCGACATCGACCTCATCGCCGCCTTCGGCGAGCAGGCCGACGTGCGGGCGTTGAAGGGCTGGCGCCGCGAGGTATTCGGCGGCGACGCGATCAAGCTGCGCTCGGGCGAACTGTCCATGGCCGTCGGCGGCAAGAAAATTAAACTCATGCCGGTAAATTCCTCATGATCCTGGTCGGACAGATGGACTCGCCGTTCCTGCGCCGCGTCGCGGTGACCATGAATCACTATCGGCTTCCCTTCGAGCGCAAGCCGCTGTCGGTGTTCAAGGACCTGAAGGCGCTCAGCGCCATCAACCCCCTGGGCAAGGTACCGGCGCTGGTGCTCGACGACAACGAGACGCTTTTCGACAGCCAGATGATCCTCGATTACCTGGACGAAACCGCGGGCCCGGACGTCTCGTTGACGCCGCCCGCCGGCGAGGACCGGCGCAAGGTGCTGCGTATCGCCACGGTGGCCCTCGGCATCGCCGAAAAGGTGGTTGCCTTGAACATCGAGACCCGGATTCGCGCCGAAGGCACCACCGACCCCCGCATCGTCCGGCGCTACGAGGGCCAGGTGAAATCGGGCCTGCAATGGCTGGAAGCCGAGGCCCCCAATCCGAATCAGGGGCCGGACCAAGACCCGTGGTTCATGGGCCCCGCCATCACCCAGGCCGACGTCACGGCGGCCTCGGTCCTCACCCATATGCACGAGAAACGCCCGGAACTGTTTTCCCCCGAAACCACCCCCGCCCTGGCGGCGCTGCGGATGCGCGCCGAGGCGCTGGAGATTTTCAAGGCCTCGCCGTTCGAGGAAGCGTGAACCGTTTTCCTCTAGAACGTCCCCGGAAACCCGCCGCCGTCGATGAGCAGGTTCTGGCCGGTGATGTAGCCGGCCTGGGCCGAGCACAGATAAGCGCACAGCTCGCCGAACTCGTGCGGGTCGCCGAAGCGCCCGGCCGGGTTGGCGGCGGCCTTCCGCTTCGTCATCTCCTCGAGGGGAATGCCGGCCTTGTCCGCGTTGACCTTGATGTTGGCGTGCATGCGCTCGGTATCGAACGGGCCGGGCAGGATGTTGTTGATGGTGACGTTGGCGATCACCGTCTTGCGGGCGAGGCCGGCGACGAACCCGGTCAGTCCCGAGCGCGCGCCGTTGGACAGCCCCAAAATATCGATCGGCGCCTTCACCGCGGAAGACGTGATGTTGACGATGCGCCCGAACTGGCGCTCGATCATGCCGTCGACGGTTGCCTTGATGAGGAAGATCGCCGTCAGCATGTTGGCGTCCAGGGCCGCGATCCAGGTCTCCCGGTCCCAGTCGCGGAAGTCCCCCGGCGGCGGCCCGCCGGCGTTGTTGATCAGGATGTCGGGCTCCGGGCACGCCGCCAGGACCGCCTTTTGCCCGTCTTCGGTGGTGATGTCGCAGGCCACCGTCGTCACCGCGCCGCCGCCCCCAACAACCCCCTGGGCCCTGATTTCGTCGGCCGCCTTCTCCAGCGTTTCCTCGGTCCGGGCGCAGATGGTGACGTCGACGCCTTCGCGGGCCAGCGACAGGGCGCAGCCCTTGCCGAGCCCCTTCGACGAGGCGCAGACGATGGCTTTTTTTCCCTTGATTCCCAGATCCATAAAAACCTTCCTTTCATTTCTTAGTAGAATTTTTCAACCACAGAGAGCACAGAGCAAAAAAAGAAGATCAGAAACCAGGCGTATGGAATATCTCGCCTTCGGCGCGCCCTTAAAGTTCCCTTACCTCTTTTTCTCTTCTCTGTGGTCTCTGTGTGCTCTGTGGTTCATTTTTCATTTCTTGTGTTTCCAGCACTCGCCGCACCAGCGGCACCGTGATGTTGCGCCGTTCCTCCAGCGCCAGGTCGTCGAGGGCGCCGACCATGCGCCGGGCGGCGTCAAACGAGCGCTCCATGCGCGCCACCATGTACGAGATCACCTCGACATCGACCTTCAACTGGCGGTCGGCGAACTGCTTGACCAGGACGGCGGTGATCAGCGCGTCGTCGGGCGCCCCGATGCCGGCCTGCACCGCCGTATTCAGCCGCGACGCCAGATCGCCGAGGCCGATCCCCCACCGCGCCGGCGGCTGTTTCGCGGTCAGCAGGAGGTGGCGGCCGGATTCCTTGACGTGGTTGTAGAGGTGCAGAAGCGGCTGTTCCAAGCCCCGGGCGACGGCCAACTCGGCGTCTTCCAGGACACACGCCCGGGCATCGCCCATGAGCGCCGGCGGCGCCTCGTCCCCAAGCCCCCGGAGGCTCACCGGCCGGGCGCCGCTTTTTGAGCGGAAGACCTCGGCCAGATGCGTCTTGCCCGACCCGGCGGGGCCGAAAATCACCAGCGCCGGACCCGGCCAGTCGGGCCAGGCGTCGAGCCAGCGCCTTCCGGCCCGGCCTTCAGAAGGCCCGCGCCATCAACGGATGCAATCGTGCCGCCGCCTGCACCGACGGTGTAGATATCGACGGAAGGGATATTCAGGTGGTAACCGTCGACCACGATCTGATCCGTCATGGAGACCATGCCATGCTCCATCAACGTGACGTCGCAGCTTGTCCCCCCGACCTCGATCGATATGAGATGTTCCGATCCGGTGTCCTGACCGAAAAACTTCAGAGAACCGACGCCGGCGGCCGGTCCTGACAGAACCAGGCTGGCCGGTGCATGGCCGATCTCGTCTATCGAGATCGCTCCTCCGTTTGATTGGATCATCAACAGCTTGCGCGGCAGCCCCAGCACAGCTAGCCGCGCGGCCAAGTTCTCGAGATAAGGAACGACCCGGCGCGAGACGTATGCGTTGACCACGGTGGTCGACGTCCGCTCATATTCACCAATTGTCGGCGAGATTTCTGACGAAGTGGTCACCCAGACATCGGAAAGAAGTTTCTTGAGCTCAGCCTTGGCTGCTCTCTCGTGTTCTGGATTGGCGTACGAATGCAGAAAGCAAATAGCAACTGCCTCGACACCTTCCTCAGCGAAGACGCGGGCAGCAGCAGTGACAGACTTCGGATCGAACGGGATGCGCACGGTGCCATCGTGTTCCACGCGCTCAGTCACGGGCAGGCGCAAATAGCGAGGAACCAACACCTCTGGGAACGGCCGCCGATGATCCCAGACGTTTTCGCGGATGGATCTGCGGATTTCCAACGAGTCTCGAAAACCTTCGGTCACGAGAAGCCCGACCTTCGCGCCCTTCTTCTCGAGCAATGTGTTGGTGGCGATGGTCGAGCCGTGGACGAACAATTCAGTGCTGGAAAGGAACGTCTTGACGTCCATGGCCAAGGCATCGGCCGCCAATCCCACAGCCGACAGGACGCCCTCGGTCGGATCGGACGGCACCGACGGAGCTTTGAAGGCCCGTACGGCGCCGCGGGCATCGACGAGAACCAGATCGGTGAAGGTGCCGCCGATATCAACTCCAACGCGGTAAGGTGCGACTAACATTGGCGTCCATTGATCCTTGCTTCGGCTTCGTTATTTCGTTGGTCTTCGCGATAGCTCAGCGACAGCCGCTAGGCTGCCGCATCGGGGCGCGCGCCAAATTCCCTTTCAACGACGTGGATGAGTTTGTCGGCAATCAAAAGGACCTCGGCTTCGTTCATAGGCGTAGAAAGCGCACCCGAGCAGTTGGGCGTCAGCAGGACGTTTTCATCCAGCATTGCCAGGTGGATACGGCGAAGCAGCTTGGCTGTGTCCGCGTTAGCAAACGCGCTGCGATAGCCCGTAACCGCCCCCGGACCGACATGCAGCCGGAACAGCGATCCCATGCCAGTCACTGTCGCAGCGACGCCCGCCTTGGCAAAGCCCTGGCGAAGCTCGGCCCTCAGCCTGTCGCCGAGAGCATTCATCTGATCCACCGCCGCTCGGGAGTAGTGCGCTAGTGAGGCCAGGCC
>JADFMB010000234.1 GCA_022564115.1 Pseudomonadota bacterium
CATCAGATCGTGTTGTCGCTGTCGCGCATGAACACCATCCTCGAGGTCGATGCCGCCAACTTTACCCTGACAGCCGAGGCCGGGTGCGTGCTCGCCGACATCCAGGCCGCCGCCGGGGACGCCGGGCGCCTGTTCCCCTTGAGCCTGGCCGCCGAAGGCAGTTGCCAGATCGGCGGCAACCTGTCGACCAACGCCGGCGGGGTGCAGGTGCTGCGCTACGGCAACGCCCGCGACCTGGTGCTGGGATTGGAAGTGGTGCTGGCGGATGGGAGAATCCTCGAAGGATTGCGCGGTCTCAGGAAGGACAACACCGGCTACGACCTGAAGCAGCTTTTCCTCGGTTCCGAAGGGACGCTGGGCATCATCACCGCGGCGGTGCTGAAGCTCTATCCCCGACCGGCCGCCGTCGCCACCATGTTCGCCGCCGTCGCCGGGGCCCAAGGAGCGGTGGCGCTGCTTTCGCGCTTGCTGGGCGCCACCGGCGGCGGCGTGACGACGTTCGAATACCTGAACCGGGCCTGCCTGGACCTGGTGCTGGAGCACATCGACGCCACCCGCGACCCGTTCCAGGCCCCTTATGACGACTATGCCCTGATCGAACTTTCGTCGGGCCGCGAAGCGGCCGAGGCGGCGCTGGCAGGCGCCATCGAGGCCGGCGAGGTTGTCGACGCGGTGATCGCCGAAAGCGGCCGCCAGGCGGACGAACTGTGGCGCTTGCGCGAGACCATCCCCGAGGCCCAGAAACGCGCCGGGGGGGCCATCAAGCACGACGTCTCGGTGCCGGTATCGAGAATCCCCGAATTCCTGGAGGCCGCCGACGAAAAATCGCTAGAGATCATTCCCGGCGCCCGGCTGGTCACCTTCGGCCACATCGGCGACGGCAATATCCATTACAACCTGAGCCCGGCCCCGGACGGCGACGCCCGGGCCTTCCCCGGTCATGCCGAAAAGCTCGGCCCGGCCATCCATGGCATCGCCATGGGCCTGGGGGGAAGCTTCAGCGCCGAGCACGGCATCGGGGTGCTGAAAAAGCCGGAACTGGAAAAATACAAGTCCGGCGTCGAGTTGGACCTGATGCGGCTGATCAAGCGCACCCTCGATCCAAAGGGCATCATGAACCCGGGCAAGGTGGTGACGGGAAGCGATTAACCGGACGGCCCGGCGTCCCCCCCGGCATCTCCAAGCCAGGGGACTTTTGACAGGGCTTCGTTGAAGGCGTCCTCTTCGGTCCTGAAAATACGGGCCCCATGGTTGCCGATCGGGAACCAGCCCCTTGCATCTTCGGTATCCCGGCGGAATTCCTCGAAGCCGAAGGTGGCGTCGGGACGCATGAAAATATCGACGCAACGCCCCCCATTCGGGATCTCGATCGATTTCAGAACCATGTTCTCATGCGCCATGGAGGCTCCCGACCGGGGCTAACTCTCTGCCAGCCCATGGAGTTCCGCCAACAGCGCATCGGGAACCTCGACGCCTTCGCGTTCCGCCTTGTCGCGGTTTTCCAGCCGCCGGCTTCCCGGCAGCCGGGTGCCCGGCTGCTCCAAGATCGCCGCCATCAGTTCCTCGGCCCGGTCGAGGAAGCCGTCGCCGCCCAGGCATTCGGGCTTGAAGACCACGAACAAATGGCCGACGTGGGGCGGCGGTCCCTCGGCGTCGTAGAACGAGCTCGCCTCGAAGGCGAAGTTCGACCCGGTCATCGCCGAGCACAGCATTTCCACCATCAGCACCAGGGCCGCGCCCCGGGCGTCGCCCATGGGCAGGAACGAGCCCTCGAACCCGGCCTTGGCGTCGGTGGTCGGATTGCCGTCCGCATCAAGGCACCAGCCTTCCGGGATCGTTTCGCCCCGGTCGGCGGCGAGCTTGACCTTGCCGCGCGCGACCTTGGAGAGGGAGGTATCGACGACCAGCGGCGGGGCGTCCTGGCGCGGGCACGAGAAGGCGATCGGGTTGGTGCCGTAAAGGGGCCGGTTGCCGCCCCAGGGCGCGATGGCCGCGAACGAATTGGTAAACGCGATGGCGGCCAGCCCGGCCTCGGCCATGCGCTCGGTATGGTGGCCCAGGACCCCGGCGTTATGCGAATGGCCGACGGCGACGGCGACGACGCCGGTGCGCCCGACGATTTCCTGGGCCTTATCGAGGCCGATGTCGATGGCGGGAAAGGCGAAGCCCGAGCGGGCATCGACGCGGAGCGCCGCGTCGCCGGTGACGGTCAACGACGGCTCGGCGAAGCCGTCGACCTTGGAGGCCAATGCCTGGGCCGAGAACGCCGGCAGCCGGGCAACGCCGTGGGAGGCCAAGCCGTCGGCATCGGCCTTGATCAG
>JADFMB010000085.1 GCA_022564115.1 Pseudomonadota bacterium
GGTTTCCGGGGGACACCCCCGTACCCCCAGGGTGCCCGCATCGCCGGCGCGCTCCCTCCTGCCGAGGAAACGGGAAAAACGATCGTAGGGGTCAACAATCCCGCTTTCCTGTATTTGGACCATCAGCCGTCATTATTCTCGGTTTCTTGTTGCCGTTGCCGGCCATGGCGCCGGCGAACGCCGACATGGTCGGCCACGGCGGCATGGTGCGGGCCATCGACGTTTCGCCCGACGGCGCCCGGGTGCTGACCGGCAGCTTCGACTTCACCGCCCGGCTGTGGGATTTTGTCGAACAGACGGAAATCGGCGTCCTCGATGCCCACGCCGGCCCGGTCACCAACGTCGCCTTTTTGCCCGACGGCGCCCGGGCGCTGACCACCAGCGACGACAAGACGGCGATCCTGTGGGACCTGAAAACCCTGAAGCCCCTGAAAAGGCTCATCGGCCACGGGCACAAGATCATGGGCCTGGCGGTGTCGGCCGACGGCCGCCTGGCGGCGACCGGAAGCTGGGACAAGACGGTGCGCCTGTGGGACCTGGCCCAGGGCAAGGAGACCCTGGTCATTCGCCATTCCTCGCCGATCAACGCCGTCGCCTTCGCCGCCGGCGGCAAACGCGTCGTGGCCGGCGACCACGACGGCAAGATCCGCGTCTGGGACGTCGAAACGGGGCGCATCCAGGGCACCCTCGAAGGCCACGAAATGGGCATCACCCAGATCAGCGTGTCGGCGGACGGGACCCAGTTGCTGTCGGCCAGCATCGACGAGACGCTTCGTCTTTGGGATTTGCGGACGATGACCGAAATCAAGGCGTTCAAGGAAAACGACGGGCAGATTTACGCCGTCGCCTTTTCGCCCGACGGCAAATCGGCCCTGTCGGCCGGGCGCTATGGGTATCTGGTGCAGTGGGACTTGGTCACGGGCCAATCCCTGCGCACCATCCGCGCCCACGAGGCGATCATCTGGGCGGTCCGGTTTTCCCCCGACGGCCGGTTCGGCCTAACCGCCAGCTCCGACGAGCTGGTCCGCGTCTGGCACCTGAAAACCGGCGACCGCATCGGGCTGGCGGCGGAAGGGGACGACGAGCCGAAGCCGTGGCTGAAAAGCGACCATCCCGGCGCGCCGCTGTTCAAGAAATGCGCCCGCTGCCATTCGTTGAGCGCCAACGGACGCAGGCGTTCCGGTCCGCACCTGTCGGGCCTGTTCGGACGTCCCGCCGGCTCGGTCGAGGGTTACAACTATTCCGCCGCGCTCACCGGCGTCGATTTCCAGTGGAACGAAAAGACCCTGTTCCAGCTTTTCGACCAGGGCCCCGACAAGTACCTGCCCGGCACCAAGATGCCGGTGCAAAGGGTGACAGACGCCGGGAAGCTGACGCAGTTCGTCGATTACCTGAAGGAAATCACCCGGGCGCCGGTTCAATAAATCCGCCGCCGTCGGCCGCTATTCCTTTCCTTTGCCGTCTTCTGTCGGCGGCAAGGTATCTAGTAAAGCCCGAACCATCGCCTCCAGTTCAGGATCGCTTTTCACCTTCTTCTCGAACCTCCTACAAGTGCCTTCATCGCCGTTTTGTTCGTATAAATACTGCATTAATGCAGCGCCCCTGGCCTGTGGTTCCCGCAGCGCGGGCTCTTCGGGATGCTTGGCGGCAAGCTTTTCGAGGGCGTCGTAGAGGGCGCGGGCCGCCGCGATGTCCCCGGCGTTGCCGTAGTAGCCGATCAGGTTGGCGGCCACCATTGACCAAACCGATCTTTGAAATTTGTCACTGTCCGCAACCTCGTGCAGGAGCCGAAGTGTTTCGTGATCCGGGAAGTCCATGGCGGCCCGGTCGAGGAAGGCACCCATGCCAAACGGGTTTCGGTTCCACGCGGCGATCCGCAAGGTCTCGGCGCGCGTCGTATCCGCCTTGTGTGCCGGTTTCAGGTGCTCAAGGACGAATAGCTCACCCAGGATGTCGGGTTCGAGAGCGGCCAATGTTTCCGTTGCGGGGCGGCCTGAAATCACGCGATAGCGATCGGCGGAAAACCCGGATTCATCGGGGATCAGGTTCGCCGCTTCAATCCCGGAAAGGTGTTCCAGGTCGATCCCTGCGGTCATCGTTGCCAGGGCAAGGAGGTGCATATCCTTTTCCGTCACTTCCGCCGGTTCCCAATGTTTTTTCTTTTCCCTGTCCAAAACGTCGACGATCAAACGTTGCCGGTCCCAATCGCGAGGGTCGCGACCGTTGGCCAGGGAATCGCCTAGAAAGGAAGCGAAGAGTGGCCGGGCATCGGGGTCGATCTGCTTCAAAGCCGTGAGGATTTTTCCCCGGTCGGGCTGCTTCGCCGGCGAACCTTCCAGGAAAGACTGGAGGATCGCCCATAACGCATCCTCTCCGAAGGGCGCTAGCGCCTTGGCGGGACCGTGACTCGCGTCCGCGATGATATGCCGATCACCGCCCGCGCCGGTAAAATCGGAATACCAGGGTCCCTCGGCATCGCGTTCCAGCAACAACATCCGCACCGGAAATTGTAGGTCGTTCCGTTGCGCCAGCGCCAATACCATGCCGCGCAGGTCCTTCGGCTGCGTCGATGCATAATCAGCAACCAAAAGAGTCGGCTGTTCCGGTTGCCAATGGCCCCAGTCATCGAAGGGATCGTCGGGGCTGAAAAACCCCGCCCGCCAGGCGAAGCCATGGCGGAGACAGACCTCCAGGGCCAAGCGGCTTTTACCGAGACCGCCGGGTCCGGCGACCAGCCACCACAAAAAATCGCCATCGCCGTGGAGAAAGCCGGTGACTTCAGAAATTTCGTCGTCGCGGCCGACAAAGGGAACCTTCTGGGCCCCGAAATAGAAGCGGTTTTCCGAAGTTTCGGTGATCATCCGCAATTGAAGAGGGGGTTGCGGGTTAAGCAGGCCTTCGATGCTCAGGAAACCATCGGCAACCTGATTTGAAAGCTCGTCCAGGCCTTGCAACTGTCTGATCTGCATTTGCAATTCGAGAGTCAAAGTCTTGGCGTATTCGGTATCATGCGGCGGCCTTCGTCCTGCCAGGATATCCTTGACCTCCTGTTTGCCCGCCAATTCCCGGTCCAAGTTCGCCGTAAGTTTGTCAAGGGCCACTATGATTTTTTCGTAGAAGGGCAAACTTTCGAGCGCTGTTTCGAGTCGTTGCGCCGCGATCTTTCCCAACCACGATCCGCCTTTCCGCGCGACGGTCGAAACAAGAGTCGCCAATATTTTGACGGCGAGCCTGAGGAGCGCCTTGCTGAGATTCGTCTCCTCATGAAGCCAGTCGACCAGTTCCGCGGCGAGGTCGGAATCCTCAAGATATTTGGCAAGGCCCTTGTCTGCCCATGTCGTGATCCCACGTTCAAGATCGGATGGTTTCTTGCCTGAAGGTTTAGCCATGGCGGAAGCCGAAGACCCTGGTTGCAGGGCGCAAATCATAACAACTGGCGGTTTGTGTGCAACCGAAACATCGTTGGCAACTGATGGCCTGTTAAAGCAGAATAGCGAACGAGTTATCTTCACTGAACGAGTTTCCCGCCATGACCACGCTTCTCTATTCCCACCCCATCTGCATCGAACACGATCCCGGCCCCGGCCATCCCGAATGCCCGGACCGCTTGCGGGCCGTGATGCAGGGGTTCGAGGACGACGATTTCAAGGCCCTCGACCGCCACGAGGCGCCGGTGGTCGACCTCAAGGAAATCGAACAGGTGCACGAGCCTTATTACATCGAACGGATTTTCGAAAACATGCCCAAGGAAGGCCGCGTCTCCCTGGACCCCGACACCGGCATCTCGCCGGCCTCCGGCGAAGCGTCGCGCCGCGCCGCGGGGGCCGTCTGCGATGCCGTTGACCGGGTCATGAAGGGCCAGGCGAAAAACGCCTTTTGCGCCGTCCGCCCGCCCGGGCACCATGCCGAATCGTCCCGCGCCATGGGCTTTTGCCTGTTCAACTCGGTCGCCGTGGGCGCGCTCCACGGACGCGCCCGGCACGGGCTGGACCGGGTCGCGGTGGTCGATTTCGACGTCCATCACGGCAACGGCACCCAGCACATGTTCGAACACGACGAAGGGCTGTTTTACGCCTCGTCTCATCAATGGCCGGCCTATCCGGGCACCGGCACGGCGGATGAAACCGGGGAGTTCAACAACATCTGCAACCTGCAAATGGCGCCCGGGGAAGGCACCGCCGCCTTCCGCAAGGGCTATCGGGAAAAAATCCTGCCGGCGCTGCGCGCCTTCGATCCCGACCTGCTTCTGATCTCGGCCGGCTTCGACGCCCACGACCGCGATCCCCTGGCCCAGATTTCGCTGCAAACCGAGGACTACGCCTGGGTTACCGGCGAACTGCTGGCGGTGGCCGGCGAATGCTGCGACGGCAAGGTCGTCTCGTTGCTGGAAGGCGGCTATAACCTTCAGGCGCTGACCGAAAGCGTTCAGGCTCATGTCCGCGTGCTGATGGCGGATTGATCCTTGGTATGAACAGCCGAACCCGGAGCCTTGCCCGCGAAAGGTCCGGTCAGTAAACTCCCTTCAAGCAGGGGGGCTCATGGCCGACAGAAAAATTCCCGCCGACATCCGCAAGCTGAGCTTCGAAGACGCCTTGGCCGAGATGGAAGACATCGTCCACAGCCTCGAATCCGGGCAGGTGAAACTGAACCAGGCCATCGACGCCTATACCCGCGGCGCGCATCTGAAAAAGCATTGCCAGGTCAAGCTCAAGGAAGCCCAGGCCCGGATCGACAAGATCGTGCTGGGGCCCGATGGCGACATCGGCTCCGAACCCGCGGATTTGGCCCCGGACTCGGATTGAACGGTTGGCTTCTCTCAAGAAAGCCCTGGCCGATAACGCCAAAGCCGTCAGCGTCGTCCTCGATAAGCTGCTTAAGCCCGGCACTGGACCCGAGGCCCGCGTCGTCGAGGCCATGCGCTATACAACCCTTGGCGGCGGCAAGCGCATCCGCCCGTTCCTGGTCACCGCCAGCGCCGACCTTTTCAACGTCGATCCCGCCTCGGCGCTGCGGGTCGCGGCGGCGGTCGAAATGGTGCATTGTTATTCGCTCATCCATGACGACCTGCCGGCCATGGACGACGACGAGCTGCGCCGCGGCAAACCGACTTGTCACGTCAAATTCGACGAGGCGACGGCGATCCTGGCCGGCGACGCGCTTTTGACCAAGGCCTTCGAGGTGCTGTCCGAAGACGATACCCACGCCCATCCCAAGGTGCGCTCGGAATTGACTCTGGCCCTGGCCAAGGCGGCCGGCGCAGCCGGCATGGTCGGCGGTCAGATGCTCGACCTGTTCGCCGAGGACCATGACCTGAAGATGCCGGAGATCACCCGCCTGCAACGGATGAAGACCGGGGCCTTGATCGCGGTGTCCTGCGAGGCCGGGGCGATCCTGGGCAAGGCGTCGGAAAACGCCCACCACCTGCTTCACGCCTATGCCCACGATGTCGGGCTGGCGTTCCAGATCGCCGACGACCTGCTCGACGTGGAGGGCGATGAAAAGGAAATCGGCAAGAAGACCGGCAAGGACGCCGCCGCCGGAAAAGCCACGTTCGTGTCGTTGCTGGGCCCCGAAAGGGCGCGTGAACAAGCCGAGGTTCTGGCCGATCAGGCGGCTTCACACCTTGAAATTTTCGGCGAAAAGAGCAAGCTACTAAAAGAACTGGCCCATTATGTGGTAAGTAGGCGTGCGTGAGGGCTTGAGCGGTCCCGTTTCGGCCCTGTTTTGCCGCCTTGAGAAAACACCTTAGCATCCCGGGGGAGGGGAAATAACCGTGGCCCAAAAAAGCAAGACTCCGCTCTTGGACAGGGTTCGAGAACCCGCGGATATCCGGGACTTTTCCACCAAGCAACTGAAGCAGTTGGCGAAGGAGTTGCGGACCGATACCGTGCGTTCCGTTTCGATCACCGGCGGCCATCTGGGGGCGTCGTTGGGGGTCGTCGAATTGACCGTCGCCATTCACCACGTTTTCAACACCCCGAAGGACCGTTTGATCTGGGATGTCGGCCATCAGTGCTATCCTCACAAAATTTTGACCGGCCGGCGTGAACGCATGAACACGCTCCGCCAGGGCGGCGGGTTGTCCGGTTTCACCATGCGTAAGGAAAGCGAATACGACCCCTTCGGCGCCGCCCATGCCTCGACCTCGATCTCGTCGGGGCTCGGCATGGCGGTGGCCCGCGACCTCGCCGGCGGCGACAACCACGTGATTTGCGTCATCGGCGACGGCGCCATGACCGCCGGCATGGCCTACGAGGCGATGAACAACGCCGGGTCCATGGATTCGAAGCTGATCGTCATCCTCAACGACAACGACATGTCCATCGCCCCGCCCGTGGGCGCGCTCAGCGCCTACCTGTCGCGGCTGATTTCGTCGAAGCCGTTCCGCTCGGCGCGTCATTTCGCCAAGGAGGTGGCCAAGAAATTCCCCCGCAATATCGAGAAGGCGGCGGCCAAGGTCGACGAATACGCCCGCGGCATGGTCACCGGCGGCACCCTGTTCGAGGAACTGGGCTTCTATTACGTCGGCCCGGTGGACGGGCACAACCTGGACCACCTGCTGCCGGTGTTGAGGAACCTCCGCGACGACAAGGAGCAGGGCCCGGTGCTGCTCCATTGCGTGACCAAGAAAGGCCACGGCTACAAGCCGGCCGAGGAGTCGGCCGACAAGTACCACGGGGTATCCAAGTTCGACGTCGTTACCGGCAAGCAGGAAAAACCGAAATCCAACGCCCCCAGCTTTACCAGCGTCTTCGCCAAGGGCCTGATCGCCGAGGCCGAGGTTGACGACAAGATCGTCGCCATCACCGCCGCCATGCCGGGCGGCACCGGGGTCGACAAGTTCTCCGAGCGCTTCCCGGAACGCAGCTTCGACGTCGGCATCGCCGAACAGCACGGGGTGACCTTCGCCGCCGGGTTGGCGTGCGAGGGTTACAAACCCTTCGCGGTGATTTATTCGACGTTCCTGCAGCGGGCCTACGATCAGGTCGTGCACGACGTCGCCATCCAGAGCTTGGCCGTCCGCTTCGCCATCGACCGCGCCGGTTATGTCGGCGCCGACGGATGCACCCACTGCGGCGCCTTCGACCTGCCGTACCTGTGCACGTTGCCGGGTTTCGTGGTCATGGCGTCGGCCGACGAGGCGGAACTGATGCACATGATAGCCACCGCGGTGACCATCGACGACCGGCCGTCGGCGATCCGCTATCCACGCGGCGAAGGGGTCGGCGTCGAGCTGCCGTCCCGGGGCCAGGTGTTGGAGATCGGCAAGGGCCGGGTGCTCCGCGAAGGCTCCACGGTGGCCATCCTCAGCCTCGGCGCGCGCCTCGGCGAAGCCTTGAAGGCGGCCGAGGAACTGGCGGCGATGGGGCTTTCGGCCACCGTCGCCGATGCGCGCTTCGCCAAGCCGCTGGACGAAGACCTGATCCGCCGCCTGGCCACCGGGCACGAAGTCCTGCTGACCATAGAGGAAGGCTCGGCCGGCGGTTTTTCCGCCCATGTGTTGCAGTTCCTGGCCAACGAGGGATTGCTGGAGAACGGCCTCAAGGTGCGGGTGATGACCATGCCCGATGAGTTCATCGACCACAACAAGCCCGACATCCAATATGAGATTGCCGGGCTGAAGGCGCCGCACATTGTCGCCAACGTGCTGGCGGCGCTCGGCCGCGCCGACGAAGCCGATCCGGCGATCCTGGGCGAGCTCGCTTAGATCCTCTGATCTTCCAATCCCTATCGGATTTCCCAGCCTTGGCTGGCGCGATATGCTGGTCTCATGACCAAAACCGTCAAACAACGCCTCGATCAGGTCCTCGTCGAGCGCCGGCTCGCCGACAGCCGCGCCCGCGCCCAGGCCCTGGTCATGGCCGGGTTGGTGTTTTCCGAAACCAAGCGTCTGGACAAGCCCGGCCACCGGGTCGCGGCGGATATACCGCTGACGGTCAAGGGGCCCGATCACCCGTGGGCGTCCAGGGGGGGGATCAAACTCGCCCACGGGCTCGATCATTTCGGCATCGAGCCCAAGGACAGGGTATGCCTGGATATCGGCGCCTCGACCGGGGGCTTCACCGATGTCCTGCTTTGCGGCGGCGCGGCAAAGGTCTACGCCGTCGACGTCGGCCACGGGCAACTGGACTGGAAGCTGCGCCGGGACCAACGGGTGGTGGTGCTGGACAAGACCAATGCCCGCCACTTGGGGCCCGAACAGATTCCCGACCCGGTGAATTTGATCGTCTGCGACGCCAGCTTCATCGGCCTGGAAGTGGTGCTGCCGGCGGCGATGGCGCTGGCCGCTCCGGGGGCCTCACTGGTGGCGTTGATCAAGCCGCAGTTCGAGGTCGGCAAGGGCAAGGTCGGCAAGGGCGGCATCGTCCGCGACCCTGCCCAGCATGACGAGGTCTGCAAACGCATCGAAAGCTGGCTGGGGCGCCAAGACGGCTGGCGGGTGCTCGGATTGACCGCAAGCCCGGTCACCGGCGCCGACGGCAACAAGGAATTCCTGATCGCGGCGAAGCGGGAAGGGGATTAGGTCGCGGCCGGACCCGTTTCCAACGGCAACCCCGCCTCGGCCCACGCTTCCAGCCCGCCGGCCATGTTGTAGGCTTCGCCCAGGATGCCCTCGGCGACCACGTGCATGCCGATCTGTTCGGAGCGCTGGCCAAGGGCGCAGATGAAGACGACCTTCTTGCCCGTGTCGGTGGGAACCTTGTCCGGATCGAACGCCGACATGGGCAGATGGATGGCCCCGGCCAGGCGTGTCTGGGCCAGTTCCTCGGCCTCGCGGACGTCGATCACGACGGCGTCTCCGTCGCCGAGCCACTTGTTCACGGTCTCGGGTGGGACTTCGGTAAATCCGGACATGTCAATTCCCCCTCGTCATTTTGGTATTCGCTGGTAGATATAGGAACGGGTTATAAAATAGCACTTTCTTTCCGCGGATGGGCTTTCCGCGAAGGAGCGATCGATGCCGACCGGGCGACCCACCGATCAATGGGGAAACGACGTCACCGCCGCCGGCGCCGACGCCGTCGGGGCGCTGGACAAGACCCTGATGAGCTACCTGGCCCTCGACCGGCAAACCGGACCGCTGTTGAAGGACGCCCTGGCCGCCGACCCGGACATGGTCATGGCCCATTGCCTGAAGGGCTATTTCTTCCTGCTGATGGCTTCCGGGCCGCTCCGCGACCGGGTGCCGAAGGTGCTGGCGGCGGCCGAGGCGGGCCTGGAAGGGGCGACGGACCGCGAAAAGACCCATGTGCGGGCGTTGAAACACTGGCTCGATGGCGATGCGACCGGGGCGGTAAAGACGTGGGAGGAGATTTTGGCCGATCACCCGCTGGACGTGCTGGCGCTCAGGCTCGCCCATCACGCTTATTTCTATATGGGCGCCGCCGGCGGCATGCTGTCGTCGGTCGAAAGGGTTCTCGACGCCTGGGACGAAGGCGCGCCGGGCTACGGCTTCGTCCTCGGCATGCGGTCCTTCGCGCTTGAGGAATCGGGCGATTACGGCGCCGCCGAGGAAATCGGGCGCCGGGCCGTCGACATCAACGCCGATGACCCGTGGGCCGTCCATGCCGTCGCCCATGTGATGGAAATGCAGGGCCGGCATGGGGAAGGGGTCGAATGGATCAGCGGGCTGCAACGCCATTGGAACCAAGCCAACAACTTCCGCTATCACCTCTGGTGGCACCGGGCGCTGATGCACCTGGGCCGGGGCGAGGTGGACGAGGCGCTGAGGCTCTATGACGAGTCCCTTTGGGACCCGGACTCGGACGAATACCTGGACCTGTGCAACGACGTGTCCTTGCTGCTCCGCCTCGAACTCCTCGGCGTCGACGTCGGCGACCGCTGGCCGGCGTTGGCCGAAAAGGCCTCATCGCGCATCGATGACCGCATGCTGGCGTTCATCGATTGCCATGTCGTCGCCGCCCTGGCGGCCGCCGGGCAGATTGATAAAGCCGAAAGGATGGCCGGGGAAATGGCCTCGGCGGGCGGCATCTTCGCCGATGTCGGGGCTATCGTTTCGAAGGCCCTGATCGCCCACCGGACGGGGGATTACCCGGCCGCGGCGCGGTTGCTCGGAGACGTCCGGGACGACATCGTCACCATCGGCGGCAGCCACGCGCAGCGGAATTTGTTTAATCTGCTTCTCGAGGATGCGGAAAACCGCGAGGCGTAGGCGCCCCCTATCCGCACTGCGCCTTGTGCAGCAAAAGGTGATCGGCGAGCACACAGGCCATCATCGCCTCGCCGATGGGCACGGCGCGGATGCCGACACAGGGGTCGTGGCGGCCCTTGGTCGAAACCTCGGTGTCCTCGCCGGCGGTATTGACGGTCCTTTTCGTTTTCAGGATCGAGCTCGTCGGCTTGACGGCAAAGGCGACGACGATGTCCTGGCCGGTGGAGATGCCGCCCAAAACGCCGCCGGCGTTGTTGGACAGGAACTTAACCTCGCCTTCGTGCATGCGCATCTCGTCGGCGTTTTCCTCCCCCGAGAGGCTTGCCGCCTCGAACCCGGCGCCGATCTCGACGCCCTTGACGGCGTTGATCCCCATCATCGCGCCGGCGAGGTCGGCGTCGAGCTTGGCGTAGACCGGGGCGCCGAGGCCGACGGGGACGCCCGAGGCCACGACCTCGATGACGGCGCCCAGGGACGACCCGGCCTTGCGGGTGGCGTCCAAAAGCTTTTCGAACGTCTTGACGGAATCCGGATCGGGTGAAAAGAATGGGTTGTTGCCGACCTCGGCCCAGTCCCAATTATTGCGGTTGACGGCGCTGTCACCGATTTTGACCAGGGCGCCACGGATGGTGACGCCGGGGCCCAGGATCTTCCGCGCGATGGCGCCGGCGGCGACCCGCATGGCGGTTTCGCGGGCCGACGAGCGCCCACCGCCGCGGTGATCGCGAATGCCGTATTTCCTGAAATAGGTGTAATCGGCGTGACCGGGGCGGAAGGTGTCCTTGATGTCGTCGTAATCCTTCGACCGGGCGTCTTCGTTCTCGACCAGCAGGGCGATCGGGGCGCCGGTGGTGAGCCCCTCGAAAACGCCGGAAATGATCCTGACCGTGTCCGATTCCTTGCGCTGGGTGGTGTACTTGTTTTGCCCCGGCCGGCGCTTGTCCATGAAAACCTGGATTTCGGCCTCGGTCAGCGGAATCCCCGGCGGCGTGCCGTCGACGACGCAGCCGATGGCCGGGCCGTGGCTTTCGCCGAAGGTGGTGAACCGGAAAAGGTGTCCGAAGGTATTGAAGCTCATGACGGGGCGTACTTTAGCCGACCCGGGCTGGGAGTGCTAGGCGGGGCTAGACGACGGAAATGTCGGGCGCGTCGACGGCCTTCATGCCGACGATGTTGTAGCCGCAATCGACATGGTGGGTCTCGCCGGTGACGCCGCTGGAAAGGTCGGACAAAAGGTACATCCCGGCGCCGCCGATGTCGTCGTGGGTGACGTTGCGGCGCAGCGGCGAATTGTACTCGTTCCACTTAAGGATATAGCGGAAATCCCCG
>JADFMB010000086.1:0-4274 GCA_022564115.1 Pseudomonadota bacterium
AATCGTTGCAACATAAAGATCGAAGAAAATCTTCTGCGGATTGACAGGTTATGGCCAGGACAACGCTGACATATTTCATTCGGGGCGCGGACGGCAATTCCGAGATTGAGCGCGCCGGGCAACTCATGGCCGACCACGCGTTCGGCCAATTGCGCCGCGGCGATCAGGCGTTCGGCCTTGGCGAGGTTGAGGCGGTATTGCGTGATCACTTTTCGAATATCGTTGAGGGCCGTGCGTTCGGACTCGGAAGCGCCGACGATTTCGTAAGTGGCCAGGGCGGCCAATAATTCGTCCATATCACGCTGGACGACGCCGGCAAGGTTCCGGTCCTTTTGGGAAACGTAGTTTTGGAAATTGTGAATGAAGCCGCCGAAGCCGAAATAGTTCCGGATTTGGCTCAACGACTTGCCTTTGTTTTCGGTGACGTGACGGAATTCCAGCCAATCGGATTGGATGGCGTGGAGCCGATTAATGGTTTTAAAGCCGATATAGGCGCCGCCGACGATCGTCGCCACCAGCAAGCACGCCAAACCAATGGCGACAAACCGCAATCGTTGGATTTTGACGTCTGAATGGGGTTTAGACGTTCCTGTCACCCTATCCTGGCCCCGCTCTGGTTTCCGTTCCGGCTATTCTCCCAATTCCACATATCCCCGGTCGATGACATGGATAAGGGCATCGAAGGCCAGCCGGGCCTCCTCATACATCTCCCGGTGAAATCTCAGGGCCTTGATTTCCTCTTCCTTGGGCGTCTCGCCGGCATCGGCTTCGGCGATCCTGAACGCCTCGGCAAGATACTGGCTGCGCAGCCTGGCCACCGAAACCACTAGCGGAAGAAGATTCTCCTTGGTGATCGGCGGAAGCCGTTGAGAGAGAATCTCCCGGTTGGCGAGCTGGATTGCCTGTTCCATCTCTTTCAGGAAATGCTGGCTTCGGATTTCGAAATCCTGTGGCATGAAGCGTCCTCCTCGATTACCGGCCGCAAGTGGCCAAGCATAGCAGGCACCCGTCCGGTGGAAAGAATATTCATCATGGTTTTGAACGAGCCTCTCTCCAAGCCAAAATTTTGCCCTGGTTCGGGAGATGATGTAATCTGGCATAAGATCGTTGCCCGGAGAGGAATCATGAACGACGTTTGAGATTCGCCCGAAGACGGTGAAGAAGAACTATCAAAAGTCGAAGAAAGCCCGGAAGAAGCAAGCGAACGCGAAAGGTTCCTTCCCAGCGAACAACGCTCGGCGGTCGATTCGACGCGTCGTGCCGACGAAGATCGTCGCCAAAGCGAGGAACCTTTCGAGGGCGAGGAAAAGCGCCAGGAACCCCAGCGCCGGTCAGAAGTAAAGCGCCGGGGCATATCTTACGACATCACCTGCAAGACCTCCGGCGCCATCGGCGCCCTCGAGGACTGGCTGGATGACAACTGCGAAGGCGAGTGGAAGATCATTCTCGAGGACATGGACGCCGACCTGGTTCAAAAAAACCTCAGGGTCATGTTCGAATACACGGAAGAGCGGGGAAATTTCTTCAGGCACTACATCAAGGGGGAAGAATGAAAACCCTTCGCTCCTTTGGACTTGGTTTCACCGTGGCGCTGATGGCGCAAGCGGCGGTTGGCTGTTCGTCGTCCGACATCGAGAGGTTTTTCCACGCCGGCGGCAAGATCGCCTATGATTCCTTTAAGTTGTCGAATCAATCCCTAGGAAAATAATTCCCCACACGGGAATCCCTCCTAAAGCGTAGCGGCCTCAGCCCGAGTGGCGTCTGAACGCAGGGTTGATCGTGTGATCGCGATCAACCCTGACGCTCTATAAGGGCGGCAAAAACCCTTCCTCCTTTTTTGGACATAAAAACCCCCTGGGCTTCCCCAGGTTTTTTTTACCGGGGCCTGACACCCATCCCCCCCCGGGGGCTCGGGACGCAGGTGTTTTTTACCGGCGGCCGTCAATGGTGTACCGTCAGGGGGTCATGACCCTTGGCCGAACCGCAATCCTTTTGACCGCCGCCGTTCTCGGCGGATGCACCCTCATGGCCGATAAAAACGAGATTTCCATCGAACACCTTTCCACCCAACCGGGGGTGGCGCAGGCGATGGCTGACAGCCATTGCGCCAAATACGCCAAGTTCGCCCGGCGGGTTCAAATGGGGATCGAACGGGCCGGTCCGATCCTCGGGTTCAGGAAGAAGATCAGCACCTTCGAATGCGTCGAAAAAGACGCCGAAGGGCAGGGCCGCGGGAGCGCGGCAAAGGGGAAGAAATGAGTTTCATGGAGGGTCAGGCCCTGGCCTATCTGAAGATCTACGCTGTCGGATTGGCGATCATGGTCCTTCTATGGGGAGCCGCGAAGGTCTGGTTGATCTTTTACCAGAAATACCTGGAGCCCCAGGGCAAGGACCAGGAAGACTGAATTACCAGGTTATGGGACCTCTGGATATCCGGACCTGGCCGACAACGCCTGGTTTTCGACCCGGATGCGATGGATCATCAGCGCCCCATTGAGGATGGAATAGACAACCGCGATTTCCCAGGCGCCGAACACCAGCGGCAGGACCGCGATCTCGGCCGCGACGACCATGTAATTGGGATGGCGGAAGAACCGGTAAGGTCCTTGCCGCACCAGGGGCTGGCCGGCCACGGTGATGATGCGGGTGGTCCAGAAACGCCCCAGGCTGGCCAATACCCAGGCGCGGAACCCCTGAAGAATCAAATAGGCGATGAGAAAAGGCCAGCGGATGGGCGCATCCGGCGCCACGTGGATCAGCATCGATGCCAGCCACGCCACGTGCAGGCCGACGATCAGCGGATAATGGCCGGCTCCGGATTCGACGCCGCCTTCGGCCAGCAGGCGCAGGGTGTTGCGCCGGGCATGGAACATTTCCGCCCCCCGCTGCACGACGACCAATCCGACGATCAGCCAAACCCAGGGTCCCGGGGCGCTCACGGGATTTCCAAGGTCAGAAAACCGACGCTGAACCCCGGCCCCAGGGCCGACATCAGGTAACGTCCGCTTTTACCCTCGGCCAGTACCCGGTCAAGGACGAACATCACCGTCGCCGCCGACATGTTGCCGTAATCCCTGAGCACGCCCCCGGCATGGCCCAGGCCGCCGTTCGAGACCCGGAAAACCCGTTCCAGGGCGGCTATCACCTTGGCCCCGCCGGGATGGCAGATGAAGCCGTCGAAGTCGTCAAGGGTCATGCCGTGACGGTCGAGGTAGGCATCGAGGACGGGCGGCAGTTCCCGCGCCACCAGGGACGGGATGTCCTGGGAAAACAGCACCCCGAATCCGTCGTCCTCGATGTTCCAACCCATCACGTCGAGAGTCCCCGCCCAGGTGTGTTCGCCGGGATGGAGAATTTCCGGCCCTTCGCCCGACGTCGAAATCAAAGACGCGGCGGCGCCGTCCCCGAATAGCACCGTCGCGATGACGTTGCTTTTGGAAGCGTCCCCGGGGCGGAAGGTGAGCCCGCACAGTTCCGCTACCAGGAACAGGACCCGCCGGCCCGGCTCCGCCCGGGCCAGTTCGGCCGCCCGCGCCAAGCCGATGACGCCGCCGGCGCATCCGAGCCCGAACACCGGCAGACGGACCGTGTCCCGGCGCAGGCCGAGACGCTCCATGACCAGGGCGTCGAGGCTGGGGGTGGCGAAACCGGACGACGAGACCGCCACCACCGCATCGACCGCGTCGACGCCAAGGCCGGCGCTTTCAAGGCAGTCCAACGCGGCGCGGCTCATCAAATCGACCGCGTTTTTCAGGTAAAGCCGGTTTTTTTCAACCCAGCCGTGGCCGTTTTCATGCCACGACAGCGGCACGCAGGAATACCGGGTTTCGATGCCGGCGTTGTCGAAGGCCGGCATCAGGCGCTCGATATCGGCGGTGCGGCCGTTGAAAAGCCTGGCCGCCCACGCCTTCACCTCGTCCTGGACGAGGATGTGGCAGGGCACGGCGGTACCGAGACCGAGAAGGCGCGGATGAGAAGCCATGGGGGTCTCCTTTTTGACGCGAAAACGAAGCCGTCCGACGAACCGTCCGATCCTAAACTATCGTGATTTGGCGGAAGTTGATACGCCCCAGCCGGCTCGCGGGCGGTCGAGCCTGGAAACCGGCCCCGCCGCTGGGACTTTGCCGGGACTTTGCCGGGACTTTGCCGGGACTTTGCCGGGACTTTGAAGGAACTTTGAAGGAACTTTGAAGGAGGGTTGGGCCTAGTGGAGGAAAACGTTCGCCGGGCGCTTTTCCGACAACAGATCCTCCGCCACCCCGGCGATACGGAGC
>JADFMB010000086.1:4284-11340 GCA_022564115.1 Pseudomonadota bacterium
CCAAGCCGTCCGACGTTTCGACGGGTGAGGCCCGGGCGGCGGCCCGGGCGGCGAACCGCCCAGTCCTAAACTATCGTGATTTGGCCGAAGTTGATACGCCCTAAACGGCTCGCGGGCGGTCGAGCCCGGAAACCGGCCCCGCCGCCGGGGGGAAAGGGCGTTTTCGGGGCCTAGTGAACGGAAACGTTCGCCGGGCGCTTTTCCGACAACAGGTCTTCCGCGACCCGGGCGATGCGGAGCCAGACCCGGCGGCCGGAGATGTCGCCTCCGTCAAACAACTGATCGGCGCGGATAAAAGCCGCCGGCGACGCCATTTCGCCGTATTCCTGGATCAGCAGGTTGGCGGTACGGTAAATCTCGGATTCTGTACCCATGGGATACTCTCAAGTTATTTTGATGATTTCGGTCATGGTCACGCCCAGGCGGTCGTCGACGACGATGACTTCGCCCATGGCGACCAGCCGGTTGTTGGCGTGGACCTCGATGTCCTCGCCGACGGTGCGGTTCAATTCCACCACGGCGCCGCGGCCAAGCTTGAGAATTTGAGAAATTGGCATCATCGTCATACCCAGGACGGCCGTGATCTCGACCTCGACGTCCATCAGGGCTTCCACTTCCGTGGTCGGTACGTCGGAACCTTGGGATTCTGGTGCTTTTTCCTCGTCCGCCATTATTTCGTCCTCAACCTCAACCGCCCTTATCATCCACGGCACGCATTAACGAGGGGTTAATAGCGTTTCGGTCTATTGCCGCCGCCCGCGTATGCGCATGAGAGCAACCATTATAACACCATTCCGCCCCCGGAGTCCCCCTGGCGGGTCATCGTTTTTTACGCCATTCCCAGGGCCGGGTGAATTCGCCTTTCCAAAGGCCCCGGCGGGCCTTTTTGGCCTTGTTTTCGGTTTCCACGTAACCGGTAGATTCAGGCTTATAGGCCAAGGCCCAGCCCGTATGCACCATGTTGGCGCCGATATCGAAACCACCGGCGCGGCAACGGGCAAGCCGGACTCCCGCACGTTTTTGGTCGAGGGCTGCGCAAACCACCCGTGTTTGGGCCACCAGATCCATCATCGCCGTCTTCGACACCTGGCCACAGGGGATGACCTTGTTGGGCCAGCGGCAGGTTTGTTTCAGGTCGGGCGCATCAATGCCGAATAGACGCAGGTGTTGGCCCTGGACCTCCAGGGTCATGCCGTCGATTACCCGGGCTTCACCGCTGATGTCCTGGGCGTCGCCCGAGTAAGGGAGGAGCCATAACCCGAAGGCCACGGCGGAAATCGCCAGCAACCGCGTCATGGAGGGAAGTCTAACCCCTGAAAAAGGAACTCTCGAACCCCTTGCCCGTCGGAAGGGGAGCCGGACTGTGATCCCCGTCACATTCGGGGGATGGAAAAACAGCTTATCATAATTCGTTAATTTGTAACGAATACATGATGATAAACGAAGGCGGAGGGTGATATAATTTCCATGTTGTCAGAGACTCAAATTGAATTTTGGGGGAGGGAAGCCATTCCAATGGCCAAATACGAAGTCACCATCTATAACGCCGAAGTCCGCAAAAAGGTCGAGGCCGGCGAACATCATGTCCGTTGGGGCGACGACTGGGCTGATTTCCGTTACATCGAGGTGTACGCCGATAACGAGGATCAGGCCCGCACACAGATCGAAGACCGCTATCCCTCGGGCCAGGGTTTCATCATCGACAGCGTCGTCAAGGACGAAATGCAGGAATAAGAATAAGGCCGGGCTTGGCGTCGATTCGCCAAAAATCGGAAAAATAAAAATTAGCCAAGACCCGATCCAGAAAATCCAACCGGTCCTGACCCCAGAACAATTCTTCATCGAGGACATAACTGGGGGCGCCAAAAACGCCCACCGCCAGCGCCTGTTCGGTTTTTTCGCCCTAAGCTCGCCCGAAGCGCCTCGCCGTTCAGCCCCCGTTCGCCGGCGCCCGTTTGGGCGGGAAATAACGCCTGCGTGACTTTCAGGCAGGGCGGTACCGGGAAAGGCGAAAATTGAAAAAAATCAACACCACAGGAATTATTTCTCGAATTTTTTAAACCCCGTGTTAACAATTTCACTCATAAGATTCATACAACCTCAGCAAGATGCCCTGGGCGAAACCGCGGCATTGAATAGAGGGACAGGCTCCGAGGGGGAACTGGATGAATAGGATAACCGGATAAGGGGCTGACCATGCTTCACCTGCCGAGCGAAGGCCATCAAATCTTCGAGGTTTTCCTTTACAACAGGAAAGTGCGTTCCCTGGTCAAGGAAAACCAAAGCCACGACTTCTTCGACGACCAATGGGCGGATGTCCAGATCCAGGACGTGACTGCCCGCGACGAAGTCCATGCCCGCCAGTTGATCGAAGAGCGTTTCCCCCCCGGCGACGGTTTCGTCATCGAGGGGGTCACCCGGACCGAGGTCTGATCCTTGGTATGAACCCTGACGCTTCTTTTTCTTTTTTCAGTTTCGCGATCTCGGCCTCGCGGAGGTCCTTGCGCTTGATCTTTCCGGTCGCCGTCATCGGCAGGGTTTCGACGAATTCGATGAGCCGCGGCTTTTCGTGCGGCGACAGGCGACGGTTGACGAAATCCCGGATGTCCCGTTCCAGGTCCGGGTCGCCGTCATTCCCGGGGCGGAGCTGGATGAAGGCCTTGATCCGCTCGGTCCTGAGCGGGTCGGGGATGCCGATGACGGCGGCCAGCGCCACCGCCGGATGGCGGACCAGGCAGTCCTCGATCTCGCCGGGGCCGATGCGGTAGCCGGCCGAGGTGATAACGTCGTCCTCGCGGCCAAGGAACCAGAAATATCCGTCCGCGTCCTTGGCCCCCCGGTCGCCGGTCAAAAGCCAGCGGCCTGAGAACTTGTCCTTGGTCGCCTGGGCGTCGTTCCAATATTCCAGGAACATCACCGGGTCGGGGCTCCGGACGGCGATATGGCCTTCCTCCTCGGGGCCGAGCACATTGCCCTCGGCGTCGATAATCTCGACCCGGTGGCCGGGGACGGCCCGGCCCATGGAGCCGGGTCTGGCCTCCATGATGAGGCCGCAATTGGACGTCACCAGGTTGCATTCGGTCTGACCGTAGAATTCGTTGAAGCCGACGCCGAGCGCTTGACGGCCCCATTCCAGAAGCTCCGCCCCCATCGGCTCGCCGGCGACGGCGACGGTGCGCAATTTCACGCCGAATCTTTGGGCCGGGTTTTCCACCTCGCGCATCAGCTTCAACGCCGTCGGCGGCATGAAGGTGTTGCGGACCTGATGGCCGGCCATCAATCGGACGGCGTGTTCGGGGTCGAATTTGCGGGCCCGGTGGGCGAGCACCGGAACGCCGTGATACCAGGCCGTCATCAAGGCGTTCATCAGGCCGCCGATCCACGCCCAGTCGGCCGGGGTCCACATCAAATCGCCGGCCTGGGGAAAGAATTCGTGCGGAAATTCCATCCCCGGCAGGTGGCCGATCATGGTTCGGTGCGCGTGCAGCGCGCCTTTCGGGTTGCCGGTGGTCCCCGACGTATAGCTGATGAACGCGGGCTCGTCGGCGCCGGTATTGACCGGGGCGAAGGCGTCGCGGGCGGCGTCCAGTCCTTTCCAGAGATCGACGATGACGTTGCCGTCGCGCTTGGCGCCGGTGACGAAAACCACCTCCAGGTCCGGCAGGTCGCCCAGGATGGCCTCGATTTTGCCTAGGTTCTCCGTATCGGTGACCAGGGCCCGGGCGCCGCTGTCGGAAAGACGAAATTTCAGCGCGTCCTCGCCAAACAGCGTAAACAGCGGGATCGAAATCAACCCCGCCTTCCAGGCGGCGATGTGGGCGATGCCCGTTTCCATCGACTGCGGCAGCAGAATGCCCAGCCGGTCGCCCCTCTTGAGGCCCTTGGCGTTAAGCAGGTTGGCGAACTTATTGGAAAGGGCCTTCAGGGCCTGGAAACTGTACTGGGTGACGTCGCCGTTTTCGTTTTCGAAGATCAGCGCCGTCCGCGCGCCGTCGGCGTCGGCGTGCTTGTCGCAGACCTCGACGCCCATGTTGAGGACCTCGGGCACCTCCCAGGCAAAGGACCCGTAGACTTCTTCGTAGCTGTCCGCTTGCTTGAGCATCTCTTCCCCCCTGGTCTTCCCCTGGGGCTTTCCCCCGATCATAGCAATTTGGCGGCGGCCGGGTATATTCTTCGTCATCGTTTCAACGGGGACCCTGACCATGTTCGTTTCCGGCCTCCTCAAGGACAAACGGATATTGATTACCGGCGGCGGCACCGGGCTCGGCAAGAACATGGCGCGGCGGTTCATGGAACTGGGCGCCGGAGTAGTGATCTGCGGCCGCCGCGAGGAGGTGCTGAAGGAAACCGCCGGGGAACTGGCCGGGGAAACCGGCGGCGGCATTTCCTGGAAACCCCTCGACATCCGCGATCCGGAAGCGGTCGAACGGACGCTGGCCGAAGTCTGGGATGACGGCCCCCTGGACGCCCTGGTCAACAACGCCGCCGGCAACTTCCTGTCGCGCACCGAGGACCTGTCGCACCGGGCCCTCGATGCGGTGGTCAATATCGTCCTCCACGGCTCCGCCTACATGACCCTGGAATGCGGCAAGCGGTGGATCGCCGAAAGGCGCCCCGGCAACGTGCTCAGCATCGTCACCACCTACGCCTGGACCGGATCGGGCTATGTGGTGCCGTCGGCCATGGGCAAGGCCGGGGTGTTGGCGATGACCCGCAGCCTGGCCGTCGAATGGGGGCCGAAGAACATCCGCCTCAACGCCATCGCCCCCGGCGCCTTCCCGACCGAGGGCGCCTGGTCGCGGTTGTTGCCCCGCGAAGACCTGGCCGAAGCCTTCGAGACCCGAAACCCCTTGGGCCGCGCCGGGGACCCCGACGAGCTGGCCAATCTGGCGGCTTATCTGTTGAGCGACCAATCGGGCTTCATCACCGGCGAGGTGGTGACCATCGACGGCGGCGCGTGGCTGTCCGGCGCCGGCCAGTTCAATTTCGCCTCCATGCTGTCCGACGAGGACTGGCAAAACCTGCGTCCGAAAAAGAAGGACGGGTAAAAGGGGTTACCGGCCCGGCGCCTCTTCTTCCTGCTCGCCGCCGCCCTCGAAGAACCGGTATGCCTCTTCGACGCCGGTCAGCACCACCCCGTCGAAGCCCTGGGCGATGATGCCGTAGACGTAGGACTGGGTGTCGCCGGCAATGATGCGCTGCCATTCGGGGCGCCAGAATTCCACGTGATAGCGGTCGGGATCGTCGCGCACCGGCGCCTTGATCCAAAACGGCGAGCCTTCGCCCCAGCTCTCTTTCCAGTAAAAGCGGTAGCTGGCGGCGGCGCCGATGTCGACGGTGGCATAGACCAGACGCCGGGCCCCCAGCTTCTTGTATTTCAGGGTCGCGACGGCCTGTTTGCTCAACGGTTCGCGGCCGTGGAAGACATCGACGATCAACAGGTCGTAATTGGTGCCGTGCATCTTCAGGGCGAATTCGTCGGCCCGGCCGAATGCCGCTGAATTCGAGATGTAGGCGAAGTTCGACACGTTCTTCAACGATATCACGGATTTGGAATTCTCGCCGTAGGGCCGCCGGGGATAGGGGGGCAGGGAATTAAGATCGGCCAGCGGCGCGTGGGCGGTGAACGAGACGTATCCCTTTTCCTTGTTCCGGCGCCGCGATTCGTCGGCGGTTTTGGGGTCGGTGCCGTAATCGACGACGAGGACCCGAAGCCCGTTGGCCTTGGCTATGTCCGTCAGCCGCAGGTTCCGGGCCAGTATTTCCTCGGGCGGCGGCTCGCCGAACACCCTTTTGCCGAAGAACAAGCCGTCCTTGATCACCCCGTCGATGGAACGGATGTAGGCGCGGGCAGGGGAAATGCGGGTATCGACAACCGGGTCGCGCTTGATCAGAAGCTCCAGCCCGCCTTGGGTGACGACACCGAAGCTCCGGTTGTAGCGGCGCGAAAACCTGGAAATCGATTGGATCAACTTGCGCATCTGGTTGCGGATGTCGACGTCGAGGCCGGGCGGCGCCGGAAGCGGCACCGGCGGTTCCGCCAACGGCCGGCCCTGCACGCGGATCTGTCCCCGGGGCGGCGGCGCCGGGGCCTGGGCCAGATCGGACCGGGCGGGGCGAACGGCCATGGCCGGAATTTGCCGGGCGGCTTTTTTGTCTTCGCTACCGTCCCATTGGCCGCCCTGGAGGCGGAAGTATCCCGGGCCGTCCTGGGAAGCGGGGCCGGGCGATTGCGCAAGCGCCGCCGCCGGGGCCAGGACAAGGGCCCCCAGGATTGTCCGCGCCATAAGGCGTGAAAAATACGCCATCGGTGATTTGCTCCGTTCCGTGCCCGCGAATCCGATCGCACGCACCCTAGCCGAAAGAGGTTAACCAGTTCTTTATTCAGCCTTTTTCGCCCGCTGCCCGGCCCATTTCCGGCCCGGCCCCGGCCCGTCCCCGGCCCGTCCCCGGTCCATCGCCGGCCCGGTCCTCACCATGATGTGAACGCCGGGGCCTTGTCCGGGCGCGTCAGGGGCCTCAATCTTGGGTGATGAGGTTTATTCGTGGTCATTTTCGGGCTTTCGGGCTTTTCGCCGCCGCCGTGGTCGCCGCCGGGACCGTCTGGGGGCTGTTGGCGCCGTCCGGGGCCGGGGCCAATCCCCTGACCCGGCTTTCCTGGAAGCTGGAGTGGCCGAAGACCGATTTCTCCAAGACCTCCATCGACCTCGGCGAAATCTTCTCCGGCGGCCCGCCCAAGGACGGTATCCCATCCATCGACGACCCCCGCACCGTGCCCGTGTCCGAAGTCAAGAACCTGGCCGACACGGAACCGGTGGTCGGGCTGATCATCAACGGCAAGGCCCGGGCCTATCCGCTGCGCATCCTGACCTGGCACGAAATCGTCAACGACGAGCTGGGCGGCGTGCCGGTGACCGTGACCTATTGCCCGCTGTGCAATTCGGCCATCGTCTTCGACCGCCGCCTCGACGGCAAGGTCCTGGATTTCGGTACCACCGGCAAGCTGCGTCATTCCGACATGGTGATGTACGACCGCCAGACCGAAAGCTGGTGGCA
>JADFMB010000087.1 GCA_022564115.1 Pseudomonadota bacterium
TGGGGCTTGAAGTTCGGAATGACGTGACAAACCAGCAGATCATGATTGCCCGCAGCACACAGGGATTGATCGGCTACATTGTCGATTCGGTGCGGGAAGTCATCACGGTTCCCCAAGAAGCCATCGAGCCGACGCCTGAGGACTGGTTGGATGCCGACCACAAGTACTTCGTGGGAATCGCAAAGTTGGAAGATAACCTGGTCACCATAGTTGATTTCAGTCGGGTGATCCAAGCTGACGGAGTGCTGTTGGATGAAATCAAGCAGGGATGACCCCGGAAGAGCGCTCTTTCTCAGATCCGTTGCTGTCGGAGTTCCAACGGATTTTGGCAAAAAATGGTCTAACGTCGTGGTCCGTTCTCCTTGGGCGCCTGGCCGACGAAATGGGCGGCATCGAAACGCCCGCCGAGGGCGAGGAGGACGCACGCGCCGAGGCGTCCGAAAACCTTGCCGCCGCCAATGCCGCCGCCGACGAGCTGGAACAAAAACTGACGGCGTTGACCGAACAGGCGGCCAATAACGAAGCCCGCCGGGCCGGACTTGAGCACAAAATCAAGGACCTGAACGAGCGCCGGGAACGGCTTGCCGCCCGTGGCGGTGCTATCGCCGAGCAGCGCGCCGAGCTTGAAGGCGACCGGCCCGAAGCATCCGACCTGGCCGAAGCCGAAGAACGGTTGGCCGAATCCAAAACCAAACTCGAGCACGCCCGCGAAGCCGCCGAGGAGGCCGAAACCGCCCGCATGGAAGCCGCGGACAAGGCCGCCGCCGCCCAATCCGGGGCCCAGGCGGCGACGGCGGCGGCGGCCGGCCTGAAGGCGGAAGTCCAGGCCTTATCGGAAGTCCTGGAAAGTGGCGACGGCCGGCAATGGCCGCCGGTGATCGACTCCCTCGCCGTCGATCCGGGTTACGAGACGGCGCTGGCCGTGGCCCTCGGCGAAGACCTGATCGCGTCGGACGACGAGGCGGCGCCCAGCCACTGGCGGGCTCTGGGTCCGCTCCCGAGCCCGCCGGCGCTCCCCGGCGGCGTCCCGCCGTTGAGCGATTTCATCCAAGCCCCCGCCGCCCTCGAACGCCGGCTGTCGCAGATCGGCGTCGTCGACGGCGAGGACGAAGCCCGCCGCCTGGCCGCCGGCCTGGCCCAGGGTCAGCGTCTGGTCAGCCGCGACGGGTCGCTGTGGCGCTGGGACGGGTTCACCGTCTCCGCTTCCGCCGCCGCCCCCGCCCAGGCCCGGTTGGAGCAGCGCAAGCGCCTGAAGGGGGCTCGCCAAAATCTGGCCGAGGCCGAAGCGGCGGCGAAAGTCGCCGAACACCGTCAAGCGGCGGCGAAGCAGGCCGAGGACGACGCCCGAGCCGCCGAACGCGCCGCCCGTGAAGCGGCCACCCTGGCTGACGGGGCCTATGGCGAGGCCCGCGACCGGGTGGCCGAAATCAAGGACCACCTGGCGGGCCATGTCTCTCTTCTCGCCTCCCTGCGCGATCAGGCAACGGCCATCGAGGGCGATCAGGAACACCTGGAAACCGAAGAAAGCGATTCCCGCAAGGCCCTGGACGAAATACCCGACCCGGCCGGGGCGCGAAACGAAATCGCCGCCCTGCGCGCCGAACTGACCGGACGCCGCGCGCATCAGGTGGAATGCCAGAGCCGCCACGACACCCTTGAGAGGGCCGCCGAAGACCGCCGCCAACGCCTGGCCACCATCGAGTCCGAGACGAAGTCCTGGACCGATCGCCGCGAAGCCGCCAAGGCGCAATTGCGGCAACTCGACGTTCGGCGCCAGGCACTTGACCAGGAGCTTGAGCGCCTGGACGCCCGCCCGGACGAAATCGCCGAGCAGCGCCGCGCCCTTCTCGGTTCCGTCGAGGCGGCCGAGGAAAAGCGCAAGAGCCTTGCCGACCGACTGGCGGAGACCGAAACGGCGCTGGGGGAAGCCGACAAGAACCTGCGCGCCGCCGAGGCCGAACTGGCGGCGGCCCGGGAGAACATGGTCCGGGCCGAGGGCGCCGTCCAACAGGCCAAGCAGGCCTGCGAGGCGGTCAAGGAGCGCATCAAGGACCGCCTCGAATGCGGGCCGGAGCGGTTGTTCGAGATTTCCGGCCTCAAACCCGACGCCGAGCCGCCGGAACTGGAAGCCGTCGAGCGCAAGGTCGAGCGGCTTATTCGCGAGCGCGAGACCATGGGGCCGGTTAACCTGAGGGCCGAGCGGGAAGCGGCCGAGATGCAAGAGCAGATCGAAACCCTGGGCGCCGAACGCGATGACCTGCTCAAGGCCATCGACAAGCTCAGGCGCGGGATTTCCGAATTGAACCGCGAAGGCCGCCACCGGCTGCTGGCGTCGTTCGAAGAGGTCAACAAGCACTTCCAGGAACTGTTCGTGCGGCTTTTCGGGGGCGGCCGGGCGCACCTGGAACTGACCGACTCCGACGACCCCCTGGAAGCCGGGCTGGAGATCATGGCCAGCCCGCCGGGCAAGCGCCTGCAGGTGCTGTCGCTGCTGTCCGGCGGCGAACAGGCCCTGACCGCCATCGCCCTCCTGTTCGCGGTGTTCCAGACCAATCCGGCGCCGATCTGCGTGCTCGACGAGGTCGACGCGCCGCTCGACGACGCCAACGTCGACCGCTTCTGCACGATGCTCGAATCGATGGCCAAATCCGACACCATCCGCTTCCTCGTCATCACCCACCACCGCATGACCATGGCCCGCATGGACCGGCTCTATGGCGTCACCATGACCGAGCGCGGCGTCTCGCAACTGGTGTCGGTGGACCTGAGCCGGGCCGAGGAATTGCAGGCCACCGCCTAGAACTTTCGTCGAATCCCGGCCAGCCCTTGACAGCCGGGCATCGGGACCGAAGATGAACGGCGGTTTCCGGGAGGGTGCCGGGATGAGCGATCAACGGCCGGAAAAGGAATTGGACGAGCTGGATGCCCGGCTCCGCCAAGCGCGGGGCAAACCGGGCCGATCCGGGCCCGCCACGGGACCCAAAAATTCGCTCCCCGGAAGCGCACTCGGTCTTGCAATGCGCGTCGGTGTCGAGTTAGTTTCTGCCCTTGCCATCGGGGTGGTCATCGGCTGGTTGCTGGACCGCTGGCTCGGGACCGGCCCGTGGCTGATGCTGGTGTTCATCCTCCTTGGGGGTGCCGCCGGCATTTTGAACGTTTACAGGATGGCCCGCGGCTTCGGTTACGCCGTCGGCTATAAACAAATCCCGGGGCAAGACCAAGACCCGGGGGACGACCGGGGTACAGGAATCGAAGGATAAAGACGTTGGCCGCGGATCAAAGCCCCCTTGCTCAATTCGAAATCAAACGCTGGGTGCCGATCGAGATCGGCGACGTGGACGTTTCGTTGACCAATTCCTCCGCCTTCATGGTGTTGACGGTTGTCGCCGTCAGCGTCTTTCTGATTCTCGGCATGCGCCGCCCGGCCATGGTGCCTGGGCGATGGCAATCGATGGTCGAACTGTCCTACGTTTTCATCGCCAGCCTGGTCAAAGACACGGTCGGCACCGAAGGCCGGACCTATTTCCCGTTTATCTTCACCGTGTTCATGTTCGTCCTGGTGGGCAATCTCTTCGGCATGGTGCCCTACGGATTCACCTTCACCAGCCACATCATCGTCACCTTCACCATGGCCATGGTGGTGTTCCTGGGGGTTACCGCGATCGCGCTGAAAAAGCACAAAATGCGTTTCTTTACCTTTTTCATGCCCCCAGGCGTGCCGTTGATCATGGCCCCGCTGCTGGTGCCGATCGAGATCATCTCTTACCTGTCGCGCCCGATGAGCCTGAGCGTGCGGCTGTTCGCCAACATGCTGGCCGGGCATACGCTGTTGAAGGTGTTCGCCGGTTTCGTCGTCGCCCTGGGGCTGTTCGGCGTCTTTCCGCTGGCCTTCGTCGTCGCCCTGACCGGGCTTGAGATCGTCATCGCTTTCCTGCAGGCCTTTGTGTTCACCATCCTGACCTGCCTTTATCTCAACGACGCCTTGCATCTGCATTAAATCCGCCAACCGGAAAACCAAAGAAAGGATCAAACGAATGGATATCGAAGCCGCAAAGATGCTGGGTTCCGGCATCGCCGTCGTCGGCGTGATCGGCGCCGGTATCGGCATCGGCCACGTCTTCGCCGCCTTCATTCAGGCCGTCGGCCGCAACCCGGCCGCCCAAGCGGCGGTGTTCCCGATGACCATGCTGGGGTTCGCGCTGGTCGAAGCCATCGCCCTTTACGCCCTGGTCATCGCCCTGGTCATCCTGTTCGGCTAACCGTCCCTTCGGCCGACCAATAGGGACTGAACGGCGCCATGCCGCAACTCGACGTCAATACCTTCCTGCCGCAGGTCGTGTGGCTGGTCATTACCTTCACCGCGCTTTATCTTTTGATGTGGCGCGTCGCGGTGCCGCGCATCGCCGACATGCTGGAGGCCAGGCAAAGGCGCATCGAGGATAACCTGGACAAGGCCGTCGAATCGAAAAAGGAGGCCGAAAAAACCCTGGCCGCCTATGAACAGGCGATGAACGAGGCCCGCGCCGGGGCCAATACCCATATCGCCGAGGCGGCGGCCATGATGTCGGACGAGGCGGCCGAACGCGAAGCCGAGCTGGCCCTGGACCTAAGCGCCAGGATCACCGCCGCCGAGGACGAGATCGCCAAGGCCGTCGATGACGCCATGGACAACATCCGCGCCGCCACCATCGAGGTCGCCGCCGCGGTGCTCGAGCGGCTGACCGGCGAAGCGCCGGCGGAAAAGGCCGTCGCCAAGGCCATCGACAGGGCGCTCAAGCCCGAAGGCCGGTAACCATGGACATGATTTCGACATTCCTCAACGACCCCACGTTCTGGGTGATGATCGCCTTCGTCATCTTCGTCGGCGCCGTGGCGAGGCCGATTTCCCGCGCCATCGCCGGCGGCCTGGATAAGCGGGCCGACAAGATCCGCGCCGACCTGGAAGAGGCCGCGAAACTGCGCGAGGAAGCCCAGGACCTGCTGGCCAGCTATCAGCGCCAGCAGCGCGACGCGGTGAAGGAGGCCGAGGCCATCGTCGAGCACGCCAAGGAAGAGGCCGAACGCCTGACCCAACAGGGCCGCGAAAGGCTCGGGGCGGCGCTGGAAAGGCGCCAAAAGCAGGCCATGGACCGCATCGCCCAGGCCGAGGCGGCGGCGCTGGAACAGGTCCAGGCCCACACCATCGACGTCGCCCTCGGCGCCACCCGCGATTTCCTGGCCGACAACCTCAAGGGCAAGCAGGCCGAGGCGTTGATCGAGGCGGCGATCAAGGAGCTGCCGAAGAAGCTGCATTAGATCATTTTCCACCCCTAACAGGCCGCCCCTCCCTACCGGACCCGATTCACGGGGGGTGGGCATCGGTCGGCGCGTGAGGCCCGGGCGACCCCCGGACGACCCTCTGGACTACCGGCGGCCGACCTCGGGCCTACTTCCGTGCCGACCCCCATGCCGACCTTGGGCCCCCGAAAGGACGACCGTTGGCGACCTTTGGCGACCTTTGGCGACCTTTTCGAACGTCATGCCGCGCCGACATGGAAGAGGCCGAACGGCCGCGCAAAAACGCCCGCAAAGGGCCGTCCCTCCCAGCCGGGGCCTGGGGCGGAGAATTTTTCTTCATATTCACCATGTCAAAGAACAATGGAACAAACAAAGAACATATGCTTGTCCACCGGCTTTGTCAAGGGGCGGCATAAAGCTTCCTATTTGTCCCCTTATTGGCCCCCCTACCCGATCAGCTTCAGCCACGCCTGTTCGCTCAGGGTCTCGACGCCCAGTTCCTCCGCTTTCCTGGCCTTCGAACCGTCGTCGGCGCCGACGACGACGTAATCGGTCTTTTTCGACACGCTGCCCGCGACCTTGGCCCCCAGGGCCTCGGCCCGGGTCTTGGCCTCGGCGCGAGTCATACTTTGCAGGGTTCCCGTGAAAACAAACCTTTTATCCTTAAGCTCTGCGTCAACTGATTGCGGGATTGGAACATGGGTGCTTTTTCTAACTTTAAGATTTGGAGACGAACAGGGGGTGTACCCTTCTGGCGCCATTTGCCCCAAAGAAATCTCACTGCAGTCGGGAAATTCACAAATTCTTCGTACCCCCATCCTCCTAGCCGCTTCAATCGCAATCGTTGCGCAACCTTCCGCATCACTTAATGCTGAATGATGCTCAAGAGAAAATCCAATATGCTTGCAAACAGTCGGTAGTTTATGATTCGGCAGTTCAGGCCATGTCTCTCGTGCGATCTTCACAGTGCAAAGGTATGAAAATTCCGGCCAGGACAACCCGTAAAGATCAAGGGTATGCCTTAGAACACTCATATCAAACGACGCATTGTGCGCCAGTACAGTCTTTCCGGTAACGTGACGTAATAACTCCCGCCATATCTCCGGAAACTCGGGTTCGTCCTTTACGTCTTCCGGGTGTATACCATGTATTGAAATGTTGAAGCCATTGAAGCTCAAATCCCTGGGACAAATTAATCTATGAGCGGTTCGGAGAATTCTGGCGTCATCAATCCAAGCTATCCCAATGGAACAAGGACTGGCTCGCCTCTCATTCGCGGTCTCAAAGTCGATCGCTATACAAGTAGTTCCATCGACCTCATCAAGACTCGGAATTGCAATATTTTTAAACGGCATTTTCTGAGTTAGGATTTCAAGAGTTATTTGCCTTCAACCATTTCCAGCCATTCGGCTTCATTTATAATTTTCACGCCAAGTTTTTGTGCATCTTTGAGCTTCGAACCTGCGCTTACCCCAGCAACGACGAGGTCAGTATTTCTTGAAACGGAATTCCCGATTCGACCACCAAGGCGCTCTGTTAAAGCTTTCGCCTCGTTTCGCGTTACTCCCTCAAGCCCCCCCGTAAACACTATCGTCATTCCAGCGAAAGGCCCGGATTGGGAGTCGCTAGCATCATTGTAAACGTCAATCTGACTTAGAAGATCTTGGACTGCTTCGGCATTTCGTTCTTCTTCAAAGAATTCGATGATGGATTCTGAAGCGACCACACCAACTCCTTCCAGTTCAGATATTTCCTTAAATTTCTCACCTGGTTGTTGATCAATTGCTTGAAACATCGCGTCTCGGAAAGCGGTCCAATGCATGTAATGTTTGGCCAACTCATGGCTTGTGGACTTGTTTATTCTGCTAATATTTAATTTTGGAATCTGTTCCTCGATGCTGGATTCTAGGTTTAGTTTTTTTAACTCCTCATTATTTTCGAAGAACCCAAGAAGGCTGTTCAAGCTAACCGGACCAATCCCTTTTATCTTAGAAAGTTTGATGAAAGCTGGACCAGGTCGTTCTTTAGAAGCCTCTTTCACACTTTTTAAAAACGCAGGAATATCGACATACTTCTTCGCAAGTTTCTTTGCGGTAACCTCGCCAACAAAGCGAATACCCAACGCAAAAATTACTCTATGCATCTGTATTCGCCGTCTCGATTTTATAGCTAAGAAAAGATTATTTATACTTTTGGTATGATCATTTTTCTTGGGTTTCTGACTGACTTTTTTCAGAGGTCCCTTTGTAATTTGTCGCGCCTTTGCTTTTTGTTTGTGCCACTCCGCCACCACACGGATCACCTCCTGGGGCTGAGTTTCAAGTTTGAAGATATCGGCTAGCTGCCCGACCAAGCCTTTGTCTAAAAAAAGTTGAATGTAAGCTTCCCCCAGGCCCTCGATGTCGAAGGCGTCGCGCGACACGAAATGCTTCAGCCGTTCGAGCCTTTGCGCCGGGCACACCAGGCCGCCGGTGCAGCGCATCGCCGCCTCGCCTTCCTCGCGGATCGCCAGAGAGCCGCATTCGGGGCAGGTATCGGGGAATTTAAAGGACTTGGCGCCCTTGGGCCGCTTGTCCAGGACCACCGAGACAACCTGCGGGATGACGTCGCCGGCGCGCTGGATGATGACCGTATCGCCGACCCGGACATCCTTGCGGGCGATTTCGTCCTCGTTGTGGAGGGTCGCCCGGCTGACCCGGACGCCGCCGACGGTGACCGGTTCCAGGTTGGCGACCGGCGTCAGGGTGCCGGTGCGCCCGACCTGGATGGTGATCTCGTTGAGCACCGTTTCCGCCTTCTCGGCCGGGAATTTGTGGGCGACGGCCCAGCGCGGGGCGCGGCTGACCTGGCCCAGCCTGTCCTGCCAGTCCAGCCGGTCGACCTTGTAGACCATGCCGTCGATGGCGTAATCGAGGTCCTGGCGTTGTTCCTCCACTTGGCGGTAAAATTTCAAACAAGCTTCGGTATCGGCCGCCCGTTCGGTCAGGGGATTGGTCGGCAAGCCCCATCGGCGCAGCTTCCCGAGGAAATCCCAGTGAGTTTCGGCGACCGGCTCCGACACCTCGCCCCAGCCATAGGCGAACATGCTGAGCGGCCGGGACGCGGTGACGGCGGGGTCTTTTTGCCGCAGCGACCCGGCGGCGGCGTTGCGGGGATTGGCGAAGACCTTGGCCCCGGCCTTTTCCTGCTCCCGGTTGAGGGTCTCGAAGTCGCCCCGGGTCATGAACACCTCGCCGCGTATTTCCAGGACATCGGGCGCGTCCTTGATCGTCATCGGGATGCCGGAAAGGGTCTTCAGGTTCCCGGTGATGTCCTCGCCCGTCGTCCCGTCGCCGCGGGTGGCGCCGAGGACGAATTCGCCGTTCTCATAGCGCAGCGACACCGACAGGCCGTCGATCTTGGGCTCGCAGACGATCTCCACCGCCTCGTCTTCATCGAGGCCGAGGAAGCGGCGCACCCGGGCGATGAACTCGACCACGTCGCCGTCGCCGAAGGCGTTGCCGAGCGACAGCATCGGCCGGGCATGGGCGACCTTCCTGAAGCCGGCGGCGGGCGGGGCGCCGACCTTTTCCGACGGGCCGCCGGGCCTTTTCAGTTCCGGGAAGGCGGCCTCGATAACCTCCAGGCGGCGGCGCAGCGCGTCGTAGTCGGCGTCGGCGATCCTGGGCGCGTCGTTTTGATGGTACGCCTTGTCGTGTTGCTTGATTTCCCCGGCCAGGGCGTCCCACTCCGCCGCCGCTTCCAAGGGCGTCAGCGCGTCGATGGGGACGCCGGGGGGGACGCCGGGGGGGACGCCGGGGGGACCGCCGGGGGGGACGCCGTGGGCATCGGCGCTCACGGGCCCGCGCCTTCGAGCAGGCTGTCGGCGGCGGCGCGGGCCTCGTCGGTGATCTTGGCGCCGGCCAGCATGCGGGCGATTTCCTCCTTGCGGCCCTCGTCCGACAGCGCATCGACGGTCGTCAACACGCCCGGACCGGCATCGGACTTCGACACCAGCCAGTGATGCATGCCCCTGGCCGCCACCTGCGGCGAATGGGTCACCACCAGCACCTGCGCGTCCCCGGCGAGCCCCGCCAACCGTTCGCCGACGGCCGCCGCCACGGCGCCGCCGACGTCGGAATCGACCTCGTCGAAAACCAGGGTCGGCACCGGGTCGGCCTGGGCCAGCACCGCCTTCAGGGCCAGGGTAAAGCGGGCCAGCTCGCCGCCCGACGATATCTTTCCCAACGGCCCGGCCGGGGCGCCGGGGTTGGTGGCGACCTGGAAAACCACCTTGTCGCGGCCGTCCGGCCCCCAGGCGTCTTCGGGCAGGTCGTCCAGCGCGGTGGTGAATTTGGCCTTTTCCAGTTTCAGGGGCTTGAGTTCCTTGGCCACCGCCTTGTCCAGTTTCCGGGCCGCCTTGCCGCGCCCCTGGCTCAATGCCGCCGCCGCCTTTTGATAAGTTTCCCGGGCCTGTTTTTCCGCCACCGTCAGCTCCGCCAGCCGGGCGCCGCCGTCTTCCAGGCCTTGCACCTTGGCCGCCAGGTCTTCGGCCACCTCGGCCAGATCGTCGACTTCCGTCGAATGCTTGCGGGCCAGGGCGCGCAGCGCGAACAGCCGTTCCTCGGCCTGTTCCAGGGACCGCGGGTCGAGGTCCATGCCGGCGGCGGCGGTCTCCAATAGCGCGTCGGCCTCCGTTGTCTCGGACTGGGCGCGGACAAGGGCGTCGAGGGTATCGGCGAGGCGGCCGCCGGCCTTCCCGGCGACCCGTTCCAGTTCCCGCAGCGCCCCTTCGAGGCTTCTCAGCGCCCCGCCGTCGCCGCGAAGCTCTTCGGCCGCCGTATTCATGGCGGCGGCCAACTGTTCGCCGTGCATCATCAGGGTGCGCTGGCGGGCGAGGTCGGTTTCCTCGCCCGGTTTCGGGTCGAGGCCGGTGATCTCGTCCAGCGCATGGCGGAGGAATTCCCCGTCCCGCCCGGCCGCCTCCATGTCGGCCTCGGCCCGGATGCGTGCTTCGGCCGCGTCCTTCCAAATCTTGTGGGCGTCACGGGTCTTTTTCAGCTCGGCGTTCAAACCGCCGAAGGAATCCAAAAAACCCCGGTGCGTGGCTTCGTTCAACAGGCGCTGGTTTTCGAACTGGCCGTGAACCTCGACCAGGCCGCCGCCGGTTTCCTTCAGCAACTGCACGCTGACGGGCTGATCGTTGATGAACGCCTTCGACCGGCCGTCGGCGCCCAGCACCCGGCGTAGCATCAGGCCGTCCTCCAGGCCGGCGATGCCGTGCCCGTTAAGGGTCTCGAGGACGGGATGGCCGGCGGCCAGGTCGAACACCGCCGTCACCGACGCCTGGTCGGCGCCGTGGCGGACCAGCCGCGCCTCGGCCCGCCGCGCGTAAAGGCTCAGGGGCAGGATGATGGCGAAATAGAGCACGGCGACGGCGCTCAGGAACTCCACGTAACGGAAGGTATTGGCTCCCAAGGTACTGGCCTGGTACACCATCTCTCCGATTCCAATCGCCGACAACAGGCTCGACGCCTTCAAGAGTTCGGTGAGGAAATTGACGAAGGTCGGCATCATCCGGCGCACGGCCAGGGGGAGGATGACCCGCCGCCAGATGTAGTAGACGGGGATTCCCAAGGCGTACGCCGCCTCGACCTGGCCGCGGGGGACAGCGGAGACGCCGGCGCGGAAGATCTCGGCAAGA
>JADFMB010000235.1 GCA_022564115.1 Pseudomonadota bacterium
GGAGCAAAACGGCATCCCGCACCCCCGACTTCAATCCCCAAGGCCGCCTGCCAAAGCGTCCACCGTTTTCGACCATCCTGGTTCCCGACCTCAAGACCGACGGCGTCGTCGGGCCCAGGACCCGCCGCGCGCTGCGCATCGTGACGTCGCGCCTGGGCCGGCCCAGGATCGAGGAAGGCTTCGCGCTCGGCCGCTTCGGGCGCTTCGCTCAAGGCGTGCAAGTGGGCCGCGACGACACCAGGAAACTGGGCACGACGATCGGCAAGGCCTTCGGGCCGTTGTTCCGTCCGCCGGGGACGGCCCTGCCGAAAGAAGGCCGGGTAGAGAACTTGGCCTTTCAGGCCACGCTCAATGACCTGGGGCCCAAGGTTTTCGAGCCCGACGCCTTCAAGCCGATCCTGGAAGACGGCCTGATCGGCCCCAGGACGGAAACCGCGTTCAACGCCGTCCTGCCCGCCGCCGGGCCGGACAGGTTCACCTCGCGTTTCGGCCATAACCTGGGTTTTTTCGACTTCGACGACTTTGGCTGAACGGGAATTCGGGGAGCCCCCAACCGAAATATCCGACCCGGTCTCTCCGTTCCTTCCTCCGCCACCTCCATTGAACTGGTACGGAAACTGGTACAGAATGATGTACCTGCACGAGGCATAGCCTAATCTAACCCTTTGGTATTTCAGGATTCCCAAAACTGGCATTCTTCTCCCGCAGGGGACGCCAACTTTCCTTCAACGGACGAATTCCATGTTCTACAAAATCGGCGACCCGCACGGGCTTCCCCATGACCCTTTTATAAGCTGTGTCGTGCCCCGGCCGATCGGCTGGATTTCGACCATCGGCCCGGACGGCGCCGTCAACCTGGCGCCTTACAGCTTCTTCAACGCCGTCGCCACCAAGCCGCCGATGGTCATGTTTTCCTCCAACGGCAAGCAGGCCCACGGGCCCAAGGACAGCGTCGCCAATGCCGAGGCCACCGGCGAATTCGTCTGCAACATGGCGACCTGGAACTTGCGCGATCCCATGAGCCTGACATCCACCCCGGTGCCGCCGGAGGTCGACGAGTTCGAGTTCGCCGGCCTGGAAACGGAGCCTTCGGAACTGGTCAAGCCGCCCCGGGTCAAGGCCTCGCCGATTCACCTGGAATGCGTTTATCACACGACCCTGGAGCTCCCCTGCGCCATCGAAGGCGGGCGCAACGCCATCTGCGTCGGCCGCGTCGTCGGCGTCCACATCCGCGACGAGTTCCTGACCGACGGCAAGATCGATATCGCCCGCATCAAGCCGCTGGCGCGCCTCGGCTACCAGGACTACACCGTGGCCGAGAAGGTCCTCACCCTGTCCCGGCCCAAATATGATTAGAGGGGGCGTTCTTTTCACATCCCCCTTCCCTTCCCGGCCCGGGTGTTTAACAATTACCCCGATGGACGAGCCGACACCCGAAATCCGACCCGACATGCGGCCCGACCCGGCGAAGGTTCCCTTCGACCTGGAACGGACCCTGTCGGCGATGGTGTCGATCCGCACCGAGATTCCCGACGACGCCTTCACGGCGCCGACGCTCGGCACCGAACGCCGTGGCCACGGCGTCGTCATCCGCGACGGCGGCCTGATATTGACCATCGGCTACCTGATCGTCGAGGCGGTCTCGATCTGGATGATCGATTCCACCGGCCGGGCCATTCCCGGCGACGCCTTGGGCTATGATCAGGAAACCGGGTTCGGCCTCGTGCAGGCACTGGAGCCCCTCAGCCTGTCGGCCATGGAAATCGGCCATTCCAGCGAGCTCATCGAGGGCGAGCCGGTGATCTTCGCCGGCGCCGGCGGCCGCGCCCAGGCGCTGAAGACCCAGGTCGTCTCGATCCGCGAGTTCGCCGGTTACTGGGAATACCTGTTGGACGATGCCATTTTCACCACCCCGCCGCATCCCTTCTGGGGCGGCGGCGCGTTGATCGGTTCCGACGGGACGCTGCGCGGCATCGGCTCGCTGTTCGTCCAGGAAGCCGTCCCCGGTCAGGATTCGCTGGACGGCAACATGGTGGTGCCCATCGACCTGCTGGAGCCGATCCTCGACGACCTGGTGTCGACGGGGCGGGCACAAAGGCCGGGCCGGCCGTGGCTCGGCATGTTTACCGCCGAAGCCGTCGGCAAGGTCGTCGTCGCCGGGCTATGGAACGGCGGCCCGGCGGAACA
>JADFMB010000088.1 GCA_022564115.1 Pseudomonadota bacterium
TGGCGCCGTCGAGCACCAGGATGCGTTCCTTGAACAGGGCGGAAAGGGTGGCGGCCATGCGCTTAGGCTCCGTCGTCGGCGCGGACGCCGAGGATGTGGCAGATGGCGTACACCAGGTCGGCCCGGTTCATGGTGTAGAAATGGAACTCGGTGACTCCATGGCCATGGAGCGCCCGGCACTGTTCGGCGGCGACGGAAGCGGCGACCAGCTTGCGGGTTTCCGGATCGTCGTCCAGGCCTTCGAAAAGCTCCGCCATCCAGGCCGGCATGGAGGCGCCGCTCTTGGCGCTGAATTTGGCGACGCGGTCGAAATGGGTGACCGGCAGAATGCCGGGAATGAGGGGCACGGTGATGCCCGCCGCCTGGGCCCGGTCGCGGAACCGGAGAAAGACCTCGACGTCGAAAAAGAACTGGGTGATGGCCCGGGACGCCCCGGCATCGATCTTGCGCTTCAGGTTGTCGATGTCGTCCTCGGTGCTTTCCGCTTCCGGGTGGGTTTCCGGGTAGGCGGCGACGCTGATTTCAAAGTCGGCGACCCTCTTCAGCCCCACCACCAGATCAGACGCATAGGCGTAGCCGCCGGGGTGGGGCCGGTAGCGGTCCTGATCCTCGGGCGGATCGCCGCGCAGCGCCACGATGTGGCGAACGCCGGCCTGCCAATAGGAGCGCGCGATATCGTCGATCTCGTCCGTGGTCGCGCCGACGCAGGTCAGGTGCGCCGCCGGCTCCAGCGCCGTTTCGTGGCGGATGCGGTAGACGGTGGCGTGGGTGCGTTCGCGGGTCGAGCCGCCGGCGCCGTAGGTCACCGAAACGTAGGACGGGCTGAGCGGCGCCAGGCGCTGGATGCTGTCCCAAAGGGTCTTGTTCGCCTTTTCCGTCTTCGGCGGGAAAAACTCGAACGATACCCGGACGTCTTGGGGCAGGGGCGCGGCGACGGCGAGATGGGGGGCGTTTTCGGTCATGGCGAGGGCGCCTCCCGCTTGGTGTCCGTGGGGGGCTTTTCCGCCACCCAGACGGCGACCGTCAAGGGGGCGCCGGCAAGATAATTTTGGTCAACGGCCGTCAGGCCTGCGCTGGCGAACCAGCCCCAGATTTCCTTGTCCTCGAACCCGAGGCGGCGGTGGTTGTGTTCCTGGCGCAGGCTTTCCAGGGTGTGGGGCAGGAAATCGGCGATTAAAAGCCTGCCCCCGGGGGCGAGCACCCGGGCCGCTTCGGCGATGGCGGCGGCCGGCTGGTCGAGGAAGTGAAGGACCTGATGAACGGTCACGGCGTCGAAGACGGCGGCAGGATACGGCAATTGGTACAAATCGGCCTGGCGGACCCGGCAGTTTCGGCAATCCGCCCGTTCCAGGTTGGCGCGCGCCACGGCCAGCATTTCGCGGGACAGATCGATGCCCTGGAGGCGGCGGGCGCGGGGGGCCAGCAGTTCAAGCATACGCCCGGTGCCGGTGCCGACATCGAGCAGGTTTTCAATGCCGTCCTCGGGCAGCAGGCGGGATATGACTTTTTCGACCTCGGCGTCGTCGACATGAAGGGAGCGCAGCTTGTCCCAGCTTTCGGCGTTGTCGCGGAAATAGGCCGCCGCCGCCTCGGCCCGTTGGCGCTTGACCTCGGCCAGACGTTCCCGGTCCCGGGACAGGACGTGATCGTGGACCCCTTCGTCCGGCAGCAGCGCGTTCAGGTGCTGGGCGACCTCGGCCCCCGGCCCGCTTTCGGCCAGGCGGTGAAAGACCCAGCTACCCTCGCGGTGGCGGGTCAACAGTCCGGCTTCGGTCAACAGCTTCAGATGACGCGAGATGCGGGGCTGGCTTTGACCGAGGATGTGGACCAGCTCGCTGACCGTCAATTCGCCCCGGGTCAACAGGGCGACGATGCGAAGCCGCGTCGGTTCCGCCGCCGCCCGGAGCGCCGCCAGCAACACGTCCATCTGGCCGTTCTCCGGGACTTCCGTCCATAGGTCCCGCGCTTCCATTGAGTCGATTCCGTCCGCCGCCGTTTTCAATATGTGTTAAAGACATAAACATATCTTTATATAATTTGCAAGGACTCCCTCGGCTAATTCAAACACCCCTATATTTTGTGGAATTGGGGTTGATGGACCCCAACCCCTAGTGTTATACCGATTCGGCGGTGGAATCGCCGGCGGTGCAAGGGACGCCCTGGGGGGTCCCGGGGGATTTTCCGGAAAGGAAGTTTATCGGTCGCATGAGTTGGCACCCGGCCCATGGAAGACATTTGCGCGTCGGCACCCTGGTGTTGGCGGTTTTTCTGATTCTGGCCGGCGGCTGCGCGACGGCGCCGGATCCCGGCGACCCCGAGGCGGTGGCCGAATTCAACAAGGTCAACGATCCCGCCGAACCGACCAACCGGGCGATTTTCGAGCTCAACCGAAGCCTCGATACCGCCTTTCTCAAACCCGTGGCCACATTCTACCGTGACGTCATCCCGCAATTCTTCCAGGACCGGATCAACGACGCGCTCGATAACCTGCGTTCGCCAGTGATCTTCCTCAACGACATCCTGCAAGGGGAACTGGACCGGGCGCTGGCCACGGCGGCCCGGTTCATGGTCAATTCCACCGTCGGCATCCTGGGGGTGATCGATATCGCCACCGAAATGGGCATGGAAGGCCATGACGAGGACTTCGGCCAGACCCTGGCGGTTTGGGGCATGCCGGAAGGTCCCTATGTGGTGTTGCCGCTGTTCGGGCCGTCCAATCCCCGCGATACCGTCGGCATCGTCGTCGATTTCCTGGTCGATCCGTTCAATCTTTGGGCTTCGAACAGCAACCGGGATTTCGCCGTTTTCGCCCGTACCGGCACCCGCGCCGTGGATTTGAGGGCGATCCACATGGAAGCCCTGGACAGCCTGGAAAAGACGTCGCTCGATTATTACGCCACCCTGCGCAGCCTCTATCGCCAGCGCCGGGCCGAGGAAATCAGCAACGGCAAGGGGTCGGCCAATCTGCCCGCGCCAGGCCTGGGCCAGGCCCCACTTGACGATGGCCAGCCCCCCCCCGGTAATGGTATAAAAACCACCGAAAAGGCTTCGCGGATCCGTTAACCATGTTCAATCGACGCCGTTTCCTGGCGGTCCTGCTTGGGCCCGCCTTTATATTTGTCCTGGCCCTGCCCCCGGGCGGGGCTTTCGCCGCTGAATTGGAAGCCCGCGCCGAGGCCTTCATCCAGTCGCTGTCCGTGGATGCCGTCGAATCCCTGACCCAACCGGATACCTCCCGCGAGGAGCGGATCAAGCGGTTCCGCCGGTTGTTCAACGCCCATTTCGCCGTCCGCTCGATCGGCAAGTTCGTGCTCGGCCGTTATTGGCGGAAGGCATCCAAGGACGAGAAAAAGGAATACCTGAGCCTGTTCGAAGACCTGATGGTGGTGTCCTACGTCGACCGCTTCCAAAGATACGCCGGCAAAAACCTGAACATCCTCAAGACGCGGGCGGAAAAGGGCTCCGCCGTCACCGTGTTCACCGAGATCGCCCGGGCCGGCGGCGCCAAGCCGGTGCGGGTGCTGTGGCGGATCGGCGCCAGGGGCGAAATCATCAAGATCCTCGACGTCATCGTCGAGGGGGCGTCGATGAGCCAGACCCTCCGATCCGATTTCGGGTCCATCATCCGCCGGAAGGGCGGCAAGGTTTCCGGCCTGCTGGAGGAACTGCGGATCAAGACGGCGTCGCTGAAGGCCGACGCCGGCAACTGATCCTTGGTATGAGGCCCGACCCGTCGCGGGCCGGACCCTCAACCCCTTTTCAGCGGCTTGTACTTGATCCGGTGCGGCTGGTCGGCGTCGGTGCCGAGGCGGCGTTTGCGGTCGGCCTCGTAATCATCGTAGTTGCCTTCGAACCAGACCACCTGGCTGTCGCCTTCGAAAGCGATGATGTGGGTGGCGATGCGGTCGAGGAACCAGCGGTCGTGGCTGATGACGACGACGCAGCCGGCGAATTCGGTAATCGCGTCCTCGAGCGCGCGCAGGGTTTCCACGTCGAGGTCGTTGGTCGGCTCATCGAGCAGCAGGACGTTGGCCTCCGACAACAGCATCTTCGCCAGATGCACCCGGTTGCGCTCGCCGCCTGAAAGCTGGCCGACCTTTTTCTGCTGATCGCCGCCCTTGAAATTGAACTGCGCCACATAGGCGCGGCTCTGCATGGTCCGTTTGCCCACCTGCACTTCATCCAGGCCGCCGGAGATTTCCTCCCACACGGTCTTTTTCGGGTCGAGCGCATCGCGGGACTGGTCCACGTATCCCAGGACCACGGTGTCGCCGACGCGCAGTTTTCCGCCGTCGGGCTTTTCCTCAGCCGTGATCATGCGGAACAGGGTCGTCTTGCCGGCGCCGTTGGGTCCGATGACGCCGACGATGCCGCCCGGCGGCAAGCGGAAGTTCAGGTCTTCGATCAGCAGCTTGTCGCCGTATCCCTTGCGCAGGTTTTCCGCCTCGATCACCAGGTCGCCGAGGCGCGGCCCCGGCGGGATGACGATCTGGGCCCTGCCCATCTGTTGTTCCTGGGCCTGGGCCAAAAGGTCCTCATAGGCGGTGATCCGGGCCTTGGCCTTGGCCTGGCGGGCGCGGGGCGAGGCATGAATCCATTCCAGTTCGTGCTTCAAGGTGCGTTGGCGGGCCGATTCCTCGCCTGCCTCTTGCCCTAAGCGCTTTTCCTTCTGCTCCAGCCACGACGAATAGTTGCCCTCGTAGGGGATGCCGCGCCCGCGGTCCAGTTCCAGGATCCAGCTGGTGACGTTGTCGAGGAAATAGCGGTCGTGGGTGACGATCATCACCGTGCCTTGATAATCGTGAAGGAACCGTTCCAGCCACGCCACCGATTCCGCGTCCAGGTGGTTCGTCGGTTCGTCGAGAAGCAAAATCTCCGGCTTTTCCAGCAACAGCCGGCACAGCGCCACCCGCCGCCTCTCGCCGCCGGAAAGGGTCTCGACGTCGGCGTCGCCGGGCGGGCAGCGCAGCGCGTCCATGGCGATCTCGATGGTGCGTTCCAGCTCCCAGCCGCCGGCGGCGTCGATCTTTTCCTGCAACTCGCCCTGCTCCGCCAGAAGCGCGTTCATTTCGTCGTCGTCCATGGGCTCGGCGAAGCGCTCGGAAATTTCGTTGAACCTGTCGAGCGTCGCCTTGATTTCACCCAAACCCTCCATGACGTTGCCCTCGACGTCCTTGGACGGGTCCAGTTCCGGTTCCTGCTCCAGGTAGCCGACGCGAACCCCGTCCGCGGCCCAGGCTTCGCCGTTGAAGTCCGGATCCCGGCCGGCCATGATTTTAAGCAACGTCGATTTGCCGGCCCCGTTGACGCCGAGCACACCGATCTTGACGTCGGGGAGGAACGAAAGGGTGATGCCCTTCAGCACATCGGGTCCGCCGGGAAAGGTCTTGGACAGGTCTTTCATGACGTAGGAATATTGATAGCTGGCCATCGGCGTCTCCTCAGGCAAAGGGGAGCACTTGATAACCCAATGCGGGGGGGGCCGCAACGAAAGCCCGGCCCGCGGCCGCCCTTGTCTTGGTGCCTCGGGACCTTGGTGCTTCGGGCTTTTCGTCCTCGGTGCGGCGGGTAATGTCCTGCTCGGTGACGCTGCCGCAAGGCCGCCCTTCGGCGTCGAGGACGGTAGCGCTGGAGGCTTGTTCGGCCTCCATCCGCCGGGCGATATCGGCAAGGGACGCACCCATGGGCACCGCCAGCGGCACGTCGCGCATGAAATCCCGGACCAGTTTGCTGAAAATGGCGACTCGGTTTTCCGCCTTTCGCCTGATTATCCGCAGCCGTTTTACCGGGCGCCGGAGGGATAAATCACGATCTTGTGAAGCGGTTTTTTAAGGGCGACGGAAAACAAAAGGTTAACGAATTTCCGGCCCGCGACAAGGCCCATTCCCTATCGGAAATAACTAATGTTCGATAAAGCCAACTAAATCAAATGCTTTCCCGGCAGAACGTTATTAACCTATGCGAATTGTGCACCTGCGAAAATTAGCGTTGTCTTTAGTGCCCGTCCGCCAAAAAATGAAGCCTTTATTTTTTCCACAGGGGGATTTTCTAAATGTTGTATGAAAGTCGCCAAAATGTTAGTAAGGTCGCAACTCTGATTCGAGGAATTCGGTCCCGGTGGATCGGAGGAAGCAGCGGGTGAATAAGACCAATATGACGTGGGGAAGCATGAAGGTCTTTGGGGAACATACTCCCGGTTTATAGACAGCGGTTTCCATGCCGGCCCGGAGTATCAGGGTCGGCAGCGTCCTATTGTGGGAAGCGGGTAATAAAAGGCCAATAAGGCCGGGGGTCGAAACATCCAATCCGTTTCAGTGATCCGTTCCCTGGGGTTCGGTGGGGTTGGTCCCACGGGGCTTCTTGGTTTGCGACTTTTAGGCTCGGTTTCGACCGTGTCGTTTCTACGGGGACCGACAGAAAGGGGAGAAGTGTCTTGGAAGCAAAAATTGTCTGGTTGTTCGCTTTTGTGGTGCTCTATTGGGTCTACTGTATCTATTGGGGCTGGCGGAGCGCCCAAATGGCAAAGACCGCCAGCGATTACTTTATCGCTGGCCGTAAGTTATCCCTATGGGTGTTTATCCTGGCGGCCACCGCCACATCGTTCTCCGGCTGGACCTTCATGGGCCACCCGGGTCTGGTGTATCGCGATGGGTTCCAGTATGCCTATGCATCCTTTTACACCATCACCATTCCGTTCACCGGCGTCATCTTCCTTAAGCGCCAGTGGATGCTGGGCAAACGCTATGGGTTCGTGACCCCGGGCGAGATGCTGGGCACCTATTTCCAGGGTGACTTCATCCGTATCCTGACGGTGATCGTGGCCCTGCTGTACTCCATCCCGTATCTTGGCGTGCAGTTGGGTGCCTCCGGGTATCTGTTCAACGTCATCACCGTGACCGAGGGCTTCCCCGATGGCATGTTCACCCAGAACGTCGGCATGTGGATTCTGTCGATCGTGGTGTTCATCTACGTGGCGTCGGGCGGCCTACGCGCCGTGGCCTACGTGGACACCCTGCAGTGCATCCTGCTGGCCTTGGGCATCATCATTTACGGCTCCATCGCGCTTAACGCGGTCGGCGGTTGGGATGCGTTGCAGGGGGGTCTGGCCAAACTGGCGGCATCCGACGTCGGCAAGTGGGGCACGACCAAGGGCTTTGGCGGCGGCGACTACAATGCCTACTTCGCCATTCCCGGCGTCATCCAATGGACGGCGGGCCTTGGCAAAGAGACACCGGTCGGCGGACTTTGGACCGGCATCATGTGCCTGACTTACATGTTCGCGCTGATGGGCATTCAATCGGCCCCGGCGTTCACCATGTGGTCGTTCGCCAACACCGACCCCCGGCCGTTCGCGCCGCAGCAGGTCTGGGCCTCGTCCTTCGGGATCGGGTTCATCCTGTTCTTCTTCACGGCGTTCACGGGCATGGGCGGGCACCTTCTGGGTGCCAACCCGGCGGTGACAAAGGCGGGACTAGCGTTGTCCAATGTGCTGCCGGGCTCGATCGCGGCGAAGCCGGACTCCATCGTGCCGCACTACATGAACCTGATATCCGAGGGCTCACCGTGGCTGGTCGGCCTGTTGGCGGTTTGTGCCCTGGCGGCCATGCAGTCCACCGGCGCGGCCTATATGTCGACGGCCGGCGGGATTCTGACCCGCGACCTCTACAAACGGTATCTGAACCCGGCCGCGACCCACGCCATGCAGAAGCTGGCCGGGCGCATGGGCATCGCCTTCATCGTCGTCAGCGCGCTGTTGGTGGCCACGTATTCGCGTGACGCCCTGGTGCTGTTGGGCGGTCTGGCGGTTGCCTTCGGCTTCCAGATGTGGACGCCCTTGGCGGCCGTTTGCTGGATCCCGTGGATCACCCGACAGGGTGCCTCGTGGGGCCTGTTGGCCGGCATCCTCGGCGTGATCTTCACCGAGAAGTTCGGCCTCGGGATCCTGGCCGACATGAACCTCGACTTCTGGGGCCGCTGGCCGTTGACCATCCACTCGGCCGGTTGGGGCATGCTCATCAACGCGACGACCTGCATCATCGTTTCGTCGATGACGCAGACCGAGGAGGCAACGGCTCACCGCATGAAGTTCCACAACTTCCTGCGCGAACACGCCAGCCTGCCGGCGTCGAAGAAGGGGCTTGTCCCGGTTGCTTGGGCGATCACCCTGGCGTGGATGTTCTTCGGTATCGGCCCCGGCGCCGTTATCGGCAACGACATCTTCGGGGCGCCGAATGCCGGCCTTGAGAACTGGACCTTCGGCATGCCGTCGATCTGGGCCTGGCAGATTCTGTTCTGGCTCCTGGGCGTAGGCATGATGTGGTTCCTCGCCTTCAAGATGAACATGTCCACTATCCCCGAGACTGACATCGAGGCTCTGGTGGAAGACATCGGCGATACGGCCGAAGAACAGGCCCAACGCCTCTAGCCGAATCTTGACTTAACGTTTTCAGGGGGAAGGGCTTCGCCCTTCCCCCATTTTTTTGTTAATATTCCGGCTGCTCTTCGTAAGAACCGGTCAATTACTTTTTAGGCTTTAAAAACGTGGAAGGGTTTCTTTCATCTGATTACCGTTGGCTGTGGTCGGCGGGCTTGGCGGTGGCGCTGTTTTTTCCCGTCAGGCAGATGATCTGGGTGCTGTCGGTGCGCAAGGAACAGCGCCGGGCCGGCGAAATGCCCGACGATAAAATGCGCCAATACCTGAAAGGCCGCGCCGGGGTCACGTCGGGGCTTTTGTGCCTGGTTTTCGCCGCCTCATACGGCGGGATTCTTTTCGGAGGAAATCCGTGAACCTGAAAGGCTTCACCGACCCCAGGGTGCTGCGCCGGTTCATCATCCTGATGTGCATACTCACCTTTGGCGGATTCACGTTCTGGGCGGTGAGCGGAAGCTATCTTCAGGCGCCGCCAGGCGATTACGAAGTCCGCCAGGGCGATATCCTCTTCGGCGACGGTAAGTATGACGCCGCCCTGGAACGCTTTGACGTGGCTCTCGAGAAGTCTCCCGATCACCGCGGTGCCCTGATGGGCCGGGCGCTGGTGTATTTGCAGGCCGAGCGCTACATTGAAGCAGAGGCCGAATTCACCTATTTGATCAAATTTCTCGAGAACAACCTGGATCCCGACGACATCACGGGGATAGCCGTTTATGCCGGCGCCTACGCCAACCGGGGCACTATGTACAACCGCTTAGGCTGCCGGCCCGGGGGCACGTCCCGGCACTTCGAAAAGGCGCTTGCCGATTACATTCAGGCGTTGAAGATCGACGAAGGCGCGATCGAAGGGCCCAACCTTATCGACAGGGTCATTTACGGCACCCCCCGGCCGTCGACGGTCCGCCTGCGCGCCGTTTATATGATAAAGCAACTGGCCTTGCCTAAATCCGAACGGCTGTTATGCCTGCCGGAAAAGGACGCCGAACAGCGGATGTACAAGCCTTTATAGCGGCTTCGGGGAAATTGCCCGGTTGGCAAACGAGTCTAGAAGTGTCATCATCCAACGACCCGTTAATCCGGGGGACATTCTGGAAAACCGTTCCTAGGGAACGAATTTTTTTTTGCAGAGCACTAAGAGTATAGGGGAGCCTTTCATGTCGGAAGAAAAAGCGCCTGAAGAAGCAGCGCCTGAAAAAGAAAAAGCGCCTGAAGAAGATTCAACCATGCCGTCGGCCGGCAAGCAGATCATGGTGATGGGCATCATCGTCGTCGGCATAACCGTTGTTCTCGGCGGTGGCGTTTGGCTGTCGATGTTTCTGAAATAGACTCTATCCCGGTCCTTGTGTGAAAGGGATATCCATGGGTTTCAGCCCCCCTTGGGTGTCGGCAATCGAAGCGAATTGACAGGGGGCAAAAAAGCAGCCTTTCAATTCGTCGCAGGGACCCCACCGGGGATCAGACTGAGTGAGGCGAGACCATGAAAAAAAGCTTGTTTTTTGTGTTGTCGGCCCTGGCGGTCGCGGGGCTTTTGGCGCCGGCGCCTGCAAAGGCGGAATGCTACGACCCGCCGGCTGCCTACGTTGTCTGGTCAAAATGCGAATTCAAAAGAATATGTGCCGACCCGAAAAAAGAGAAAAGAGTCAATTGGTGCAAGACTATAGGCTTGGAAGGCGCCGATCTGAGTGGGGCCAGGATGGACGATATCGTCCTCCACCATTCCAATTTGAAAGGCATCAACCTGGAAAAAGCCGACCTTCGCGGCGCCGACCTGTCGAACACCGATTTGTCGGGGGCGAACCTGAAAAGAGCCAGGCTCCAGAAGGCCATCATCAAGGACGCCAACCTTTCCGGCGCCGATCTTTCGGGCGCCAACCTGGAAGGCGCCGATCTGGAGCGGACCAACCTTACCGGCGCCAAGATCGAGGGGACCAATTTCAACGCCGTCAGGATGTCGGACGCCACCTGGATCGATGGCAAGACCGTTTGCAAGGGCGGTTCCGTCGGCGAGTGCAAGAAATAGGCATTTCCGGCCCCATCTGAATTCAAGCCAATCCACGGGCCGCGCTTGTTCGCGGTATTAGGGCATTTCCGGTTCACGCAGGTTCACCGGAAATGCCCTAACTCATTGATTTTACGCAAATACGTCGTCGCAAACGGTTCCGTTTGCTCGGGATTTGCTCTAGGGATTCTGGTTGAAAGGGGTTTCCGGCCCTGAATCCGGGGGTCTAAAACTGGACCACCCCCAGCACGTCCTGGAACAGCACCATAAAGAAAAATACCGCCGCGATGGAGCCGAATAACAGGCGCACGAAATCGCTTTCGCCTTCTTCGTCCCTGAAGCGGATTCCATGGAGCGCGA
>JADFMB010000089.1 GCA_022564115.1 Pseudomonadota bacterium
CGCGCGACCTTGGAGAGGGAACTGTCGACGACCAGCGGCGGGGCGTCCTTGCGCGGGCACGAGAAGGCGATCGGGTTGGTGCCGAAAAGGGGCCGGCTGCCGCCCCAGGGCGCGATGGCCCCGAACGAATTGGTAAACGCGATGGCGGCGAGGCCGGCCTCGGCCAATCGCTCCGTATGGTGGCCCATGACCCCGGCGTTGTGCGAATGGCCGACGGCGACGGCGACGACGCCGGTGCGCCCGACGATCTCCTGGGCCTTATCCAGGCCCCTGTCGATGGCCGGAAAGGCGAAGCCCGAACGGGCATCGACGCGGAGCGTCGCGTCGCCGGTGACGGTCAACGACGGTTCGGCGAAGCCGTCGACCTTGCCGGCGATGGCCTGGGCCGAGAACGCCGGCAGCCGGGCAACGCCGTGGGACGCCAATCCGTCGGCATCGGCCTTGATCAGGGCCTTGGCGACGGAGACGGCGTTTTCGTGCGACGTTTTCGACGCCTTCAACACCCCGACGGCCAGGTCATGCAGGTCGCCGAGGCCACAGACCGCCATTGATCGCCCCCCTCCGGTTTTCCCCCAGGCCCGGTCAGGCGCTGCGGTAGAGCTTGGTCAGCACGAATTCCCGGTGGCCGAGGGTTTCCGCCGCCGTCAGGCGGCCGTTGCAGGTGCGCATGGTGATGTCGATCAAGGCATTGCCGGCCCTGTTCAGGGTCATCTCGCGCCGGAGGATGCCGGAAACGTCCAGATCCACGTGTTCGCCCATGGTGCGCACGGTGCGCGGGTTGGCGGAAAGCTTGATTACCGGCAGAATCGGGTTGCCGATGATGTTGCCCTGGCCGGTCGGGAACAGGTGGACGACGAAACCGGCGGCGGCCTGAAGGGTCACGCATTCGGCGGCGGCGGAAGAGGTATCCATGAAATACAGTCCCGGGCCCTTCCTCGGCGTCGCGGCGGGGCCGAGAACGTCGATGTAGCGAGTCTTCTTGCCGATCTTCTCGAGATTGCCGAAGGCCTTTTCCTCGATCGTCGTCAGCCCGCCTTCGATGTTGCCCTTGGTCGGCTGCGAATCGGACAGGTCGTCGGTCTTGTGGGGCTCGATGACCTCGTCCATGTAGGCCTGCCAAGTGTCGAGGAACTTCTGGCCGATCTTCTTGGTCTTGCCGCGCTCGGCGCAGTTGAGCTCGGCGCCGGTGATCTCAGATGTTTCGCCGAAACACGTGGTCGCGCCCCAGGCGTCGAATTTGTCGATGAAATTGCCGACCGTCGGGTTCGACCCCAACCCGGACGTGGTGTCCGACTCGCCGCATTTGACCGAAATCCACAGGTCCTTGACCTGGCATTTCCGGCGCTCCAGCTCGGAGGCCCATTGCAGGTATTCCTTGGCCTTGCGGCTGGCGTTGGCGACGGTCTTGATATCGCCGTGTTTCTCGATGGCGAAGCCGATGACCGGCTTGCCGGTCTTGGCGATGCCACGGACGACGCGGCCGGTCCATTCCGGTTCGATGCCGATGACGACGACGGCGGCGACGTTGGGGTTGGAACCGGTGCCGATAAGGGTGCGGAAGTGAAGCTCCAGGTCCTCGCCGAATTGCAGCCGGCCGTAGGAATGGGGGATCGCCATGGTGCCCTTGATGTTGTTGGCGACCGATTCAGAGGCCGCGTTGGACAGGTCGTCCAACGGCAGGATGATGACGTGGTTGCGGATACCGACGCGGCCATTCTTGCGCCGCCAGCCCATGAACGCCGGTTTTTTGCCCCCGGAACGCCGGGCCGTCATCCGCTTCGCGGGGGCACGTTTTGCCGGGGTGCGTTTTGCCGGGGTGCGCCTGTCGGCCTTGGTCCGCCGGGTGGGCTTGGCGCTGGCGCGCCGGGCGGCCTTGGTCCGCCTGTTGGTTTTGCCGGTTGCGCGCTTGGCCGGCTTGGCGCCGGTGCGGCGCTCGGACTTTGCCCGCCGGTCGGATTTGGCGCTGAGCCGCCTTGTCGCCTTGTCGCGCTTGATTTGCTTCGCCGCCTTGCCCTTGGTCGTGGTTTTTTTCGCTTTCCCGGCCATGGCTACCACCTTTTCGTCTTCAGGTTCTGGGTGTGGACGTGGCCGCCCTTCTTGATGGCGGCGACGACCTTGCCGATGTCGTGCCCGTACTTGAGGACGGTGTCGTCCTTCTTCATCGGCTTCAGGGCGATTTTGTGACCGATGGGGATGGCGTTCAGGCACTTCATCCTGACGGTCTTGTTGCCCTGCATGACCCATCCGGTCAGCATCTGGCCCTTCTTGACCCCTTCGACGACGACGACGCCGACGGAATCGGTCTTGTCATGGACAATATAATGTGGCGCGGCCAACGGATCCTCCCTGATTTTGGCGTTTGTTTTGGATTTCCTGGGAGGATCGTACTCAAGCGGCGCGGACGAGGCAATACAGGCCGGGACGGCGGGTTCGGGTTTTCTAAGAAGCCTCGCGGTGCCTTTTCCGCATCACCGTTTCCCGGCCATCGGCGGCCGGCTGATAGAAGACAGTGAAGGCGCCGGTCGCCCGTTGCCAGTCCTCTACCGTCTCGCCTTCCTTGACCTCCAGCGCATCGAAACCGCAGCGCTGCATGAACAGGTACTGGTCGCGGAGCACGTTGCCGATGGCCCGGATCTCGCCCCGGTAACCGTGGCGTTCCCTCAGGCGCCGGGCGTTGGTATAGGCGCGGCCGTCCCGGAACACCGGGAACGCGAAGGCGACGACGCCGAGGTGATCCAGGTCATCGGCGACGTCGCCGGCGGTGTGGTCGCTTCGCAACCGGACGCCTACTGGGTCTTTGCGCTTGATGAGCGCGGCCCGTTCTTCGCGCCAGCGCTTGAGGCCGACGATCACCGGGCCGGAGGCCGGGATCGCCACCTCGTCGGCGACGTGGACCCAGGGGTCGTCGATCATCTTGCCGTTTTTAAGCAGCGGCATCGGTCTTCTCCGGATAAAGCCGCTCCTTGAACGGCTCGGCGCCGACCCGGCGGTAGGTGTCGAGGAAGCGCTCGCCGTCGGCGCGCAACTTCACATAGGTGGTGACAATCGCCTCCACCGCGTCGACAACATCGTCGGACGAGAACGCCGGCCCGACGACGTCGCCGATGGTGGCGTCCATGGCCGGATTGCCGCCGAGGGTAATCTGGTAGTACTCCTCGCCCTTGCGTTCGACGCCGAGGATGCCGATGTGCCCGACGTGGTGGTGGCCGCAGGCGTTGATGCAACCCGAAATCTTCAGCCTCAGCTCGCCGATGTCCAGTTGCCGGTCGAGATCGGCGAAGCGCCTGCCGATACGCTGCGCCACCGGGATCGAGCGGGCGCTGGCGAGGCCACAGTAATCGAGCCCCGGGCAGCAGATCATGTCGCCGATGAGGCTCAGGTTCGGGGTCGCGAAATCGATTTTGTCGAGTGCCCGCCAAAGCGGGTGGAGGTCGGCCTCCTTGACGTGGGCAAACACCAGGTTCTGTTCGTGGGTGACGCGGATCTCGCCGAGGCTGTAGCGGTCGGCCAGGTCGGCGACAGCGTCCATCTGCTCCGCCGTCGCGTCGCCCGGCACACCGCCGGTGGGCTTCAGGGACAGATTGACGATGGCGTATCCGGGTTGCTTGTGGGCGGCGACGTTGGTGCGGGCCCAGCGGGCGAAGGCCGGGCTCTCGAACTTGTGGATGTCGAACGCCCGGGCGTCGGATTCCACCGTCTCGTGGGGCGGCGGCGCGAAGTGGGCGGCGACCCGGTCGATCTCGGCCTGGGGCAGCTTCAGGGGCCCGTCCTTGATCTGGTTCCACTCCTCCTCGACAAGCTTCTGCATCTCGTCGATGCCAAGCTTGTAGACCAGGATCTTGAGCTTGGCCTTGAAGATGTTGTCGCGCCGCCCCATCAGGTTGTAGATGCGCATGATCGCTTCCAGGTAGCTCAAGAGATCGTGCCTGGGCAGGAACTCGCGGACGGTCTGGGCGATCATCGGCGTCCGCCCCTGGCCGCCGCCGATCATGATCTCGAAACCGGTCTCGCCGGCATCGTTCTTCTTCAGGATGATGCCGATGTCGTGGAACTTGGCCGCCGTGCGGTCATTGGACGAGCCGGTGACGGCGATCTTGAATTTCCTCGGCAGGTACGAGAACTCGGGATGCAGCACCCCCCACTGGCGGATGATCTCGGCGTAGGGGCGCGAATCCTCCAGCTCGTCGGCGCTGACGCCGGCGTATTGGTCGGCGGTGACGTTGCGGAACGAGTTGCCGCTGGTCTGGATGGCGTGCATCTGGACCTCGGCCAGCTCGGCCAGGATGTCCGGCGTCTCCTCCAGCTTCGGCCAGTTGAACTGGATGCACTGGCGGGTCGTGAAGTGGCCGTAGCCGCGGTCATACGTGCGCGCGATGTGGGCAAGCTTGCGAAGCTGCGTTGAAGACAGCATCCCGTAGGGAATGGCGATCCGGAGCATGTAGGCGTGGAGCTGGAGGTAGAGCCCGTTCATCAGCCGCAAGGGCTTGAATTCATCTTCGGTGATCTCGCCGGCCATCCGCCGGGCGACCTGATCGCGGAACTGCTCGACCCGTTCGTCGACTATTCGCTGATCCAATTCGTCGTACCGGTACATGGTCTCCCCTCTTCCCTCAGGCGCCGTCGCTGGACTGGCGCGATGCCCCGCCGCCCGGCGTGAAATGGTCCGCGTCCGATGGTCTGGTCTTGACGAAATCCGGATGCACCGGCGGGCCGTAGGCGCGGATGCGCTCGCGGTAGCGCACCGGTCTGATCTCGCCCCCATCCTCGGTGACGTCAATCAGGTAGGGGTCCGCGACGACGGCGTCGTCCGACGCCTTGTCCGCCATTTCGGTGGCCGCTGCCTCATCCTCGGAGGTGGCGATCAAACGGCTCCGGGAAACGGTCTCGGTCCAGCCGCCGGCATCATCCAGGTATACGACGATCCCGTCGGCAACCCTGTTGCCGGTAAAAATCCGCAACGCCATGATTTCTTCCCGGATCAAACTAAATCGAAGGGCCCATTGCGGCGCCGGGTTCCGATTCCAATTTCAAGACCCATTTCAAGCCAAGGGATCAACGTTGACCCGCTTCAGCCCGCCTAATTAAGCAAAAATATAATGGCATATTTTGATTATTACGTCAAATTTAATGTAGATTAATAGTATTAACATAAATTAACTGTTATTATTGGCTGGCCCCAAGGACCGGCGGCGTGCCGGGGATGAGTCCTATTCCTCTAATGTTTTTAGGGCCTTAACCGCCTTCTCGTAGTCCTCGACGGTGTCGATTTCCTTCCATCCCCGCTCGATGGTGACGCAGTGGACGGCGGTGCCGAGATCGGTCATTTCCTGGAACAGGTCGGTCAGGTAGGCCTTTTCGAAGGTCGCCGTCCGCTGGAAGGGCCGGCCCCAATATTCCTGCTTGGCCTGGTGGAAGTGGCGCTTATAGACCCCGGCGCCGGCGGGGGTGAGCTTCATCATGCCGATGAATTCGCCGTCGACGTCGTTGCCGCCGGTCAGGATCTTGCCGATCTCGACGACCTGGCGGTTATCGTCGAAGACGACGTTTTCGGCCTCTTCGATGGGGTGGTCGTCGCGGCCGACGTAGTATCCGCGCCAATCCGTATCGACGACGATGGAAATGTCCTCGTCCGACCCGAGCAGGCTTTTGACCACCCGGCTTTCGAACAGAATGTCGGAATAGGAGATGATGACGTCGCCTTCGATGGCTTCCTCGGCGTAGAACAATGAATTCAAAATGTTGTTGTTGTCGAAATCCGGGTTTTCGAAATAGCGCAAGCCGTCGAGGTCGATCTTGTCCCCCCGATAGCCCCGGATCACCGACACGTCCTCGATCCCGCAATCCCGAAAGGCGTCCAATTGGCGCCGCAACAGGGTCTTGCCGGCGAAATCGAGCATGCATTTCGGCAACTCCTCGGTCAGGGGCCGCATGCGGCTGCTCAGGCCGGCGGCGATGATGATGACCTTGGGGGTGGTTGCGCTCATCGGTTTTCCAGGCCGTCGGCCAGTTGGGCGAGGATTTCGGCGCCCCGGGCACCGCTTTCGCCGACGTTATATACCCATTTTTCCCTGAGCCGCCGCGCCTGTTCAGAATAGCGGTCCCCGGCCGCCAGCAGTTCGTCGACCATCCGGGGCGCGTCCCCGATCCGCTCCGGCGCCAGGACGGCGCCAAGGTCGTCTTGCAGGGCGACCTCGAGGGGAACGTTTTCAAGGCGTTCATAGTCTGGGTTATTGACCTTGCGCGGCACGTCGATATACAGCACCGGGCGCTCCAGGGCGAAGGCGAATTCCAGCGCCGCCCCCGACCAGTCGCTGACCATCAGGTCGGCGGCGTGAAGCGAATCCTCCGGTCCGACGTCTTCCTCATCGGCGAAGCCGGGATGGCCGCGGAAGCGGCCGACAAGGCGGGTCCAGCAATCGCGGTCCAGGATCAGGGTCTGCGGATGCGGGCGGACGGTGACATGGAAACCGGCCTCGAGCAGCCGATCGACCAGGGTTTCGCCAAGCCCCGATTCGAACAGGCCCCGCGGCCCCCACGACGGCGCCACCAGGATGCGATTTTGCCGCCCTTCCCCCGCTGCCGGCCGGGGCTTGTCCGCCCTTGCCGCCAGAATTGAATCGAGGCGCCCGTAACCGTGTTCGAACAGGGGCGTTTCGGGCAGTCCGTATAGGGCCTCCGCCTGGCGCAGCTCGGCGGCGTGGTGGGGCCCGCAGCACAGGATCGAATCGTAATGCTCGAAAGCCCGGGTCCGGTAGATCATGTGAGTGCTGACCAGGGAATGAAAGACATAGGCGAAATGCACCGGCAGCGCCGAGCGCCTGAGGTACAGGTTGCCGAAATCGGTCATGGTGAGGACCAGGACGCCGCCATCCAGGACCTTGAAGAAAATGGTCCGCACCGGCCCCTTGCCGATATCGAAGGGACGGATCAGGGGATCGTTTTGATGCAGCCCCGGGTCCCTGGGCGACGAGGACACGTAACATATCTCCCGCCCCATGACGCCGGTCAGGTGGCGGACGATGGGCTGGTAATGGACCCAGTATTCCGGGCCTTCGGAATAGAAAACGATGGCGCGTTCCGACGGCGGCAGTTTCCTGAGCCTCCGGAGCGCCCGCCAATCGCCGATCAAACCCACGCTGTCCGTCCTCGCGCTGCCCGTCCTTGCCCTGCCGGTCCGCCAAAAGTCCCAGTCCGGGGCGGCTTCTGGCGGAAAGCGGCGGTTATTGGTCGGTCCCGGTGCTGTCGCCGGCCCCGGCGGAACGGTTGATGAAGGCTTTGACCTTGGCCCAGTAGATTTTCAACGTCACCAGGCCGCCGGCGATGGCGCCGATGATCAGGTTGATGATCATGCCGCTGGTGCCGGGATCCAGGTAGGCGTGGGCCGGGAACGGGAAGGCGGCGATCAACAAAAGCAAAAGAAGGACGGCGGTTCGCATGGGGCGGGTGGCCTTTGCCGGGGCGGGGAGACGGTGGTGGCCGGGATATTACCGCCGCCGGCGGCGCGATCAAAGCCGAATATGGGGTGAAAGAACTGGAACCGGGCCCGAAAGGCATGTAACAGAGGATTTCAGCCTTAACGACCAGGCCTAGGGACCGAAAAGGACAAAAATGACCGGCACGCGCGTTTATCATCCCTTCCTGCTCGGCCTTTATTCGCCGCTGGCGTTATACGCCCATGGCATCAACAACCTGTTTCTAGAGACCACGCTTTCGGGATTCGCCATCTCGATCGGGTTCTCCATTGCCGTCTTCGGGGTGTTGTGGCTGATTTTCCGCGACCCCGGCAAGGCCGGCATCGTGGCCACGGTGTTGATCGTCTTCGCCTTCTTTTACGGCCACCTGAACAATTTTCTCGCCGCCACCTTTTTCGCCGATCAATTGACCGTTGCCGGCCAGTTGCCGCGAATCGTCCAGAGCTGGTCGCTCCGAATCTGGGGCATCGGCTTCGGGGTTTTCGTCATCTGGCTGTGCTGGCGCAAGGCCGAATACACCAACTTGACGAAGATCCTCAACGTCGTCTCGGCGGCGGTGCTGATCGTGCCGGCGGTCACCATCGCCATGCATCTCGGGACCGCGCCGGGCCAGGATGGAACGGCCGAAAGCGGGCCGGCGGCGGCACCTAAGGGCACGACGCTGAAGGCCCGGGGAAAGCCCCGCGACGTTTATTACCTGATCTTCGACCGTTACGGTTCCCGGCGGGTGCTCCAGGACCTTTACGGCTTCGACAACGGCGCTTTCCTGAAGGCGCTGTCGGATCGCGGGTTCTACGTCGCCGAGGAAAGCAACGGCAATTACTACGGCTCGCATCAGTCGCTGGCGTCGTCGCTGAACATGACCTACCTCGACCGGCTGACCCGGGAGATGGGCAAGAACTCCGGCGATTTCAATCCGTTGTCGCGGATGATCCAGGACAACGAGGTGCAAAGGCTGCTCCGCGGCGCCGGCTACAAGTACTTCCACCTGGGCTCGACGTGGGAGGTGACGCGGCTCAACAAGAACGCCGACGTCAATTTCTCCGGCAAGGCGCCGAACGAGTTTCTTTCCGTTTTGATGCAGACCAACGCCATCCCCATCATCGCCCGCAAATGGGACATCCAGATCAAGTGGATCGAATCGAAATGCTTCCGCGTCAACGCCAAGCTGGAGATGTTGAGGCAGATCGCCACGCGCCCGGAAACTACCTACACCTTCGCCCATTTCCTGCTGCCGCACGAGCCGTTCGTGTTCGACGCCGACGGCCGTTGCCTGTCGGAAAAAGAAGCCGTCAAGCGAACGTGGAAAGAGAACTTCCTGGCCCAGCTCCGTTTCACCAACGACATGATATTGGAAATCGCCGACGAACTGATCCAGGGCTCGGAGGTCAAGCCGATCATCATCATCCAGGCCGATGAAGGCCCTTATCCGGCCCGGCTCGTCGAAGCTTATTTGCGCAAGCGCCCTTTCAATATGGCGGCGGAAGGCACCGATAAGGAATGGTTTCAGAAAATGGGCATCCTGAACGCCCTTTACCTGCCCGGGGTCGAGGCCAAGGGGCTGCGTCCCCGGATATCGCCGGTTAATTCCTTCCGCCTTGTGTTCAACGAATATTTCGGCGCCTCGTACGACATCCTGCCCGACCGCAGCTTCACCTACCGCGGCCTGGAGCACGCCTACGACTTCATCGAGGTCACGGGGAAGATCAGGTAGGGGGGTGATCCTGCCCGGCGGTAAAAAAGGGGCGGTACTGTCAGACAAACGCGAACGGGTCGGCAAAACTCCGTAATCGGTAGATCCCAGGCCGCAAGTTGACGCCACTCGGCCAAGGTGGAATGCCGACTGAAATTCGACGACACATCCTTTAATGCAAAAATGTCAACGGCGGCGTAAATTTGGCCCAAAGGGCGGCGTAAAATTGGACCCCTTGATGTGATGCCGCGCGAGGTGTTGCGGGTTGTCCCGGCAATCCATAGGCGGGACCCACCGGGGCAACAGATGGAAAGCCCCGGAAATCCGCGGTTTTCGGCGGCAACGGTTGGCAACACGTTTGGCCAAGAAAATGCCCGCCTCTTGGCGGGCCAGGTATTGATATTATTTTATAAAAGGTTGGTTGCGGGGGCCCGCACCGGTGGCGCAAATCCCCGAAATCCGAAAAACCCATCATCCCAACCCACAGGCCCGTCACATGGAAAAAACAGCAAGCGTTTTCACACGGCCTGGACCCAAAGCGGTCATTTATTGGACTTAAGATTCAGACAGTTAACCGCATTTGACATTTCCCAGATAACCTTCAAATCGGCTCCAACCCTATTCCTGCATCAAGTCCCCTGCCCCGGCGGACGCACCAGGAAGCACCCGTTGATACGCCAGCGGCCATCAACCCGGACCATCGGATACAGCGCCATCACAAACTCGCCTTCCGGCCCCATAACCAGGACGCGCTGCACCAATTGGCCATCCACCGACTTGAGGTCCAGAAATTCGAGCCGACGCGGCCGGTACACCGGACGGTACAGCGCGGCAACCATTGCTAGGAACGTGCCGGCGTCGCCAAATTGGGCGCGGATCGTTGGCGACGCGAACGAGAAGGCCGCGACCGCGTCGTCCCGACGGAAGGCCGCAATCTGGCTTTCAATCACGGAAATAATCTCGGCCCGAACCGCCGCATCGGGTTTTACCACGTCTTCTCCGACCGCCGTCATCGGCAAGAGCAACAAGGTAATCAGGATTATCAAACGGCCCATACGGCCCTCATCAATCAGGTTTCCAAAGTTTAAGCCGACTTTTCCCAGATAAGCTCCAATTTGGCGGAAATCGTACTTCGAATCAGCCGCCAAGGGAAAGCAGACATACCGAGGCCCAATGTCCTGTGTGGACGGCTCCCACCACCGGGCGGCGGCGCCGGGCGAAAGGGGTCGCGGCGTTGCTTCAGGGGGCGATAAGCGCCTCGATGACCGCCACTTCCTTGGGCTCCAGACGGAAATCGAAGACATCGAGATCTTCGCGCATGTGCTTGGCGTCGGTGGTCCCGGTAAGGGGCACCATGCCGACATCGATGGCGAACCGGAAAACCATCTGGCTGACGGTCCGACCGTGGCGTTCGGCCATTCGAATCAATTCGCGGTGGGCCGTCACCTTGCGATTGGCCGTGAGCAGCGAGAAACCCTGATAGACCACCCCGTTGGCGGCGCAGAACTGGCGGATACGGCGGTCCCAACCC
>JADFMB010000090.1 GCA_022564115.1 Pseudomonadota bacterium
AAGGAGAATTAAAGAAGGCGGGATTTGATGAGAGTGGAAAAATGGTTTTGTATGATGGGCGTACTGGAAAAGCATTTCATCAGCCGGTTACTGTCGGTGTACAATACATGATGAAGTTGAACCATTTAGTGGAAGATAAAATTCACATGCGATCAATCGGCCCATATTCTTTGATTACTCAACAACCACTTGGAGGAAAAGCGCAGTTTGGAGGTCAACGATTTGGAGAGATGGAAGTGTGGGCTCTTGAGGGATATGGCGCTGCATATACATTACAGGAAATGTTAACTATAAAATCAGATGATGTTGCAGGACGTTCATCTGCATACGAATCTATTATTCGTGGGGAGAAAATTAAAAGTCCGAATATCCCATCATCATTTAACGTTTTAGTAAGTGAATTGAAAGCGCTAGGGCTCAGCGTTGATTTAATCCGCGCAAGAGGCGATGAAGAACGAGGAAGAGATAGAAAATCAATGTCATAACCATGCAATATTCTAAACCCTCAAATTTTAGCGGTATACGACTTAAACTCGCTTCACCTGAGGATATTTTGGGATGGTCTCACGGCGAGGTATTAAAACCAGAAACTATTAATTATCGAACACAACGTCCAGAGAAGGATGGTCTTTTTTCCGAACGTATTTTTGGTCCATCAAAAGATTGGGAATGTTATTGTGGAAAATATCGCAAAGTCCGATACAAAGGTGTCGTATGTGATAAGTGCGGCGTTGAAGTTACTCGATCCATTGTACGTCGTGAGCGCATGGGACATATTGCGTTAGCTGCGCCGGTTGTTCATATTTGGTTTTTCCGACACGCGCCATCCAAGTTGAGCTTATTATTCGATATTCCATTACCAAAACTTGAGAAAGTTATTTATTACGCAACATACATTGTTACTGCGGTACATGAAGATAATCGAAAGCGAGTTTTGGAACAACTCGAACGCGAGTTTGAAGCGAGAAAGAAAACTACCCGCAAGGAAGGAATTAAAGTGGAAGCGTTGCGATCTGCGTGGACAGATACAAAAAAAGAAATCAACGGATTAAAAGTCAGCCAAATTTTAAGCGAAACAGAATATCACCGATTAGCACGCCGTTTCGGAGACGTATTTGAAGCAGGAAGTGGTGCTGTGGCGCTCAGGACGCTGACCACGGACACCTGGTGACCGCTGATCAGCGGATCGGCGGCGAACACCCGCTCCCCTTTGCCCTTGGTGGAGGCCTTCCCAGCCGGAGCGGGCGGAAGCAACGCGTCCAGGTCGATCAGTTTCGACGTCAGCTCGGCGGACACGGCTGGGCGCGCCACCCCGGCCAGGGTCACTGTTACTTTACCCTCAAGGTCGCTGCCGCCGATTTCGACTTTCAGGCCGTCGAGCCGGTAGCCGCCCTTGGGATCGGACACCGTCGCCGTCATCTTGAAGGCCGGAATCTTGGCCAGGGTCAGTCCCGCCGCCATGGCCAGGGGGCCGGGGTCTTGGGCGTCAACGGACAGTTTCAGGTCAAGGCCCTGGGCTTTTCTGGGCTCGGCGATGGCGCCCTTGGCCGTGAGGCTGACCCCGGGGGTAGTGAGATCGAAGGCAACCGGGTACGGCGCGCCCCCCTTCATCAGCGCCTCCAGGGAACCGAGCCGACCCGATAATTTAACCGCCAGGCCGTTCAAGTCGCCGGTCAGCGCGATGTTCATGGGCGCGTCGATGCCGTCGCTGCGGATATCCAGGTTGGCGATGCGAAGGGTGGTCTTTTTCCCGCTTCGGCCATCACGGTAGGTCAGGCTCAGGTCCTCGATCCGGATCCAGTTCACCACCGGCAATGTCCCGGGATCCGAGGATTTAGTTTCGGCTTTTCCTTGGCCCGCTAACTCCGTGGGGCCCAGTTCCCAGTTGCCGCGTCCTTTGGCATCGGTTTCGACCCAAAGGTCCAGTCCCACCAGCACCAGCCTCTTGACCCGGACATTGCCGCTCAGCAACGGCAGCAACTCAATCTCGGCGGCAAACCGTTTCAGCTTGACCATTTCGTTGCGCGATCCCCAGGGCGCGTTGGCGAAGGTCACTCCTTCCACGGACACCAACGGGCTCAGGGACAGGGCCAGGTTCAATTCTCCGGAAATGGTCAAATCGCGGCCCGTCGCGGACTTAACCTGTTCCGCGATCAGCCCCCGGTATTCATTGAAATCCAGGGACTTGATGATAACGATCCCGGTCACCACCCCGGCCACCGCCAAGACGAAGACACCGGACAGTATCTTTTTCCAATGTTTCATTTGGAAACCTTTCCCAGGGTTTCGATCGTTTCCGGCAAATCCCGAAATTCGTCGATGACCGCCTGGGCCCCGGCGGCGTACAGATGCTCTCCCGGATGATACCCCCAAGAGACGCCGAGGGCCATGGTGCCGGCTCGTTTCGCCATTTCCATGTCGAAGGTGGTGTCGCCGATCATCACCGTGGCGGCCGGATCGGCGCCGGTTTCCCTCATGGCGTTCAGCAACATGTCCGGGTTCGGCTTGCCGGGGCCGCTGTCGGCGGTTTGCAGGGTCTGGAAACGCTCGGTCAGGCGGTGGGTTTCAAGGGTCATGAGAAGGCCCCGGCGGCTTTTTCCCGTCGCCACGCCCAGGACCCATCCCGCCGCCTCCAGAACCTCCAGGGTCTCCAGGGCGCCGGGATAAAGAGGATCATCGACTTCCCCCTTGTTCCTAAGGTCGGTGAAGGCTTCCTTAAAGCTTGTCACCAGCCCGTCGTGATCGTCCGCACCGCCATCGGGCAGCAACCGCGCCATGGCCTCGCGCAGCGGCAGCCCGACCACTTGGCGCACCACTTCCGCTTCCGGTCTGGGGTGGGCGCGGGCGTCGAAAGCGCTGAACATGGAGGAAATGATCGAATGTTGTGAATCGACCAGGGTGCCGTCACAATCGAAAACGGCCAATCGCGGGGAACGGGACACAGCCATGGGCGAAAGGAAATTCAAAGAAGCCCCGACGAAGGCGCCCGGGAAATAACGAACCGCGCTTTATTGGGGGTTTAAGGTGCTTTCTTCGGACAACAGATAACCGACGCCGCGAAGGGTATGGACACTGACATTGGCGCCGGCGCCAGCCAATCGTTTGCGTAGCCGCGAAACGTGAACCTCTACCGAGTTCGACGAGACTTCCTTGCCGAAGCCGTAAATCTTGTCTTCGAGCACGTCCTTGGGGACGACGCGGCCGGCGCGGCGCATCAGTTGTTCGAGGACCCCCAATTCGCGCCTCGGAATGGAAATCGTCTTATCGTTGATCTGCACCTCGCGGGCCGTGGTGTCGAAGGAAACGTTGCCGGCGGTAATCACCAAACCAAGAACCCCCCCAGGACGGCGCAGCAAGGCCCGGATGCGGGCGACCAGCTCTTCCATGGCGAAGGGCTTCAACAGGTAATCGTCGCCGCCGCTGTTGAGGCCGCGGACCCGGTCGTCGACGCCGTCCCGGGCGGTCAGGATCAGGACCGGCGTTTTATCGCCAGCGTCCCGCCACGACCGCAACAGGTTCAGCCCGTCGGTATCGGGAAGGCCCAGGTCGAGGATGATGGCGTCGTATTGTACCGTCGCCCGGGCGTCCTCGCCGCTGCCGCCTGTATCGACGGCGTCAACGGTGAAGCCTTCCTTTTCCAAGCCGTCCTTGACGAAATTGGCAAACCGTTCGTGATCTTCGATCAATAAAAGCCGCATGCGCCATCTCTGCAAAATAGGTCGCGGGCAATGCGCCTGTGCGCATTCCCCCCCAAAAAACGCTTTTGACCTCAAGAGTTCGTTGCCGCCTTTTTCGGGAAATCGGTTCCCCTTCGAACCATTTCAGGACGGCTGGCCTGTTGATTTATTGTAGTCTTAAAGGACTATTTGGCAAGGGGCCTTAGGGTGCTTCTAAGTCTTTGAATTCTTGAAATAAATCCTTCTCGTCCCGGTCATCGAAACCGAACCTGCGGAAAGTCGCCCGCATGTGGTCCGGCAACGGGGCCGACACTTCCAAAATACCGCCCGCCGGGTGCGGCAGGCGCAGGGTTTTGGCATGCAGGTGGAGCCGCTTGGAAGTATCCTGGCCGGCAATAAAGGCCCCGCGGCCGCCGTATTTACCATCGCCCAGGATCGGCGTCTCCATCGCCGCGGCATGAACCCGCAATTGATGGGTGCGGCCGGTTTCGGGTTCAAAAGCCACCCACGCGGCCTGGCGCCCGGCGCGGTCGATGACACGGTAACGGGTGAGGGCCTTTTTGCCGCCGGGAACCCCCGCGCCGACCTTTTCCCCGCCCCGGCCAAGCCGTTTTGCCAGCGCCAGATCGATGATCCCCTCCGGCGGCCTGGGAACCCCCACCACCACCGCCCAGTAAAGCTTGCGCGCTTGCCGGGACCGGAAGGCGGCGGTCAGTTTGCGGGCCGCGGCCGCGTTGCGGGCCAGCACCAAGACGCCGCTGGTGTCCTTGTCGAGCCGGTGCACCAGCCGGGGACGTTCGCGGGCGCCGAATCGCAGCGCGTCCAGCAAGGCGTCAAGATGCCTGGCCAACCCGCTGCCGCCCTGAACCGCCAGGCCAGGCGGTTTGTCGATGACCAGGACATCGTCATCCCGGTGCAGGACCCGGGCTTTCAGGTCCCGGTCATCGGCCTTGGAAATCTTGGGCTGGCGGCGTCCGGGTCGCGGCGCCGGGGATTCCAGGGGCGGCACCCTCACTCGTTGTCCGGCCCGCAACCGGGCGCCGGCCTTGACCCGCCCGCCATCGACCCGGACCTGCCCGGTGCGCAGCCATTTCTGCACCCGGGCGTGGCCGATGCCGGGGAAACGCCGCTTGAACCAGCGATCGACGCGCATGCCCGCTTCGTCGTCCCTCACCTCGAGGGTTTCCACGCCGCTCATGGCCAAAATCCCAAGTCGCCGAGGCTGGCGATCATCTCCGTCTTTTCCATTAAACAAGGACAAGGCTATTCCTTTTGGCGGCGCAGTTTATCCCAGTAATCGAGCCGTTTGGCGATTTCCCGCTCGAACCCCCGTTCGACGGGCTGATAAAAGCGCGGGCGCGCCATGGCGTCGGGAAAATAGTTCCGGCCGGAAAAGCCTTCTTCGGTGTCGTGGTCGTATTCGTAACCGGCGCCGTAGCCCAGGTCCTTCATCAACCCCGTCGGCGCGTTGAGGATATGTTTCGGCGGATCGAGGGATCCCGTCTCCCGGGCCGCTTTCGCCGCCATCTTTTCGGCCTTGTAGGCGGCGTTGGATTTCGGCGCCGTGGCCAGATAAATCACGCATTGGACGATCGCCAGTTCGCCTTCCGGCGAGCCCAGGCGCTCATAAGCTTCCCAGGCGGTAATCGATTGCACCAGGGCCTGCGGATCGGCGAGGCCGATGTCTTCCGAAGCGAAGCGGACCAGGCGGCGGGCGATATAGCGGGGGTCTTCGCCGCCGGCCAGCATCCTGGCCAGCCAATAAAGCGCCGCGTCGGCGTCCGATCCGCGAAGCGATTTATGGAGCGCGCTGATGAGGTTGTAATGGCCCTCCCGCGACTTGTCGTAAAGCGGCACGCGGCGCTGCACCACCCCGGTCAACTGGGCGGTGCCGATGAGCGGTGTATCGGGCAGCGCCAACACCGATTCGACCATGTTCAAAAGGTACCGCCCGTCGCCGTCGGCCATGGCGCGGAGCGCGGCCCGGGCGTCGGCGTCAAGGGGAAGGGTCCGGTCTTCCAGTTTTTCGGCCCGGACCAGCAACTCTTCCAACGATCCGTCGCCGAGCCGGTTCAGCACCAGCACCTGGGTCCGGGACAAAAGCGGGGGGTTGAGCTCGAACGACGGGTTTTCCGTCGTCGCGCCGACCAGGATCACGGTGCCGTCCTCCACATAGGGAAGGAACCCGTCCTGCTGGGCGCGGTTGAAACGATGGATTTCGTCGACGAAAAGCAGGGTCCCCTGCCCCATTTCGCGTTTTTGCCGCGCCGTTTCGAATATCTTTCGCAAGTCGGCGACGCCGGAGAACACCGCCGACAGGCGTTCGAAATGCAAATCCGAAATGTCCGCCAACAGCCAGGCGATGGTGGTCTTGCCGGTGCCCGGCGCCCCCCAAAGGATGATCGAGTTGAGCTTCCCCGATTCCACCATCTTCGATATCGGCCCGTCGCCGGAAAGCAGGTGGTCCTGTCCGACGACTTCGGAAAGGGTCTTCGGACGCAGGCGGTCGGCCAAGGGGCGCGGGGCGCCGGATTCGAAGAGCGTGCTCATGTCTTCCCGGGCCCCCGGCCGCTAGAGCAAATCCCGAGCGAATGGACTCATTCGCGACGACGAATTTGCGGTTAAATCAAATAGATAGGGCATTTTTGGTGAACCAATGTGAACCGGAAATGCCCTATCGATCAGCCCAGATGCGCCTTGAACAGGTCGAGGGTGCGTTCCCGGGCGGCTTCGGCGGAAGGCTGGTGGTAATGTTTTCCCCCGGCCCGGGCAAAGGCGTGACCCTGGCCCTGGTAATCGTAAATCACGACCTTGTCGTTGCCTTCCAGCGCCGCGCGGACTTCCGCCTGCTGTTCGGGGGGCACGAACTCGTCCTCGGTCGGGACATGGAGAATTAGCGGCGCGTTGATGGTCTCGCCCAGGTGTTCCGTCAGCATCACCCCGTAATAGCCGACGGCGGCGTCGGCCTTGGTCCGCGTCGCGGTGAGAAACGCCAGCCGGCCGCCGAGGCAAAACCCGACCGTGCCCACCTTGCCCGAACAGCCATCGAGGCCGCGCAGGGTCTCGATGGTCGAATCCAGATCCCGGACCCCCTTGTCGAGGTCGAAACCGTTGAACAACTCGAACGCCCGGGCCCATTCCTCTTCCGATTGGTCGGTCAACCGGATGCCCGGTTCCTGGCGCCAGAAAAGGTCGGGGCAAAGGGCCATGTAGCCGGCCTCGGCGAAACCGTCGGTTATGCCGCGCATGACGCCGTTGACGCCGAAAATCTCCTGGATCACCACGACCCCCGGGCCGCTTCCCGATTCCGGCGCCGCCAAATAGCCCATGAATTCGCCGCCGTCGGCCGCGTCGATGGTGATTTCCCTGCCGCTCATGGTTAAATCCTCCGGTAAATTTTTTTGTTACTTATTTGGTTTTCGAAAAACGCCAACGGGTACAGCTAAACGTTAGCGCATTATCCGGGAAGGACCAATCCGCGCCAGCGTCACCGAAAAGGTAAGCATCGGTCAGCATCGGTCAGCTATCGGTCGGCAAACGGTCATCTTCCGGTACGCTCCGGGCAGGCATTCGGTAAGCATTCGGTAAACATCGGGTCATCATCCGGTAAGCGCCCGCCCGCCGGGTCCGCCGCCGCCGGCCCGGCCGAGCAGCGTTTCGGCCTCGGCGACGATGTCCAAGGCCTGCCTGCGCGAAGCCGGAGCTTCGCTTCGGCGAAGGCAGGCCGGACGGGCGGCCGTCTCGGGCGGCGCCGGCGGCAGCGGCGGCAGCCGGGGCACCGCCATCCGCCCCTCCTTGAGGAGGCTCAGCCTCGCCTGCAGCTCGACGGCGCGCGCCGCGGTGTGGAATTGGTGTTCCTCGATGGCGCGGCGGTAGACGTTCTCGAGCTTGCCGATCAGCACCTCGGTGTCCTGGCCCTGGTCGCGGCAAAGCTGGGCGTGGAGGGCGCGGATGCGGGCGCGCACGCGCTCGGTCCTCAACAGCCGGTAGCCCTGTTGCTTGGTCGAGCCGCGGGCGTAGCCGGCTTCCCAGGCCGCCTCCGAGGCGTTGGCGTAGTGGACGAAGGCGTGGCAGAACCGCTCCTGCCTGGGGGTGAGAAGTTTCCTGGGGATGGGGGGCTCCATGATCTTTTGCCTTTCTCCTTACATGCAAAGAGAATATAAGCGTAATTAGGATAAATGTCAAGAAATTTCGTACGAAAAGGGAACATACGGAAGGTAGTGAGTCAGTTTTACCAACGTCCGCTTACCGGCTCATAACGGACCTTACCCCGAGACCGTGTTTACTTCCGCTATTAGCCACTGCATCAGGAGCAGACGTTGGGACTCAGGTACTTGATGCTACACTTGTACCTAACCAATTCAGCATGGACAAGACACCATGGTTATTGTGAAAGCGGTGATGAGATGGCTTGCCGTTATCGTGATGCTCATGATGGCCAGCACGAGCGTCACCGCGCAATCGCCAACCTATAACGACGTTATGAAGGCCTACAGCATGGGGGACGTTGCTGGCGGCATGCGGCTCTTGCGACAATCAGCGGAGACCGGCGACACCGACTCGCAGTGGATGCTCGGCACGGCCTATGCCATGAGCCGCACTGGTTTTCCACAAGACCCTATTGAAGCGATGAAATGGTTTGAAATCGTCGTCTCGTGTACTGTCCAGGACCGAGATATGGCTATTGAAGGTCGGGATCAATATCTTGGCGAAATGACACAGCGCCAGATCGAGGAGGCACGACAAAGGGCACGAGCATGGCGGGCACAGCACCCGTGTGGACCATGAGCGACGGGTAATAAGGAGACGTCCCTATCTGCGCTCCTCGATGTCTGCTCCTAGCCATAAGCGACCTGCAAAACGGATTTAGTGGTTTTTCCGTTACCCCTCCAGCCCAAACGTATATGGGGTCAGGTCTTGCACTGCCACATGTGCATGACTCGGTCATTAAATAATGTGGCAATGCAAGACCTGACCCCATGACCCACACGGCTAGAGCGGGTTTTCACCCTCCTCGACTGCACACCCCACCCTAATCCGCATGGGACACAACGGCGGTCCCCCAGCGGACACCTGGCATGAGCAAGTTCGCTCTCTTCCGTCTCTGCCTGACGGTCCTCGGGATCATCCTCGTGACCCCGGCAGCCCTGTGGTGGCTCAACTTTAAGAATCGTCGTACACGGCGGCTCCAGCCGGATTAGGCCTTTCCTTAAACCACCCTCGGACTAACATAGAAACTGGACCAAGCAATGGGGGCAGCCCGTCCAGGTCGCCAGCCTCTAGCATCTTATCGGCCATCATCGTAGCCTCTATCACGGCATTGTCGCCGTGTCGGTCAATTAAAAGCTTGGCGCTTCGGTAGATTTCGAGGTCGGAGGTCATCGGGACTATCGAGGCCAGTTCCCGAAAATTTGAAGCGCAAAACCAAGCACCAGCAAAAAGACACACAGGATCGTTATCGGGGACTGCCTGATTCGCTCAAGACGGGTTGGTGTGGTGTTCGAGCTACCACCGGACGAACCGTCGGAATGAGAGGCGCTCCTATCGGTCAACAGAAGTTCCCATGCCAAGGCCACCACCGCGAAAATATCGAGCGCCAGACCGACAACAGAAAACCAAGCTGGTTCAGAAAAAACAGATGCCAAAATTGGGAAAGCCTCGTTCATAGTTAACCTCGCCCGCGCCGCCACTCCCACGGCGGAACGAACTCCCCGCGCCACGAACCTTTCCGCGCAACCTTAGCAGTTTTCTCGTCGTCAACGTAGTCTATATGGGGTCAGGTCTTGCACTGCCATATGTGCATGACTCGGTTATTTAATATTGTTGCAATGCAAGACCTGACCCCCGTGAGCTCAAGACCTCGAAGTGTATCTGTTTTCCGTAGCCCATATCTTGTCCGTTTCTGGCTAAAAGCGGACGTAAACACGGTTTCGGGGTAAGGTCCGTTATGAGTCGGTAAGTGGACGTTAAAATAAAGGGGACACCATACTAATTAGCTTTCCCTCGCCCCCTCAAACCGGCCCGGCGCGGGCCGAAGCCATAGGCGCGGCAAAAGGTTAATTAGTATGGTGTCCCCCCTTTATCATCCGGGGGCGGCGGCAGCCTGCTGATCGCCTAAGTCTGCCCGCCGAAGCTGCGGGCCACGCGATCCGGATCAGCACCCGGCGGCCTGCCCGCGAAACAACCAGATGCCGCTCGTCTGGTTCCTTTTGAAGGTGCTGTTGACGACGGCGATCGCTCCTGTCCCGTTGACGGCGAGCTTCCTCATCAACAACCCCTGCTGACTGCCGTTGATGCCGAGGGCCAGATCGGCGCTGCCCGGAATGACCGAAGGCAACACGAACGTCCGCCCGCCATCGCTCGAACAGGTAAACCCGAGTCCCCGCGGATAGAATCCCCGGCGCGGGGAGAGATCCCAGATGACGTAAATGTTGTCCTCGCCGTCCAGGCTCAGGGCCGGGAAACTCATGCTCTCGAACTGCTCCGTTTGCGGACTTGAAATCTCCCTCGGTTCCTCGAACGCGCGCTCCCCATCGTTCAAGCGGGTGTATCGAATGTGATATCGCTGAAAGGGACCGGCCGGACTTTCCCCGTAGACCATATGAACGGTTCCCTTGCCGTCCACGGCGATCTTCGGCGCGTCGGCATGCCCGCCGCTTTCAAAGACGATCCCAGGCTCGCCGAACGACCGGCCATGATCGACCGACTTCGCGAAACGGATGTCGGCAGCCTTGTCTTCCCCAACGGTCCAGGCGAGATAGACGGCGCCCTCGGCGTCGACGGCCAGGGAGGGGCCGCGCGCGGGCTCCGCATCGTGGCCGCCGGCAATGGGCAACGGATCAGAGAAGATTTCGCCCCTATCCGTGGAACGGCTGAACCACAGGCGTCCTTCATATTCGGTCCAGGCGGCGTAGAGATTGCCCTGAGGGCCCATGGCGAGGTCCAGGCTCCCGTTGTCCCAACG
>JADFMB010000091.1 GCA_022564115.1 Pseudomonadota bacterium
GCTTCGGTTTCCGCCAGCGCCGGTCGCATCCTCGCCAGCGCTTTCACACGCGTGCGCTCGTCGTCGTCGAGCAACCGCGTGGCCGCCTCCACCACGCCGCCCGACTCGGCGTGCAGCCACACCGTCAGGTCATGGGCAGCCGCTTGTTTGCAGAGGCGATACAGCTGTGCCGGACTCGCTTGCGGCACTGCCACACCGGGGCCCAGGGACACCACCGTACCCGCGGCCCCGGCCTCGATGACCAGGGTGACCTCGCCTTTGGGCGGGCCGGATTCCCGGTAGTGCGCGACAAGTTCGGACAAGGTGCCGCGCCGGGTTTCTTCGAACTTTTTCGTCATCTCGCGGGTGACGGCGGCGTGGCGGGGGCCCAGGACGTCGGCCATGTCGGTGAGCGATGCCGGCAGCCGTTTCGCCGATTCCATGATCACCAGGGTGGCGGGGATTTCGGCGAGGCCGGCGAGAGCCTTGCGCCGGGCGGCGGATTTCGGCGGCAGGAAGCCGGCGAAGAAAAACCGGTCCGTCGGCATTCCCGAGACCACCAGCGCGCTCAGTACCGAGGAGGCGCCGGGAAGAGGCGTTATGGCGATTCCTTCGGCCAGGCAGGCGCGCACCAGCTTGTATCCGGGGTCGGACACCAGGGGCGTGCCGGCGTCCGACACCAAGGCCACGGTTTGGCCTTTTTTCAGGCGTTTGATCAACCTTGGCCGCGCCTTTTCGGCGTTGTGTTCGTGATAGGCCGTCAGCGGCCGGGATATCCCGTGGATGGCCAGCAACTTGGCCGTGACGCGGGTATCCTCACACGCGATGACATCGGCCCGGCCCAGGGCGTCGAGCGCGCGAAGGGTAATGTCGCGGGCATTGCCGATCGGGGTGGCGACGAGGTAAAGCCCGGAAGCCAGATCAGGGGCCACGGGGTCACGGGGTGTCCCCGTTAATATAGTCGGGGGGCGCCCCCGGAGACCCCCGGGGTCACGGGGTGTCCCCGTTAATATAGTCGGGCCAGCCGATGGTTTACTCCCGCCGCCGCCGTGGCTAGGCTTTGCCCCCGGGAGTCCAAGGGGAGTTCCGGTTTCGGAACCATTTTGATCAGGAGAAGTCGACGCCGCCGATGACCGCTTCTTTCGCTTGCCTTTCGCGTCTCCGCGCCCAGCCATGGTCGATCGCCGTGATGTTGTTGCTTGGGGGGTGCCAGTCTTCCCAATTAGGGGCCTTGTGGCAAGGAGAGACCGCGCCCCGGGCCACGGCGCCGCCGTCGGAAACGACCAAGGCCCCGGCCTCCAAATCCCTCACTCCCCGCCCGGCGGCTTCGGCGGCTTCGCCGCCCGCCGCAGAACCGGCGCCGCCCCCGCCGCCGGTCGACCAAGGGTTCCTCTATTCCCCTTATCCGTTTCCGACCTCGTTGCCTGTTCCTCCGCCGCTGTTAGCGCCTTCGTCGGCTCCCTCGGGCGCCTCTCCGGGGGTGGAACCGGAACCGCCCCTGTTCACCCCTTATCCGGCCCGGCCCCCGGAACAGGCCCAGCCGGCGGCCCTTATCCGCTCGACGGTGCCGCCTGTCACTTCCGAGGATACCGTCAGGGTGGGCTTGTTGCTGCCGTTGTCCGGGACCAACGCGGAATTGGGCCAGGCGATGCTGAACGCGGCCCAAATGGCGGTGTTCGATTTCGCCGACGGGCGCTTCGAACTGTTGACTCACGATACCAAGGGCACGCCGGCGGGCGCGGTTCGGGCCGCCACCCTTGCCGTCGGCGACGGCGCGTCGATGATCCTGGGCCCCCTGCTGTCGGCTTCGACCCGCGCCGTCGGTCCGGTAGCGCAAGCCGCCAACGTGCCGGTGGTGGCCTTTTCCAGCGACCGCTCCGTCGCCGGCGGCGGCACCTACACCATGGGGTTCCTGCCGAGCGCCGAAATCAAACGCATCGTCGCCTTCGCCCGGTCCAAGGGCGTGCGCCGGTTCGCCGCCCTGGCGCCCGACAACGTCTATGGGGAAACCGTGGTCACCGCCTTCGAGGACGCGGTCGCCGCCAACGGCGGCACCGTGGCCCGGGTGCAGTTCTATGACCCCCATGCGGAAAGCTTCGATGACGCCGTCCGCGCCCTGGCCAATTACGGGGCCCGCCGCCAGGCGCTCCTGGATCAACGCCGCGAACTGGAAGGCCGCGGGGACGAAGTGTCGCTGCGCGCCCTGAGAAGGCTGGGGCGGCTGCAGACCCTCGGCGAGTTGCCGTTCGACGCGCTGTTGGTCGCCGACGGGGGCAAGCGGCTGCAATCCGTCGCCGCCCTGTTGCCGTTCTATGACATCGACCCCAGGAAAGTGCGAATGTTGGGAACCGGGCAATGGGACGTGCCCGGCCTCGGCGCCGAGCCGGCGCTGATCGGCGGCTGGTTCGCCGCCCCGTCGCCGACGGCGAGGACCGATTTCGTCGCCGCCTACCGCGAGACCTATGGCGCCGCCCCGCCGCGCCTGGCGACGCTCGCCTATGACGCCGCCGCCCTGGCCGCGGTACTGGCCCGGGGCAAGGACGGGCCCGATTTCTCGGCCCGCGCGATCACCGTGCCGAGCGGCTTCTGGGGCCGCGACGGTATTTTCCGGTTCCTGCCCGAAGGCATCGCCGAACGGGGGCTGGCGGTGATGAAGGTGGGCCGCCAGGGAGCCGAGGTCATCAGCCGCGCGCCGGAGACTTTTCAGGCGAAGACCAATTAGGGGTATCGCCTTATAAAATCAACGGGGGGAGCGAAAATGGAAAATCCGCTGAAATTACCGGGTTTGATTGCCGCCGCCCTTGTCCTCGCCTTCGGCGTCGGTTTTGGCGCGGCCAGGGCCGCCGACGCGGAAGTCGTCGCCACGTGGACGGGGGGCATTCATGTCCTGCCCGGCACGGCGACCCGGAGCGGCTATATCGAAGAAATCCCCTTCGAGGACGAAACCCCGGAACAATGGTCCCGGCGGATTACCCAGGATGTCGTGAAGCCGGGGGTCAAGGTTCCCGCCGTCATCTATGCCCACGGCTGCACGGGGCCGGTGGCTGCCGGGACGTGGGCGATTCCGTTCAATGATTTTGGCTTCGCCTTCTTCGCTCCCGACAGCTTTCGGCGGCCAGGAAGGGTGTCGCTCTGTTACACGAGTGGTGGGGATAGCCTGGGTAAATACATCATGCGCCAGGAAGAAATCAGGTTCGCCCTCGAACAGATAAAAAAATTGAGTTGGATCGACAAGGACCGCATCGTCCTGGCCGGAAAAAGCGAAGGCGGCGCCGCGGTATCGGATTACGGCGGCGACGGCTTCATCGCCCACATCATCATGGCCTATGACTGCCGGCATCTCGGCGGCGGACCAATGGCGCCAAGCGGCGTCGCCGTGTTGAACCTTGTCGGCGCTAATGACCCGAGAGAACAATTATGCTCCATCAGCCGCGATGTCGGCGGCTCGGATTCCCATTACATTTCTGACCAGGCCCATAGTTTCGCGGGGGCGCCCCAGGCGGTGGCCTTCGTCGCCAGGTTCCTGAAAGCGTGCTGCGGTTATCAGCCGAAAGACGCCACCGCCAGCCTGGATTCGGAGGCGACGGCTAGGAAACTGTTCGAAGAACTGGGCGGCCTGGCAACGATGGACTCGACATTTAAGGCCGAAGAGGCACTGGCTAAGGGTGACGAAAAGGGCCATGCGTTCTGGCTCAAGGTTCACGCCATCGCCCTGAAACTTTCCGGCGGTTAGCCTCTCCTGCCCCCTAGGCCAACAAATGGCGCAACACTTCGTTGAGGCACAACAGTCCGGCGGGTGTGGCTCGGAGGCTCCTATCGTCCATCTCGACGAACCCGCCGCCGGTCATCCGCTTGAGCCCGTCCTTGTCGAGGGTGTCCTCGACCCGGCGCCCGGTCAGGGATTGGAACCGCGCCCGCCCGACTCCCTCGATCAGCCTGAGCCCGGTCATCAGCAGTTCCTCGGCTCTTGCTCTGCGCGGCAGGGCCAGGCGCTTGGCGGTGCCGTGGCCTTTCCGCTCGACCGCCGCTAGCCATCGCCCGGGATCGTGAATCTGGTAAAGCGCCTCGGTACGCTTGCGGGCCGGCAGCCGTCCATGCGCCCCGGGTCCGACGCCGGCGTAGGCGCCGCCCCGCCAGATTTTGAGGTTATGGCGGCATTCGCTGCCCGGCCGCGCGTGGTTGGAGATTTCGTAGGCCGGCAGGCCGGCCTCGATAAGTTTGTCCTGGGTGATCCCATATAATCCCGCCCCGGCATCGCCACCGGCGGCCTTGACGCCGTCGCGGTAAAAGGGCGTGCCGGGCTCGATGGTCAACTGGTAAAGCGACAGATGCCCGGCCCCGAGGGATTTGGCGACTTCAAGCGCCTCGTCGAGCTCCCGGCCCCAGTCCTCCGGCGATTGGCCGGCAAGGCCATAGATCAAATCGAAGGAGAAGCGCGGAAAGACGTCCGCCGCCATTTTTAAGGCGCCCTTGGCCTCGGCAACCGAATGGCGGCGCCCGAGAAAGGACAGGGTTTCGTCCCGGAATGATTGCACGCCGATCGACAGCCGGTTGACCCCGGCATCGCGGAAGGCCCGGAACCGCCCCGCCTCGGCCGTCGACGGGTTAGCTTCCAGCGTGATTTCCAGATCATCCGCCGTGTGCCAGCGTTTGCCGACGGCGGCGATCAGGGCGGCCGCCGTCTCGGGCGCCATCAACGACGGCGTGCCGCCGCCGAAGAAGACGCTGGTCACCGTCCGGCCGTTTGTTTCCAAAGCGAAATGATTAAGTTCCGACAGCAGCGCCGTCCGCCAGCGGCGATGATCGATGGAATCCCAGACGTGGCTGTTGAAATCGCAATACGGGCACATCGAGGCGCAGAAGGGCCAGTGGATATAGACGCCGAATCCTCGATCCGGGCCGGGGTTGTTATCCAAAACAGGCATCGACGAGCTTCCTGAAGGCATCGGCGCGGTGGCTGATCCGGTGTTTTTCCGCCAGGTCCATCTCGCCGAAGGTGACGTCATGGCCGTCGGCGACGAATACCGGATCGTAGCCGAAGCCCCCGGTCCCCCGGGGCGGCCACACCAGGGTCCCGTGGACGGCGCCCTCGAAGGCCTCCAGATGGCTCCCCTGGCCGTCATCGGGCCAGCAAAACGCCAACGCGCAGGCAAAATGGGCGCGACGGTCTTCCTTGCCTTCCAATTCGTCCTCGACCTTTTGCATCGCCGCCCGGAAGTCCTTGTCCGGCCCGGCCCAGCGCGCCGAATGAATGCCGGGCTGGCCCGCCAACGCCGCGACCACGAGCCCGGAATCGTCGGCCAACGCAGGCATTCCCGAGGCTTCGGCCGCGGCCCGGGCCTTGAGCGCCGCATTGGCGGCAAACGTGGCGCCGGTCTCAATGGGTTCGGCCAGGTTGAGGTCGGCCGCCGACGTCACCTCGGCCCCGAAGGGTTGCAGAAGATCGGTGATTTCCCTCACCTTGCCCGGATTATGGCTGGCGATGACCAGCGGGCCGCCCTCGAAACGGCGATGGGTGCGGGCGTTCATCGGCGGCGGTTATTTTTCGCCGAGGGCTTTTTTCTGCACCGCCACCAGCTCGCCGACGCCCTTTTGGGCGAGTTTCAGCATTTCCCGGAAGGATTTTTCGGAAAACGGCCCGGTTTCCGCCGTGCCCTGGATTTCGACGATGTTGCCGGATCCGGTGAGGACGAAATTGGCGTCGGCGTCGGCTGAGGAGTCTTCTTCGTAATCCAGGTCGAGGATGGGCTTGCCTTGGTAAAGCCCGCAGGAAACGGCGGCGACGTGGTCGTTCAGGGGAACGGCGCCGAGAATGCCGAGCCCGACGCACTTCTCGAATGCCCTCCTCAGCGCCACGTAGGCGCCGGTGATGGCCGCCGTGCGGGTGCCGCCGTCGGCCTGGATGACGTCGCAATCGAGCCTGATGGACATTTCACCCATGGCTTCCAAGTCGGTGACGGCGCGGAGGCTGCGGCCGATCAGGCGCTGGATTTCATGGCTGCGGCCCGATTGGCCGCCCTGGCGCGCCTCGCGGCCGGTCCGCGTGTTGGTGGCCCGGGGCAGCATGCCGTATTCGGCGGTCACCCAGCCGTGGCCGGAATCCCGGAGCCACGACGGAATCCGTTCCTCGACGGTAGCGGTGATGAATACCCGGGTGTCGCCGAAACCGGCGATGCACGACCCTTCGGCGTGCTTGGCGAAGTCGGGCTCAAGCATCACCGCGCGCATCTCGTCGGCCTGGCGTCCGGAAGGCCTCTGAAACGGTCCTTTTTTAGGGGCGTCGTTCATCACCGGGGGCACCTTTGAATGCCGCAGGATTAAGGAGGATTACTACCCCGGCGGCCGCTTGAGGTAAAGAATTTGCCCCAGTTCCGTTGACGCTGGCCCCCGGCGCACTTAAATTCCCCTCACTTCCGGCTTTAAACGCGGGATAGCCAATGATTACCGAGCTCAACGACCGCTCGCGCGAGATTTTGCGCCATGTCGTCGATAGTTACCTCGAATCGGGCGAGCCCATCGGGTCGAGGACGCTGTCCAAGCGCCTGAACCTCGACCTGTCGCCGGCCACCATCCGCAACGTGATGGCGGACCTGGAGGACTCCGGGTTGTTGTACTCGCCCCACACGTCGGCCGGGCGGCTGCCGACGGATGCGGGACTGAGGCTGTTCGTCGACGGCATCCTCGAGGTCGGCAACCTGACCGAAGACGAACGCCAAAGCATCGACATTCAATGCGCCGGCTCGCCCCATAGCCTGGAAGGCCTGCTGGAAGACGCGACCTCGGCGCTTTCGGGCCTGTCCCGGTGCGCCAGCCTGGTGTTGGCGCCGAAGACGGGGAGTCCGCTGCGTCACATCGAATTCGTCAACCTATCGCCGGGCCGCGCCCTGGTGGTGCTGGTCACCGAAAGCGGCATCGTCGAGAACCGGGTCATCCGGACGCCCCGGGGCATGCCCCCGTCGGGCCTGGTGGAAGCGACCAATTACCTGAGCGCGCGGCTGGTCGGGCGCACCCTGTCCGAAGGCTACGAAGAGATCATGGCCGAACTGGACAACCACCGCGCCGAGCTGGACGAATTGACGAGCAGAGTGGTCGAAAGCGGGCTCGCCATTTGGGCCGGCGATGCGGCCGGCGGCGGCCAGCAAGGATCGTTGATCGTCCGCGGCCAGGCGCACCTTTTGGAGGACGTGACCGCGTTGGCCGACCTGGAGAAAATCCGCGCCCTTTTCACGGCGCTGGAAACCAAGGAGGAAATGCTGAAGCTGCTTTCTCTGACCGACACCGCCGAAGGGGTTCAGATCTTCATCGGCGCCGACAACACCCTGTTCAACCTGGCCGGCTGTTCGATGATCGTCGGCCCTTACAAGAACGCCGAGGAAACCATCATCGGCGCCATCGGCGTCATCGGCCCGACGCGGATAAATTATGCCCACATCATTCCGATGGTCGACTACACCTCGAAACTGATTAGCCGCCTTCTCGGCCAACAAAGCTGAAACGGACCATGACCAAAGACAAAAAAAACCAGACAAAAGCCGAAAAAGCCGAAAAAGAAGACGCCGCGCCCGATTCCGAAGCGGCGCCCGAAGCGCCGGAAAAAACGGCGGCGGAAGCGGAAGAAGGCGAGGAAGCCGAAGAAACCGAAGCCGGGGCCGAAGAGACGGCTGAAGAAGCGGTCGAGGAGTCGACCCCCGAACAGCAGGTGGAAGAGCTCAACGACAAGCTGCTGCGCGCCCTGGCCGAGGCCGAAAACGTCCGCCGCCGGGCCGAGCGGGACAAGTCGGACGCCGCCAAGTACGCGATCGCCAATTTCGCCCGCGACGTGCTCGGCGTCGCCGACAACATGATGCGCGCCATGGCCAGCGTCGATTCGGAAGCCCGCAAAAAGGATCCTGCCCTCGAACAGCTCATGGTCGGACTGGAAATGACCAAGGCTGAAATGCTGAGCACGTTTGAGCGTTTCGGCATCAAGCCGATCGAAGCCATGGGCGAAAAATTCGACCACAACCTGCACGAAGCGATGTTCGAGCTCGACGACGCCTCGAAACCCGCCGGCACCGTGGTCCAGGTGGTCGAGGCCGGCTACGTGCTGAACGACCGCCTGCTGCGCCCGGCCAAGGTCGGCGTTTCCAAGGGTGGGCCTAAAGAGAGCGCCGCCGCCGAGGGCACCACCCCCGCCCCGGTCGACCCGGCGCTCAAGGACGGCCAGAGCGCGTACGAGGACAAGGGCAAGGAGCCGGGCACCCAGTTGGACGAGGAACTTTGAGGGCCTATCCACCGGGCTTCGCGAAACCGGAAATTCGGGAAATAACCGTTTTTATGGAAAAAACGCCGAGACGGTTGCGGACCCCCGTTTTCGCACATATATATCGCCGGAATACCCGCTCAAACGCGGGTTTTAAATGATTAATCGAGGGGCTTGAAGCGCGGTGCTGGAAACGGCCGCGTCGTCGCCGCCGAAAATAAAGAGGATGAAATGAGCAAGGTCATAGGAATCGACTTGGGCACCGCCAACTCCTGCGTCGCCCTGATGGAAGGCAAGGACGCCAAGGTCGTCGAAAACACCGAAGGCGCGCGCACGACGCCGTCCATGGTCGCCTTCGCCGAAGGCGGCGAACGCCTGGTCGGGCAATCGGCCAAGCGCCAGGCGGTGACCAACCCGGCAAATACCCTGTCCGCCATCAAGCGCCTGATCGGCCGCCGGTACGACGATCCGATCACCAAAAAGGACAAGAAGCTGGTTTCCTATGAAATCGTCGAAGGCGAAAACGGCGACGCCTGGGTCGAGGTCGAGGACAAGAAATACTCGCCCAGCCAGATCAGCGCCTTCATCCTCCAGAAAATGAAGGAAACGGCGGAAAGCTATCTCGGCGAGACCGTCACCCAGGCGGTGATCACGGTTCCCGCCTACTTCAACGATTCCCAACGCCAGGCGACCAAGGACGCCGGCAAGATCGCCGGCCTCGAAGTGCTGCGCATCATCAACGAGCCGACGGCCGCCGCCCTCGCCTACGGCCTGGAAAAGGAAGCCACCGGCACCATCGCCGTCTACGACCTCGGCGGCGGCACCTTCGACGTTTCGATCCTGGAGATCGGCGACGGCGTGTTCGAGGTCAAATCGACCAACGGCGACACCTTCCTCGGCGGCGAGGATTTCGACATCCACATCGTCGATTTCCTGGCCGATGAGTTCAAGAAGGAACAGGGCATTGATCTGCGCGAAGACAAGCTCGCCCTGCAACGGCTCAAGGAGGCGGCGGAAAAGGCCAAGATCGAGTTGTCGAGCACCATGCAGACCGACATCAACCTGCCGTTCATTACCGCCGACCAATCCGGGCCCAAGCACCTCAACGTCAAGCTGACCCGCGCCAAGCTGGAAACCCTGGTCGAGGATTTGATCCAGCGCACCGTCGGGCCCTGCAAAAAGGCGCTCAAGGACGCCGGCCTCAAGGCCAAGGACATCGACGAGGTGATCCTGGTCGGCGGCATGACCCGCATGCCCAAGGTCATCGAAACGGTAAAGAAATTCTTCGGCCGCGAGCCCCACAAGGGCGTCAACCCGGACGAGGTGGTGGCCATCGGCGCCGCCATCCAGGGCGGGGTGCTGAAGGGCGACGTCAAGGACGTGCTGCTCCTCGACGTGACGCCGCTGTCGCTCGGCATCGAGACCCTGGGCGGCGTCTTCACGCGCCTGATCGACCGCAACACCACCATCCCGACGCGCAAGAGCCAGATCTTCTCGACCGCCGAGGACAGCCAGACCGCGGTCACCATCCGCGTCTTCCAGGGCGAGCGGGAAATGGCTTCCGACAACAAGCTCCTCGGCCAGTTCGACCTCATCGGCATCCCGCCGTCGGCCCGCGGCATGCCGCAGATCGACGTCACCTTCGACATCGACGCCAACGGCATCGTCAACGTGTCGGCCAAGGACAAGGCGACCGGCAAGGAACAGCAAATCCGCATCCAGGCTTCCGGCGGGCTTTCGGACGATGACATCGACCGCATGGTCAACGAAGCCGAGGCGCATGCCGAGGACGACAAGAAACTGCGCCAAACCGTGGAAGCGCGCAACGCCGCCGACGCCCTGATCCATTCGTCCGAGAAGAACCTCAAGGAATACGGCGACAAGGTTTCCGGCGACGAGCGCCAGGCCATCGAGGACGGCGTCAAGGACCTCAAGGAAGCCCTCGAAGGCGACGACACGGAGGCCATTACCGCCAAGACCGGGACCCTGACCGAGGCGGCCATGAAGCTGGGCGAGGCCATGTACAAGGCGGCCCAGGAAGAAGACGCCGCCGGCGCCGAATCAGGGGGGGCCGGCGGTGACGGCGATTCCGACGCTGACGCCGGGGCCGAAAGCGCCGGTGACGATGGTTCCGACGGGGCCAAGGTCGTCGACGCCGACTTCGAAGAGATCGACCCGGAAGACGATTCCAAAGACGGGGCCGAAGACACCAAGAAGGACGAGGCGAAAGACGGGGCCGATGCCGATTCCGAGGACGGAGCCGGGGAGCCGTCGGACAAGGACGCCGATTTCGAGGACGCCGATCCGGACAAGAAAAAGAAGTAGGTCTGGGCCTCAGGCCGGCATCCCCTGTTTCATGGTCAATTCTTTGAGGGCCCCCTCTGATGGCTAAAGAGGACTATTAC
>JADFMB010000092.1 GCA_022564115.1 Pseudomonadota bacterium
CGCCATTTCCCGGTATTGGGCCAGTTCCAGCTTGATCGACCCGGCGACCTGTTTCATCGCCTTGATCTGGGCCGCGGAACCGACGCGCGACACCGACAGGCCGACGTTCACCGCCGGGCGGATGCCCTTGAAGAACAATTCCGTTTCCAGAAAGATCTGGCCGTCGGTGATGGAGATGACGTTGGTCGGAATATAGGCCGACACGTCGCCGGCCTGGGTCTCGATCACCGGCAGCGCCGTCAGCGACCCGGCGCGGTTGTCGTCGTTCATCTTGGCGGCGCGTTCCAGAAGCCTGGAATGCAGGTAGAAGACGTCGCCCGGATAGGCCTCGCGGCCCGGCGGGCGGCGAAGCAACAGCGACATCTGGCGGTAGGCGACGGCGTGCTTGGACAGGTCGTCATAGAAGATCACCGCGTGCATGCCGTTGTCGCGGAAATATTCGCCCATGGTGCAGCCCGTATAGGGGGCCAGGAACTGCAAGGGGGCGGGTTCCGACGCGGTGGCGGCGACGACGATGGTATATTTCATCGCATCGTAGTCTTCCAGCGTCTTCACCAGTTGCGCCACGGTGGAGCGTTTCTGGCCGATGGCGACGTAGATGCAGTAGAGCTTTTCCGATTCGTCGTCGGATTCGTTGACGGTGCGCTGGTTGATGATGGTGTCGATGATGACGGCGGTCTTGCCGGTCTGGCGGTCGCCGATGATCAACTCGCGTTGTCCGCGGCCGATGGGAATAAGCGCATCGATGGCCTTCAGGCCCGTCTGCACCGGCTCATGCACCGACTTGCGCGGAATGATGCCCGGCGCCTTGACCTCGACCCGGGCGCGTTCGTCGGTGGCGATCGGCCCCTTGCCGTCGATGGGATTGCCGAGCGCATCGACGACCCGGCCCAACAAGTCCTTGCCGATGGGCACGTCGACGATGGCGCCGGTCCGTTTGACGGTGTCGCCTTCCTTGATGTTGCGGTCGTCGCCGAAAATCACGATGCCGACGTTGTCGACTTCCAGGTTCAGCGCCATGCCCTTGATCCCGCCCGGGAATTCGACCATTTCGCCGGCCTGGACCTGGTCCAGCCCATGCACGCGGGCGATTCCGTCACCGACCGACAGGACCTCTCCGACCTCCGCGACTTCGGCCTCGGTGCCGAAACCGGCGATTTGTTTTTTCAGGATGGCGGAGATTTCAGCCGGTTTGATATCCATTATCCAATCCCTTTCATGGACAGGCGCAGTTGCGTCAGCTTGGTCCTAATGGAACTGTCGACCATGCGCGATCCGATCTTGATGACGAGACCGCCCAAAAGCCCGGGATCGACCCTGGCGTCGACGGCGACCTTGGAACCGATGGCCTTTTTCAGCGACCTGCCGATCCGTTCGATCTGTTTTTTCGTCAACGGCTGCGCCGAAATCACCTCGGCGGTGGCTTCGCCGCGGTGCCGGGCCAGAAGACCTTGATAGGCGGCGATCATGGCCGGCAGCGCGAACAGGCGGCGGTTTTTCGCCACCGTGCCGACGAAATTCCGGGTCAGGCCGGACATCTTGGCCTTTTCCAGGATCGCGGCCATGGCCCGGCCCTGGTCTTGGCGCGAAATCGCCGGTGAACGGATGAGCCGGGTCAAGTCCCCACTTTCCTCGATCATCCGGCCCAGTTGGCCGAGATCGTCCGCGACCCGGTCCAATTGGTTGTCCGCTTCGGCAAGGTCGAAAAGGGCCGTGGCATAACGCCCGGCAAGACCCGTGGCGCCCATGGATTCCGTTGACACCTGGAAATTTCCTCTTTTATTGTTCGTAAAGAGATGTCGGGTGCCTGACGGCGCCTTTTAAAACATCCCCCTGAGCCGGAGTTTCCCCCATAAAACGCCGATTTCGTAGCATACCCGTTTCGGCCATGCAAGCCGACTCCGGACACAGGAAAGCCTATGAAACGGGCGGATTTAAAAGCCCCGTCCGGGCCGGAAAATTCGCCGTTTCCGGGTCCCGGAATGACCGCGAAGGCATGCCCGCCGGGACTATGCCTTTGGGCATGTGATGGCCGTCACAGATATCCTTAAAATTTTATGGAAATATGATGAAAATTAAAAAGTGCTCCGGGGGCGGTTTCAGAGGAAAGCCGCAAACAGGCAAAAAAGAAAAACCATAAAGGCCGAGAAGAAAGCAAGACCCGGGGCAACCAATGACCAGTTCAAGAACGAACACAACGACCAAAGCCGCCGCCAAAACCGAAAAACCGAAATGTCCTCCCCTTGACGAAAAGACGATCAAGGGGACCCAGGAACTTTCCGAGAATTTTACCTTTGACCTGACCCAGCTCAATGTTCTTGTTGTCGACGACAGCCAGTTCTGCCGCAGGACCGTCCGCGATTCCCTGAGCCTTTTTGGAATCCGGCATATGGCTGAAGCCAGTGACGCCGTCGAGGCGATCAACGTCTTGAAGGAAAACCCCATCGACTTGGTGTTGGCCGATTATGAGATGCCCTATGTGTCGGGGGTGGAAATGACGCGCATGATCCGCAAAGGGGCCGAGGTCCGGGACCCGGCGGTGCCGAACGTCATTGTCTCGTCCTTCACCGAGCAATTCCGCATCCGCGAGGCCCTGGCCGCCGGCGTTCAGGAATACGTCGTCAAGCCGTTCTCGCCGGAAAAACTGATCCAGCATATCGTCCACGCTCTGAATTGCCCGCCGTCAATCCTGGAGATTGCCTCTTGACGGCCCCCTTTGGGCGGGGTCCGTCAGGAAACCCGTTCACAGAAAGCTGTAGGGATCGACGTCCGTCTGGACGCGGACTTTCCTAGCCATCTTGACCCGGCCCAGCCAGTCCCTGAGCACGGCCTGAAGGTTGGTTTCCTTGGCCGTCTTCAACAACAGCCGCCGCCGGTGGCGGCCGCGCAGAAGCGCAAACGGCGCCGGCGCCGGGCCGAGTACGGTGACGCCGTCGCCCATCGGCCCGGCCCGCCCGAGGTCGCGGGCGGTTTGGTCGACAGCGGCTTCGTCGAGGCCGGAAACGATCAACGCCGCCAGACGGCCGAAGGGCGGCATGCCGGCCTGAAGGCGGCTTTCGGCCTCGGCCTCGAGAAAAGTCTCCCGGTCGCCGCCGATCAGCGCCTGCATCACCGGGTGTTCCGGCATGTAGGTCTGCAACAGCACCCTTCCGGGCCTCTCGGCGCGGCCGGCGCGTCCGGCCAGTTGATAAAGAAGCTGATAGGTCCGTTCCGCCGCCCGCAAGTCGCCGCCGCTGAGGCCCAAATCCGCGTCCACCGCGCCGACCAGGGTCAACAGCGGAAAATGGTATCCCTTGGCGATGATCTGGGTGCCGATGACCAAATCAATGTCATGGTCCTCGATCCGGCGCACCAAGTCGGCCGCCGCCCGGGGGCTGGTCACGGTGTCGCTGGCGGCGATCCGGTAGCGGATGGTGGGGAAAACGGTTTCGACCTCTTCCGCCAGCCGCTCGACTCCGGGGCCGCAGGCGGCGAAGCTATCTTCCGTCTCGCATTCCGGACATTGGACCGGCGGCGCGGCGGTATATCCGCAATGGTGGCACAACAACCGGCCGCCGAGCCGGTGTTCCACCAGCCAGGCGATGCAGTGCGGGCATTGCATCCGGTGCCCGCAGGTCCGGCACAGGGTCAACGGCGCATAGCCACGGCGGTTCAAAAACAGCATCGCCTGTTCGCCGACGGCGAAGGTTTCAGCCAGGCTTTCGCGGAGCCTGGGCGACAGCCAGCACTGAGACGGCGTTAGCTCTTTCCTCATGTCGATAACGTCGATTTCGGGCAACGACGCCCCGGCGTAGCGGTCGGGCAGGTGCAGGCTTTGATAACGGCCGTCCCGGACATTGAGAACGGTTTCCAACGACGGCGTCGCCGACGCCAGGACGATGGGAAAGCCGCCCAACTGGGCGCGGACGACGGCCATGTCGCGGGCGTTGTAGATGACGCCGTCTTCCTGTTTGAAGGACGGATCGTGTTCCTCGTCGGCGACGATCAGCGCCAGGTCCGGGAACGGCAAAAACAACGCCGAGCGCGCCCCGACCACGACCCTTATCCGCCCCTCGGCCACGGCCCGCCAGGTAACGCGCCGCTGCGCCGCCGTCAGGTCCGAGTGCCAAACCCCAGGCGGCGCCCCGAACCGCTCCGTGAACCGCCTCAGCCATTGGGCGCTGAGCGCGATTTCCGGCAACAGCACCAGTACCTGGCCGCCATGCTTCAGGGCCTCGGCGACGGCCTGGAAATAGACTTCCGTCTTGCCCGACCCGGGGACGCCTTCCAGCAGCACCACCCCGAAGCCGCCTCTTTGCGTCGCTTCTTGCAATGTCTTCGCCGCCCGGGCTTGGTCCGGCGACAGGTCGGGACCCGGCTTTTGCCAGTCGGGACCGGCCTCGGGACCGGCGGCGCGGGCCGGCAGTTGGACGGGGATGATTGCCCCGGCGTCGGCCAGCCCGCGGACGACCCCGGGCCCGGTACCGGCCTCAAGCGCCAATTCCGTCACCGGCCGGGGCGGGCCTTCGGCCAGGACCTTCAACACCCGTTCCCGGGCCTTGGTCATGCGAAACCCCTCGGCCTTGGGGTTCAGGGCATAGGCGGTCACCGGTTTCGGCGGGTTCAGCGCCTCAGGCACGCTCATCGCCATTTTCAACACCGCGCCGGGGGCGCTGAGGGTATAGCGCGCCACCCAGTCGATGAACCGGCGGCAGACCTCGGGCATGGACGGGCAGTCGAGCCGGGCGAAGACGTTCTTCATTTTTGCCTCGGGGACGCCGCCTTCGCCTTTTCCCCAGACGACGCCGGTGGCCTTGCGGGCGCCCAGGGGAACGGTAACGAAATCCCCGTCGGCCAGGGCCGTATCGTCGGGCACCCGGTAATCGTAGGTTCCGCCCAGGGGCAACGGCAAAAGGACGCCGACGCGCTGCCCCGGAAGATGGCGGGGAGCTTCGGACGGGGACGATGCGGCGGCGGGCGTCATGGGCGTCGCTTGGGGGTTCCTGGGGGGGTTCCTGATTGAAATCCGGTTTCTGGGGTATAATAGGCGATTCGCGGACCGTCGCGAGGCTTCTGGAGACCATGGGACGCAAAACCGACAAACCCGCCGTCGTCGACGATCAGGCCCCGGCCGATGACGTTTCGGGCGATGCCGTTGCCGATTACCTGCGCCGGCACCCCGATTTCTTCACCGACCGCCTGGACCTGTTGTCCGACATGACGGCGCCGGACCGTTGGAGCGACGACGGCGTCGTCGACATGCAGCGGTTTCTGGCCGAGCGCCGTCTGACCGAGATCGACGACCTGCGCAACTGCGCCCAGGAGGTCATCGAAACCAGCCGCACCAACATGTCGGTCCAGACCCGGACCCATGCCGCCGTCCTGGCGTTGCTGTCCGCCGCCGATCTTGAGCATCTGCTGAGGATCATCAACGACGATTTGCCCCTGCTGCTGGATGTCGACGTGGTGACGTTGGGGTTCGAAACACCGGGGGGGTTCGAGGCGCCGGGGTCGCCGGAGTCCGGTCCCCAGGCCGTGCCGGGGAAAGCCCTGGGCGAGCTTTTGGCGCTGTCAGATGTCCAGAAGCTGCGGCAGGGCGGCGTCGACGGGATTTTGGGGGCCGAGGAAAACGTCCGCCTGCTTAGGGACATCGGGGACGAGACGGAAGTCGGGGGCACCCTGTTCGGCGCCGCCGCCGGATTGGCCCGTTCGGCCGCCCTGGCCCGCCTGCGTCCTGGACGCGAAGTCCCGGCCGGGCTGGTGGCTTTGGGGTCCCGGGAGTCCGCTTTCCGTCCCGGCCAGGGGACGGAATTGATCGGTTTCCTGGCCCGGGTGCTCGAATCCTGCCTGCACCGGCTGGTGGAGCCTCCTGCTTGAACGACAAACCGGCGTTCGCCGCCGAACCGGCGGTCGTTTCCGCCATCGAGGACTGGCGGGCCTGGCTGGCCCATGAACGCCGCAACTCGGACCACACCCTCGACGCCTACAGCCGCGACCTGGGGAACTTCCTCCGCTTCACCGCCGAACACCTCGGCTATCCGCCGGGGTTTCAGGACCTTCGGGCGCTGGGGCCGGCGGACTTTCGCGGGTTTCTGGCCGATCGCCAGGCCCGGGGCCTGGCGCGGTCATCGACGGCCCGGGCGATGTCCACGTTGCGCAATTTTTTCAAGTTTATCGAGCGCCAGGGCTTGGTGAAAAACGCCGCCATCGGCGGCATCAAGACGCCCAAGGTGCCGAAATCCGTGCCCAAGGCGTTGGACGAGGTGGACGCCCTGGAAGCCGTTTCGGTCATCGAGGACTTGTCCGAAGAGCCCTGGATCGGCAAGCGCGACGCCGCGGTGTTGTTGCTGCTGTACGGGTGCGGGTTGCGCATCGGCGAGGCGCTGGGCCTCGACCGGGGGCAGGTTCCGGAATCGGGTGACGGCATGGACACCATCGTCGTCACCGGCAAGGGGGACAAACAACGCCTGGTGCCGGTGCTGCCGGTGGTCGCCGAGGCCTTGGGCGATTACATCGACGCCTGCCCCCATGACTTGGCCCTCGACGGCCCGCTGTTCGTCGGCAAGCGCGGCAAGCGGTTGAGCGCGCGCATGATCCAGCGCCAGATGAGCCGGGTCCGGGTGCTCCTGGGGCTGCCGGAAACGGCGACCCCGCACGCCCTTCGCCACAGCTTCGCCACCCATCTGCTGGCCGGCGGCGGCGACCTGCGCACGATCCAGGAACTGCTGGGCCATGCGTCCCTCAGCACCACCCAGCGTTACACGGAAGTCGACGCCGGACGTCTCAAGAGCGTCTACGACGGCGCCCACCCCCGCGCCCGGCGCTAATCTTTCTTTTTTTCCCTGAGCAGGGCCAGCGCCAGCGGGCCCAGGGTGACGATCAGGCCGGTAAAGGCGAAGGCCCAGCCCCAGGAGGCGACGGTTTCGCCGCCGATGCCGGTGGGGCTGGCCAAATCAAGCATGACGCCGAACATCAGCGGCCCGGCGAAGGCGCCGATGAAGCCGATGCACGAATGCACCGCCATGGTGGCCCCTTGATAGCCCTTGGGAGCGGCGGCGACGACACCGGCGGTGATCGACGCCGAATCGCCGGTGAGGGTAATTCCGTAGAGCAATGACAGGCCGACGACGACCCAATAGGGCCAATCCGCGGAGATCCCCAATACGCAGGCCAGGACGGCCGAGGAAAGCATGACCATGGTGATGATCCGGTGGCGTCCGAAACGGCGGCTGAGTTCGTTGCCCAAGACGCTCGACGGCAGGCCCAGCAGATTGATGACGGCGGCGATCGCCGTGGCGCTCCACCCCATGTTGCCCGTCGGTCCGGTGGCGGCGAACACCAGATAGGTAACGCCCCAGGCGCGGAAGGCGAAAAGCTCGAAATTGTGCGCCGTATAGGCGAGCACGTATCCCATGGCGGCGCGGCACTTGAACACCGGGCGGAAATCGAGAAGGTGGGTGGACGGCCGGTCCGCCTGTTCGGGGTCTTGGCGGGGAAAGGCGAGAAAGATGAGCGCCATCGCCGCCGCCGGCCCCAGCGAGGCGAGGCCGAAGGCCCAATGCCAGTCCAGCGCCGTCGCCACGACGCCGGAAAGATAAAATGAAATCGCCGTGCCGATGCCGAAGCTGGAGGTATAGAAAGCCACCGCCCGGCTTTGGTCCTTGTCGCCGGCCGTGTGCCTGAGATGGTTGCTGAGAAGCTTGAGCCCCGGCATGTAGGTGCCGGCGAGGGCGATGCCGGAAATGACGCGGAACACGAACGCCGACCAGAAGCCGCTCGTCATCAAGGCGAACCCAAGGGTGCCGACCGCCGTCAGGCCCATGCACAGGAAATAGATTTTGCGCGGCGATATCCGGTCGGTGAGGCTGACCAGCACCGGCACCGCCATCAGGTATCCGACGTAATAAATGCCGTTCAGCCACCCGGCGTCGGTTTTGGACAGCTCCCATTCGACGAGGAATGTGGGCAACAGCGCCGGAAAGGTCGCGGCCCCGAGCATGGAGACGATTTCGGCGGCGCACAGCACAACGATCAACCGGAGGGGGGAAGGGGTCGGCGGCATGGCGGCATACTAGAGCACGTCAAGTTTGAATGGAATCATTCGGACTTGATGGGCTCTGGTCGCGGGGTTAAGCCGCAACCCGCCAGGAACCCACAAGTCCTTGATCGCAAAGGAAACCCTTTCCGCCCGGTTTTTCCACGGTGGACATCGGTGGACATCGGTCGGCATTCGGTGGGCAATCGGTGGTCATGGGGTGGACATTGGGTGGTCATTCGGTGGTTATCGGGTGGCCATTTGGGAGCTGGGGGGCGGCCGGTAACGGGTGGTTTTAAAACGTTTCGGCGGCCGGAAAAGGCGGTCAAGAGGGGCTCTGCCGGGGGGCCGCCAAGACGCCAGGACAAAAAAAGACGCAAACTTTCCCATGCGCCCCCGGGATGTGCATTGACGTGGGTTGACGCGGGTTAAAGCTATTCACGATGTCAAAGAGCGATATTTTACTAAAGAACAAAAACAGAACTTAAAATATAAGCCGACCCGCGGGGTTTGTCAATGGGGAGCGGGACGATAAACCGAAAGTCCGCTTGTGGCCCCCGGGCGGTCCCTGGGCGGACTCCCGCATGTCCCGTCACCCGCCTCCCGAAGTGGTGCGGAGGGCAGGCGGAGCGCCGTTCCTGACCCGGAACGGATGTTCCGCTCTTCTCCCGGCTTAGCCCCGGGACCGTTCGATCCGGTAGAGTTCTTCCACGTATCCTTCCATCATCCAGTAGCGGGAGCGATGCATGAGGCGGAATCCATCGACGCTCGCCACCAGGTCCGGGACCACGAGTTGCGGCCCGACGTCGGGAATGTAAGCCTGGGCCTCCTGATTGATCGAAAGGAACAGGCGGGAAATCCGCCCAATCTCGCGAATATAGGCGCCGGCTTCGGGCTCGCCGATCTCGGGCAGGGAATCCATGTTGATCACCATCGCGACGCTGCCGTTTCCGATGTCCTTGATCGCCGGCGGCGGCAAGAGGCGGATGGCCTTTTCCGGCTCGCCGTATCCCGATACCGCGTCCGGCCCCAACGCGGTGCCCAGGAAGAACGTCTGAATAGCGCCGACATAGGGAAGGTCAATGATCGTGTAGTTGCGGAACCCGGCCCGATGGGCCAACAGGGCAAGCGAGCCGAAGCCGCCGCCGATTTCGACGATCGGGTCTTCGGGGTTGAGTCCCAGTTGCCGGAGGCGGAAGGCGACATAGGCGTGGCGGACCATGTCGGCGCTGGTCGAAACGCCGTTCAGCCGGAAAACCGGCGGATTGCCAACGAGCGGCATCACAAGAGAGAAGCCCAGACGCGCCTCAATGTCCGCGAGCAGCCGATCCTGGTCGGTGTGGACGAAATCGACGTAATCGAGAAGGTTCATCTGCACGTGGTTGGGAAGGTTGAGGACCCCGAGCGCCTCTCCGAGACTGAGAAGCATGTCCGTCATGCGCAGTTCCTGAAATCCCGGACGCCAGCGGTTCTCGCCGAAATAAAGCGATTCGCGGTGGCCGAATCCGCCCAGCAACTCGTCTTGGAAAAGGGTCTCGAACTGGCGCTGGAGCCCGGGCGCGTCGCCCTGGCGTAACGCCCCGGTAAACGCCTGATTGTTGCTTTCGATCTTCTGCCACATCGACGGACTCTGGGTGTTGAAATCCGCGTCCGCGCGGCGGAAGTTGTCGGCGATCCGGGACACAAGCGCCGGGTCCACCGGGGTCGGCGCACGGGTCCTTCGCACCCGGGGCCTTGGCGCGTCGAACAGCGGATGGACGAGCGAGGGCGCGCCCCAAAGCTCGACGCTGAAAAGACGGCGGGCCTTGGCCTGCAGCCTTCTCATCCTGTACGCGAGACGGCTTCTCTGCTTTCCGCCACTTCTCGCAACCATCGCCGCGTCCTTTCCCATCAACCGCCGCCGTGGTTTTTAATCGCGGGAAAGCATTGTAGCCGCCTTTCCCAGGGGACTAACATCCTAGTGGGGACTTCGATCCGGCTTTGGTAAAATTGTCATTCAACGATTTGGATAGGCCACACCTGTTTACCGATATTTCCCGGGTAATCATCAAATTCATGGTGATCGTACCCAATACTCACCGTCGTTGGAATAGTTTCACCTCACTTGCCGTCCGACAGCCAGAATGTCTCCTCCCGGCTAATCAGCGACATAGACAATGGCCCCCCAGACCGTCCGGTCTCGGACAGAAAGCGGACAGGCGCACTCCAATCCCTGTCGGTTGCCCGTTTATGAGACCTTGACCCGGTTCAGCCGCCGCCGAGATAGGCCTGTCGGAACCTGAGGCGGCATTCGGCCGGGTCCAGGTTGCGGACGTAGGCCGTCGGCGGCCCGTCGGTGACCCGGACCACCAAAAGCCTGGGCGCCGCCGCCTCGATGAGGAATTTCGCCGCCGCGGCCAAATCGTCGGCGATATTTGCGGTCATGGTCGACGCCAGGCCGGCGCCTTTTGCCATCAGCGCCAGGTCGGTGTTAATGGCCGTGTGTCCGGGCTGGCCGCCGGTCTCCCCGTGGCATCCGTTGTCGATGCAGACGATCGACAGGTTCTTGGG
>JADFMB010000236.1 GCA_022564115.1 Pseudomonadota bacterium
TGCCACCTTTCTCGATGCCGCTGACCGTGACGAGTACGGGGTAGCGTGGACCTCGCCCATCATCCGCCCGGCGAGCCGCGGGCTTGAGTTGAATCATGAAGAGCAAAACGTTCGATTGTGTGAAGATGAAGCACGACATTCAGCAGGCGATTCTTCGGGAGTTAGCCGGCCTCTCGCCTGCACAACAGCAGCGAAGAACCGAAGAGATGATTGAGTCCGACCCGGTTCTGGCGCGCGTATGGCGGCCAGTGCAACGCGCTGAAGACCGCGCTGAACCACCGGGAACTCGCTCGTAGTGTCAGCAACCACCCTGGTACATGAAAGGAACGAAGGATGAAAAAGACAGTCGCAATGTTCACGACTCTTGTTGTACTGGCCGCCAACTTCTCGACGGGTTGCGCGTCCATCCTTTCCGGAACCACCCAGACCATCGTGATATCGTCCACCCCGTCGGGGGCGAGGGTGCGCATGGGGCCCGCCGACAGCGCATTGACGCGGATGCCGGCAGGCCCGAGATCGACGGCGAGATAGCGCACGCTGGCCTCGAGCGCCGCCTTGGCGACGCCCATGACGTTGTAATGGGGCATCACCCGCTCGGCGCCGAAATAGGTCAGCGTCAACAGGCTGCCGCCGCCGGTCATCAGCGGCCGGGCCCGTTGGCACAGGGCCGTGAACGAATAGCAAGAGATGTTCATGGTCGAAGCGAAATTGTCGGGCGTGGTGTCGATGTATTGGCCCTTCAGCTCGTCCTTGTCGGAAAAGGCGATGGCATGGACCAGGAAATCGAGCTCGCCCCAGCGCTCCTTGACGGCGGCGAACACCGCGTCCATGGAAGAGGGTTCGGTGACGTCGCAGGGAACAACGAAGTCCGAGCCCAGCGAATCGGCCAACGGCTCGACGCGTTTTTTCAGCGCATCGCCCTGAAAGGAAAAAGCCAGTTCGGCGCCTTGATTGTGGACGGCCTTGGCGATGCCCCAGGCGATGGACCGGTCATTGGCGACTCCCATGACCAGGCCTTTTTTCCCGGCCATCAAAGTACCGGGCAAGGTGCCGGGTTCGATTTTCGAATCCTCGTCCTTGGATTTTTGTTCAGGCATCAATTGCTGGAGTTCGTTCATGGATCCCTCGTCGATCTTCTTTAATTCCGTCACGCGCCCCCGAGCGTGGTTGGAATCTACACAATAGCCGCCAAAAGGCCACAGGCGCCCCGATCACGTTTCGTTGCAAATTGTAACGGCCCCGGTGAAGGATTGGGCATAATCACCCGCCGCCTGGTTACTTGTCTCGGCTTTTTTTGACCGCCGTCCCGGGGCGCGCCTTAGTGCCGGGATCCGGTGACCATTTCTCCAGGAACCGGATCAGATCCCTGTCCGGCTTGTTCGGCAAAACCACCCGCAGATGCACGAACTGGTCGCCCCGGGGCCCGGTTCCCTTGGCTCCGGATTTCAGTCCCTTGCCCTTGAGCCGGAGCCGGGTGCCGGTGTTGGAGCCCTTGGGCACGGTGACGTTGACCATGCCGTCGATGGTCGGCGCTTCGATCCTGCCGCCGAGGACGGCTTCCGAAAGGGTAACCGGGGCATCGACGTGGATATCGTTCTTTTGGCGCCGGAACACCGGGTCGGGGTCGACCAGGACCTCGACATAGGCGTCGCCGTCGGCGCCGCCGCCGAATCCGGCCATGCCCTGTCTCTTGAGGCGCAGGATGCGGCGGTCCACGGTGCCCGGCGGGATGGTGACCTTGAGCCGTTTGCCGTTGGCCATGGCGATGTGACGGACGGTCCCCTTGGCGGCTTCCATGAAATCGACGCGAAGATCGTATTCGATGTCGGGGCCCTTGATCTTGAGGCCGGCGGTTTTGGAGCGTTTTTTTCCCGCCGGGCCGCCACCGGACGGCTTTTTCGCTTTTGCCTTTCTGGATGTTCCTGGCCTTGATGTCTCCCCTGGCGTTTCCCCTGGCGTTCCCTGGGGACGTGCGGGTTTGGGTTTTGATTTCGATGCCGTCCGCGTCCGCCGGGTGCCGTCGCCGCCGGTTTCGCCCCGGTCATAGCGCCGCCGGCGGCCGGGGTCGGACAGCAGGTCATAGGCCGTGGACAACTCCTT
>JADFMB010000093.1 GCA_022564115.1 Pseudomonadota bacterium
GCTGATCGACAGGATGGTGCCGTCGGGCCACCCGTCGACACCCGGCTATTCGGATCCCAAATACCCCTACCGGGGACGCCAGCCGTGGACCGGGTGAGAGATGGCGGGGGGTGTAAACCAGTCGTTTTTGGATGTGGCCCGGGATTATGGAAAATTCCCACCGCAATGTAGGCTTTTGTCGGCTTCTGTAGGTTTCTGTCGGCTTTTTTGATCGAGCTCCGGCATTATGGAAAATCCTGGCCGGAATGTCCGCATTTGTCCGCATTTGTCCGCAAATGTCCGCATTTAGAATCCAGGCGCGGCAAAGCGCCGCCGCGACCAGTTTTTCCTATTCACCATGTCAAAGAGCGACCCTCTGGCGCCACCGGGGCGGCGCCGGAAGAGTGAGGAACAAATGTAGAACTATTACGGGTGTTTGTCAAGCATTTATGAGACTATATTTACAACTTGTAAATTGAATGCTTCCTATAAATACACGTAAATAACACATTATACAGTGTTTTTTTGCGTTGCAACACAACATCTTGTTGACGATTGGCACTCACTTATATAGAGTGCTAACGAATTTTAACGCCTATTTCCTTAGAGGGGGCATTCATGGCATACAAAAGGATAACTACACTCGAAGAAAGCGAGACAGGACAAAACCTAAAGTTCCGGGATAATCAAACAGGTGGCGTAATGAACCGACAGGAGTTGGTCAAAAAGATTGAGAATGGTGATTATCCGAATTATCACATTCGGAAAATCAACGATCTGAAGACACCTGTTTCAAACCCAGACGATACCGAAAACAATAATCTGGACTAGATAAAACTAAAACGGGAGTTAAATTAATGCCCTTACCGAACGGTCTTTATAAAATCGAATTCAGAACCCAAAAGGACCAGGGTTTTGGGGTCTTGATGCTACAAGATGAAAAACTGTGGGGCGGAGACTCCAGCATGTATTATGTTGGAACTTACGCCCAAGATGGCGACAATTTCTCTGCAGAAGTTAAAACGGGTAGACACAGCAACACACCGGGTATCGAATCCGTCTTTGGCCTAGATAGCGTTAATATCACGCTAAAGGGCACGTCATCAGGAACCGGCGCAGAAATGACTGGTGTGGCCGCTGAGGCTCCTGATGTTAGCTTTCAGGCCATTCTTTCAAAGCTAAGCGACTAGTCTCCGATTTTGGGGCCAACAGCTTTATTGCACCAGAGAGCTTGTCCACCATCAGGCAACCCCGCTGGCCGAAAGCATCCGCCCCTACTCCAGCCCCTTTTTCAGCTCTTGGGCGATGGCGTCCGCCGCCCGCTTGTAGCCGTCTTCGTTGTAGTGCGAGCCGGGGTAGACGAACAGCGCCTGTGGGTCGGGGGCGGCGGCGAAAACTTCATGCACGTCGATCACCGGCAGACCCAGGTCCTTGGCGATGTCCAGAACCTGCCGCCGCACCCGGTCGCGGATGCGGCTGTTGCGGGCCGAGGCGAAATAGCGCGGCGCGTCGGGCATGAACACGAAGACCAGTTTCCCGCCCCATGAGCCGACGGTCCTTCGGGCTTCGCGAAGGATGTCGCGGAAAAGGTCGAGGTCGTCCTTGGTTACCGGTTCGGCAAGCCCCAGGCCGACCGGGTCGAGCCCGAAATTCTCGCGCAGGTAAAACAGTTTCAGGAAATCCAATAGACCCTCGTAGGGGGAATCGACCCGGCCCATGGCCTCCGTCAGCCGGTTGTCCAGGTAGGTCTGGAACCGGCGGGCGGCCTCTTCGCCTTTTTCCATCAGCCCCTGGCGGAATCCTTCCTCGAGGTAGGACATCAGGACCTCCGAGCGCCGTTCCTCGGGCAGGTCCTTGAACAAATCGTTGCCTTCGAAATACATCCACAGCACGACTTTGGGCTTTATCGGCGACAGGTATTCCTTGACCGCCGCCAGCTCGGATAATGGACCGTGGCCGGCGACGCCGAGGTTGAGGACGCCGCCGAAGCGCCGGTTCAGGTGGGCGGCGATGTTCTTCTCCGGCGGCACGCAATCGCCCTGGGTAAACGAATCCCCCACCAGGGCGATCCGGGGGGGTGCCTTCCACGAACCGGGCGGGTTGTTGAAGCCGTATTCGTCGCTGTCGAAGGTGACCCAGGCGCCGCTTTCGTTGCAGGTGACGGTGCGCTTCCCAGGCAGGCTGGCCAGCGGCAACAGGCCGTCGCCGCCGAGGGCCGAAACCAGTTTTTCGCCCGGCTCTTGTTCGCCGGGCCCCGGCACCAGCATGGATCGCGCGCGCATGGCCGGGTAGGCGTCGATGCCCTGTTGCCTGAGGTCGAGGATGACGTCGAGCTTGCTTCGGCGATCGATATCTCCGCCCATCCTGGCATCCGGGTTGCGGGCCTGTTCGCCCAGGGCAAGCTCGGTCAGGTAAAGGGCCGGCACGACGGCGGCGAAGCAAAGGGCGGCGGTCAGGCGGCCGTTCGCCGAAAGCCTGAAGATAAACAGCGCCGCCGCCACCAACGCCGCCGGCAGGGCGTAGTGATAGGCGATCGCGGCCAGGGTATCGGCGAAATAGACCCAGTTGGTCAGGTTGAGGACGAAAAGGGCGCCGAAGACCGACGCCGCGGCAATGATTACGACGGATGAAAAGACCCGTCTCAATTCGAAATCCCCCCGCCGGGCATTTTAACCGGTCTCGGCCAGGACCGCGCCCGTCAACCAAGTGTCGAAATCGCGCAAGGCGCGGGCGCTCATCGCCTGCTTGCGCTTGCGGCCTCTTACGCGTTTTGGTTTTTTCTTTCCCTGTCCGGGCTGGCGCCCGTCGGCGCCTCTTGTTTCGTCTTTATCCTCGATCGGCGGAAAAAGCCCGAAGTTGACGTTCATGGGCTGGAACGTTTCGGCGTCGGCGCCGACGGTGATGTGGTTGAGGATCGCCCCCATGGCCGTGGTCACCGGCGGCGGCGAAGGGTTCCGGCCGAGGCGTTCGGCGGCGGCGAAGCGCCCGCACAGCAGCCCGACGGCGGCGCTTTCGACGTAGCCCTCGCAGCCGGTGATCTGTCCCGCGAACCGCAACGCGGGCTTCGCTTTAAGCCGCAGCGTTCCGTCCAGCAGCCTCGGCGAATTGATGAAGGTGTTGCGGTGGACGCCGCCGAGGCGGGCGAATTCGGCGCCTTCGAGCCCCGGGATGGTGGTGAACAGGCGCTTTTGCTCGCCATGGGTCATCTTGGTCTGGAAGCCGACCATGTTGTAGAGGGTGCCGAGCGCGTTGTCCTGGCGCAACTGGACGACCGCGGCGGGCTTGTTTTGCGGGTCGTGGGGGTTGGTCAGCCCGACCGGCTTCATCGGCCCGAAGGAAAGCGTCCTCGGGCCACGCTCGGCCATGACCTCGATCGGCAGGCAGCCCTCGAAATAGGGGGTGTCCTTTTCCCAGTCCTTGAACGGCACCTTGTCGGCGGCCAGCAAGGCGGCGATGAAGGCGTCATATTGGCCCTGGTCCATGGGGCAGTTGATGTAGTCCTTGCCGTCTCCCCCGGGACCAGATTTGTCGTAGCGGGACTGGAACCAGGCCTTGGTGAAATCGATGCTGTCCTTGGTGACGATGGGCGCGATGGCGTCGAAAAAAGCCAGGTTCTCCTCGCCGCTCAGTTCCGCCACCGCCTTTGCCAGGGCCGGCGACGTCAACGGCCCGGTGGCGACGATGACCGAGTCCCAGTCCGCGGGCGGCAGGCCCCGGACCTCGCGGCGCTCGATCTCGATCAGGGGTTCGGCCGCCAGCGCCCGGCCGACCTCGGCGCTGAACCCGTCGCGGTCGACGGCCAGGGCCGAGCCGGCCGGCACCCGGTGCTTGTCGGCGGCGGCGATGATGAGCGAGCCGGCGCGCCGCATTTCCTCGTGCAGCAGGCCAACGGCGTTGGTCTCGGCGTCGTCCGATCGGAACGAATTGGAACACACCAGTTCCGCCAGGCCGTCGGTCTGGTGGGCCTCGGTGCCGCGTTCGGGGCGCATTTCGTGGACCACCACCGGCACCCCGGCGCGCGCCAACTGCCAGGCGGCTTCGCTGCCGGCCAGGCCGCCGCCGATGACGTGAACGGGTTTTAATTTCTTTTCCGTCATGGAAGGCACAGAAATAGTGGCCATGGGTACATTCCGCAACATCGAAAAGCGCTAAAGGGGTTAACAATTGAGCGAATTCGTGCGGTATGATCGTGACCCCGGAACACGCCCGCCCATTCCCCCAAGGGATATCAAGGGATATCATGACCCTACAGGACGAACTCGAACATAAGGAACAGTGGAAAAAGCTCTCGCAGAAGGAGCTCGACGAGATTCTCGAAAAGCACGAAAATTTCGTCAACGGCCAGCAAGGCGGCGAACGGGCGCAATTGGGCATGCATGACCTGTCATACCTGGACATGGCCGGCAGGAACCTGTCCCGGGCCGAGTTGACGGGCGCCATCCTCAGCCACTGCAACCTCGAAGGCGCGATGATGGACGACATCATCCTGTTCGCCGCCGATCTCCGGTTCACCAACATGGTCGATGCGCGGCTCAACCATGCCGACCTTCGCGGCGCGTGCCTGGCCGGGGCCAACCTGTCAGGCGCGATGATGAACGACGTCGACATGCGCGACGGGGTGCTGTTGAAGTCGGCGGCCGAAGGCGGCGACTTGACGCCGATCATTCACGACGAGGCCTCCGCCGGGATGGAAAAAACGACTCTCAAGGGCGCCGACATGACGCGGGCCAAGTTTTCCGCCAACCTGATCGTGCAGACGGACATGACCGACTGCATCCTCAAGAACGCCCAGTTCAAGGGCGCCAACCTGTCGATGACGAACCTGACCGGGTGCGACCTGGAAGGCGCCGATTTCACCGACGCCAACCTGTCCGGGGCGATCTTCCGCGGCTGCGTTTTTTCGGCGACGACGCTCGACAATGCCGACCTTTCGGGCGCCGACATGATCGGCGCGATGTTCGAAAACATGGATTTTTCCAAGGTCAACCTGGATGCCGCCCACATCGCCAAGACCCTTGCCGACATGGACAAGGACATCAGGAAAATCATCATCGCCCACGGCGAATGGGTGAAAAGCAACGGCAAGGAGGGCGAACGGGCGGACCTGTCGAAAATGGACCTGTCAGGCGAATCCCTGCAAGGCGTCAATCTGTCGGCCGCCGACCTGTCCTTCGCCGTCCTCAAGGGCGCCAACCTGTCGAAGTCCGAATTCCTGATGACCGATTTCTCCTTCGCCGACCTGCGCGGCGCGGTGCTGGCCCGGGCCGACCTGCGCGGGGCCAAGTTGACCAGGGCCAACCTGACCAAGGCAAACATGGTCGGCGTGGTGTTGAGCGAGGTCACCATGTCGTTCCGCTCCGGCGGCGGCGAATGGCGGGCCAGCCTGGAGAACGCCAAGCTCAAGGGCGCGATGATGAACGGCGCGGTGATGAAGAACATGAACATGGAAGGCGCCGATTTCCGGGAAGCCGACCTTCGCGACGCCGACCTGTCGGGGTCGTTGTTGATCGACGCCGACTTCACCGATGCCGACCTGCGCGGTACCAACCTGAACGATACCGATATCCGGGGCACCAAGGGGTTGCCCAAGAAATTCGAAGAGGATGAAGAGGACTAGGCGCCGCCCGGTCCCTTCCATCATCAGCCCATGACGTCCATGGAAGACCTTGAAAGCCTGGCCGCCCGGGTGCCCGACGGGGCGCTTCTGGCGCTGGCGCCCGAGTACAGTTGGGTGCCCATGGCCCTGATCCGGGCCCTGATCCGCCGCCGGGTCAAGGACCTGCATCTGTTGACGGTCCCCATCGGCGGCCTGGCCGCCGACCTGCTGATCGGGTCAGGCGCGGTGAAGACCCTGGAATCGGCCGCCGTCAGCCTCGGCGAAGCGGGTCCGGCACCGAGGTTTTCCGAGGCCGTCGAAGGCGGCGCCCTCGACATGCGCGATTCCACCTGTCCGGCCATCCACACCGCGTTGCAGGCGTCCGAGAAGGGGGTCGACTTCATGCCCCTGGGCGGGCTCGTCGGTTCGGATCTGGTCGACAACCGCGGCGATTGGAAGGTCGTCGACGACCCCCTGGGCCGGGGCGGCGGGCCGGTGGTGCTGTTGCCGGCGATCAAGCCCGACGTCGCCGTTTTTCACAGCTCCCGGGCCGACACCCAGGGCAACGTCTGGATCGGGCGGCGGCGCGAGCTGGTCACCATGTCCCATGCCGCCGCCGCCACCCTGGTCACCGTCGAAGCGGTCGAGGACCGGGATTTCCTCGACGACGAGGCGACGGCGGCGGGGACCCTGTCGGGGTTGTACGTCACCGCCATCGCGGTTGCCATTGGCGGGGCCCGGCCCCTGGGGCTGACCGGCCACTATGAGCGCGACGGGGACCATATCCGCGCCTATGCCGAGGAAGCCAAGACCGGGGACGGCTTCAAGCGTTACCTGGACCGGGAAGTCTTCGCCGAGACCGGGGCCGAGACCGGGGCCGAGACCGGGGCCGAGACCGGGGCCGAGACCGGGGCCGGGTCATGAGCAAGGCCGAAAAAGCTTCTGCCGGCGAACCCGCCTACGCGCCCGAGGAATTCATGATCTGCGTCATGGCGCGGCTTTTGGAAGGCCTGGGCCATGTCTCCGTCGGCGCCCTGTCGCCGATCCCCGGCTGCGCGGCGCTGCTGGCGAGGGAAGTTTCAGGGGCGCAAGAGGCGGGGACGGAAGCGGCGTCCGCCGGTCCCGGACAGGGAAACAACAAGAGGCGGGGAGGACCGAAGGTCCGACAGGGACAAAAAACGAATCCCTTGCGGGTGTCGATCATCCACGGCGACGCCAACAATCCCTTTACCGACGGCGGGCGGGAGATCTTCGATTGCGCCGGACAGGGCCGCATCGACGCCTTTTTCCTCGGCGGCGCCCAGATCGACGGCGGGGCAAACATCAACCTCTTAGGCGTCGGCCCGTACCCGAAGCTGGAGAAGCGGTTTCCGGGCTCGTTCGGCTCGGCGTACATGTATTTCACGGTGCCCAACGTGATCCTGTTCGCGCCCGAGCATTCGCGCCGGGTTTTGGTCGAGCGCGTCGATTTCATCAGCGCGCCCGGCACCAGCCCGCCCGGGATGCGCCGCCCCGGCGGCCCGAAGGCGCTGGTCACCGGGCTGTGCCTGATGTCGTTCGAGGCCGAAAACAAGCGGTTCCGGCTGCGGTCCGTCCACCCCGGCCATACGCTCGAGGAAATCCGCGACAACACCGGCTTCGATTTCGACCTGCCGGACGGGGCCGGCGAAATCGTTCCCGAAACCCCGGAACCGGAGCCCGAGAGGCTTGAAATGCTGCGCTCGACCATCGCCGCCGAAATCGTCAAGACCTATCCCGGCTTCGCCGCCCGGGTATTCCAATGCCGCGCATAACATGTTGCACGCTTCGACTGTCGGTTGATACCCGGCGGCGCCGTGGCTATCATCCGCCGCCGTTAAAACAAAAACTTCGAGACCCGGGAGGCCGCGTCATGAAATTTCCATTTTTTCACTGGTTCGCCGCACTCGGCTTAAGTTTTCTGCTGCTCGTCCCCGGATCCTTTGTTTCCGCCGCCGAGGACGTCGCCGGCACGGTGACGCGGCTCAAAGGCTCGGCGGTGGCCATGCAGGACGCCATGCCCCGGCCGTTGAAGGTCGGCGAAAAGATTCTGCGCGGCGACGTGATCTCCACCGGCACCGGGGCGCGCCTGGAAATGAAGATGCTCGACGAGGCGGTGATGACGCTCGGCGAAAAAACCATTTTCGTGGTCATCGATTACATCGCCCAAGGGGAACCCAATGCCGCCGTGCGGCTGCTGCAAGGGGCGTTCAGCGCCGTTTCCGGCGACATGATGAAGATCGCCGGGGCCCGGTTCATGGTCGAGACCGAGACCGCCACCATCGGCATCAGGGGCACCACGTTTTGGGGCGGCACCCTCGACGGCGTGTTCGAGGTGGCGCTGCTGGACGGCAAGGCGGTGATCGTCGAGAACAAAGCCGGGCGCGTGGTCATCGACCGGGTCGGCGAGGGTACCGCGATCCGGGCCGCCGACGTCGCCCCGACGCCGCCGAAAAGATGGGGCCAGGGCAAGCTCGGTCGGGCCATCGCCACGGTCGCCTTCTAGGAATGTTCCTGAGGGGCGGCCGTTTCGGCGGATCTAAGCGGCGGAGTTTTCGGCCGGGGTTTGGTCGGCGTTTTGACCGGCCTCTTTCGCGGCAAGCGCTTCACCGGTTGCCTCTTTCGCCTCCTTGGTCTCGTCGTCGGTGGTCGGTTTGCGGCGCTCGACTCCGACGGCAACATCCCTGCGCCGGCGGTCGGGGCCGAAGAAATCATTGGTGTTGATGAACCGGCGCGGGTGTTCGATCACCGCGTTGAGGCGGCTGAACAACGTCTTGGCGGAAATCGGCTTGACCACGAACTCGTTGACGCCGGCGTCCCTGGCGACGGTGATCCGGGGATGTTCCGAATACGCCGTGAGCATGATGATGGGCAGGAACCTGTCGGGACTGTCTTTGTCGTGGCGGATTCTTCTCACCAGTTCGATCCCGTCCAGACCCTCCATCTCCCAATCGACGATCATCAAATCGGGCGGATTGGATAATATTTTTACCCACGCCGCTTCGCCGTCGGTCGCTTCACTGATGCGCCGGGCGCCGAGCACGCCGAGGATTTGGCGCAACACCGAACGCAGGAAATCCTGATCGTCGACAACCAGGATTTTTATTTTTTGTAGGTAGGTTTGCCACATTGCCCGTTGTGTTTCCCCGGACTCGCCGAACTTATCGGTGTTTTCCCAGTTTCCTTGTATCGATGCCGATGTTAGTCCCGGCCCCGAAAAAGGGCCGCTTTCCCGTAAATTTCGTCCAGTTAATCCATATTAGGGTCCGGATATATATGCTTGATGATCGGAAAGTTTCGCCAGGTTTCAGTTTGTGTCACCCGGGAGGCGGAGAAATCGCCTTTTCAGGCCCATTCAGGCGTCCTTCCGGCTAGACTGCGGCCATGGATTTCCAACTGACCGACGACCAGCGCCAACTGCAAGAGACGGCCCGTGCCTTCGCCACCAAGGAAATGGCCGCCGTCGCCCGCGACCTGGAGGAAAAGGACGAGCCCCTGTCCCGCGACCACGTTAAGCGCTACGCCGAGATGGGGTTCCTCGGCATCAACGTGGCCGAGGAACTGGGCGGCCTGGGCCTCGGCAACATCGAGGCGCTGTTGGTGCTGGAAGAATTCGCCAAGGTTTCGCCGGCGGTCGCCTTTCCCATTTTCGAAAGCTCGGTCGGCCCGGTGCGCGCCATCGAACACTTCGCCGGCGCCGGCCTGGCCAAGCGCATCGTGCCCCAGGTGTGCGCGGGCGACATGATCGTCGCCGTCGCCATGTCCGAGCCGGACGCCGGCTCGGCGCTGACCGATTTGAAGACCCGGGCCGAGGTCAAGGGCGGCGCCATTACCTTGAACGGCCAGAAGCGCTGGTGCTCGGGCGGCGGCCACGCCGACGGATACGTGGTCTACGCGCGGATGTCCGACGAGCCGGGGGCAAAAGGCATCGGCGCCGTCTTCGTCGAAAAGGACCGTCCCGGCCTCGGCTTCGGCGCCCCGGAACGGCTGATGGGCTTTCGCGGCATTCCCTCGGCCGACATCTTCTTCGACAATGTCGAGCTTCCGGCGGAAAACCTGATCGTGCCCGCCGGCGGCTTTAAAAGACTCATGGAGGCCTTCGACCTGGAGCGTTGCGGCAACGCCACCATGTGCCTCGGCATCGCGCAAGCGGCGTTCGAGACGGCGCTCGCCTACGTCCAGGAACGCAAGCAGTTCGGCAAGCCGCTGGTTGATTTCCAGGCCGTGCAGTTGAAGCTGGCCGAAATGGCGATGGGCGTGGAATCGTCACGGCTGCTGATCTGGCGGGCGGCCCAGAACGCGGACCCAAAAACAGAGGGCGGCCTGCCGTCGATCCTCGATTCCAGCCTCGCCAAGTGCTTCGCCAACGAGATGGTGCGCGGCGTTACCGGCGCGGCGCTGCAGGTCATGGGCGCCTACGGCTATTCGAAGGAGTTCCCCATCGAACAAAGGCTCCGCGACGGCTGGGGCTGGGGCATCGCCGGCGGCGCCATCGACATCCAGAAGATCAACATCGCCGCGGCCCTGGTCGGCCGCCGCTTCAACCAGCGGGGCTAGGGAATTTAAGCCGTGGCTGAGGTCGCCAAACCGGCCGCTCTTGACGGCATCCGCGTGCTCGATCTGTCGCGCATCCTGGCCGGTCCGTGGAGCGCCATGGTGCTGGGCGACCTGGGCGCCGAGGTGATCAAGGTCGAGAACCCGCAGGGCGGCGACGACACCCGCACCTTCGGCCCCCCCTTCGAGGCCGGCGAGAGCGCCTATTACATGGCCTTCAACCGCAACAAGCGGAGCATCCTGGCCGACCTCAAGACCGGGGAAGGGCAGGGGATCGTCCGCCGGCTGGCCGCCAAGTCGGACGTGCTGATCGAGAATTTCCGCTTCGGCGCGATGGAGAAGTTCAATCTCGGGCTCGATGAGTTGCGCCGCGCCAATCCGCG
>JADFMB010000094.1 GCA_022564115.1 Pseudomonadota bacterium
CCAATAAAGGAGAGGTTCGACTTTCAAAGGAACTGGATCAAGTTTTGCCGAAAGCTTTGTGATGCCGTAGGTCAATCAATACATAAAGGAAGCGTTTTCGATTCCAACGAGTGGTCTGATCGATATGTGGATCTTTGCGGAATGTCTGCCTTTTTTTACGCAGTAGAGGTTACTCAGCTGGAAAAGCAAAATAAGGCCATCGACCTTGTTTATGTCTCGCACATCGACCGCGACCACGTTTACGGCATCCTCCAGATGATGGAGGACCTGGTGGATTGGCGCGTTTACGACTTCCACCAGAATGCTCCTGGGGGCAACCGCCGCCTGCCAAGGCCCAAGGTATTGCGGCCGCCCGAGATCAAAGGCATCTGGCACAATGTCTTTCACGAACTTGCGGGCCGTAACGCCGGACCCATTGGCGACATGCTTGCGTCGTGCGCCCGGACCGTGTCGGGTTTCACCAGCGCCGAACTGGCTGACCTGTCGACCGACGACTTGGACATGACGAAAACGGCGGACACCTTCAGGAACCTCACGTCGAGCATAGGGGACGCGATAGAGCTTTCCCGCCGCGTTAATGCAAGGCAACTGGGCATTCCCGTCAACAATGAATTCGGCAATAAGTTGATTCTGCTCAAGGACGATCAAAAGCCCGTTAAGTTGGGAAGCATGAAAATCCACGTGATCGGTCCGTCGAAGTCCGACATTAATAAGTTGCGCCGAAAATGGAATAAATGGCTGAAATCGGAAACCGGCGCGCGGCAGGTGCGAAAGATTCGCCGGAATCATAGGCCCGACGAAGAAATTCTTGATACAGGCGAGTTCGGTGACCTGTTGGCGACACGCCGTTCGGATGCCAGCAAGCTAGGCAGGCGGGCCAGAGTCACGCTTCCGAACCTTGCCTCGCTTATGCTCTTGGTTGAAGAAAACGGAAAAACCGTTCTGCTTACCGGTGACGGACACTGGGAAGACATCCTCAAGGGGCTCGAACACATCGGCAAACTCGTACCCGGTGGCGGCTTCCATGTGGAAGTATTGAAAATCCAGCATCATGGATCCGAGCACAATTTGAACCTGTCTTTCTGTCAGCGTTTAACTGCTGATAACTACGTTTTTTGTGGTAACGGCGCGCATGAAAATCCGGACCTTCGGGTCATCAATGCCATCGCGAAATCCCGGATTGGCACGGCTAGTGAGCGCAGCGCCAACCTCGAAGGGGCGAATCAATGCACTTTTTGGTTTAATTCCTCATCCACATACAGTCATGGGAAAGCGAAAAACCGGGCTCACATGAAAAAAATTGAGAAAAAAATGAAAAGCCTTAAACGGAAAAGTGACGGCAAGATCAGGTATCGATTTCTCAAATCGGACAAGTTCGAGATTGAGGTGTGATTTCACAAGCGTAGCCAGCAAGCCCCTTAAGGCTTGGTTCGGTTAGAAAAACGCCCGCATGGGGTTATCTAAGACGTGCACCGTCCAGGGGGCGGAAAAGTTTCTTTTGGGGGGATTCACGGCAGGCCGCCCAGCCACCGCCACCAGAAGAAATGCAGCGGCAGCAACAGAACGACGGTGATCGCCGCCAGGGCCAGGGTCACCTTGAGCCCGTCCGTCAACGAAACCCCGCCGAGGCGCAGGCCGACCAGGATGGGGCCGCCTTGATAGGGGAAAATCACGGTCGAAAAGCCGTTGACGATGATCATCAGCACCGCCAACAGCGGCAGGCCCGAGGCCTCGGCGACCTCGGCCGCGAAAGGCGCCATCACGACGATGGCGCCGGGCAGGGTCGCGAACAGGCTCATCGCCATACTCATGGCCGAAAAAACGCCATAGGCGTACCCGGTCCCGCCGGGCTGGAAATCGGTCAGGGCCAGAAGCTTGCCGGCGATCAGGGCGCCGGCGCCCGAAGTGGCGACGACGTTGCCGAGCGCCAGCACGGCGGCGACGAAGAAAAGAATCAGAAAACTGCCGAGGCCGGGGAAATCCGTTGCCTTGATGACGCCCACCCCCGGCGACACGCAAATCAACGCCGCGGCCACGGCCACCCACCCGGGCTGGATCCCATGCACAAAGTCGGTGGCCCAGACCGCCAGTGTGACGCCGACGATCAGCGCCAGGCGCCGTCCCTCGGGGCTTAAACGCGGTTTTTCAACGTCGGTGGCGTTCTCGGCGATCGGGTCGTCGAAGAAAAAGCAGATCACCGCCACCAGCACCAAGGCCTTGAGCGCGCCCAAGACCGGAAAATTCATCAACAGGTAAGCGCCATAGGTGATCTTGAGGCCGTAAAGGCTGTCGGCGACGCCGGCCAGCACCACGTTGGGCAGGTTGGCCGGGAGGATGGTCAACGGGATGAAGAAGCTGCCCATGGTCGTCGCCAGCACCATGCCCGTGCGGCCGCGCGTTCCAGGCGCGAAGCCCAGCTTGTCGGCGAGGCCGAGGATAATCGGCATCAGGATGATCAGCCGGCCGATGGCGGCCGGGATCAGGAACGCCAGGACGACGGCGCCCAGGACGATGCCGGTGATGAGCCGCGGGTACGAGGCGCTCAGGCGCCTAAGGAAGGCGTGGGCCAGAAACCGCCCCAGGCCGGTGCGGTCGGCGGCGACGCCGATGACGAGGCCGCCGGCGACCAGCCAGAAGGCGCTCGACCAGAATCCCGACAGCACGACTTCCGGCGGGGCGATGCCCAGGGCCAGGGCGAGGACGAAAAAAACGACTGCGGTGACGTATTCGGGCAAACTGCCGGTTGCCCACAGGCCGACGGTAAAGACCGTCAGCGCCAGCGCCGGCAGCACCTGGGGCCCGGTGCCCGCCGGCACCGGCAGCGCCAGCACGGTGAAGGCGGCGGCGGCAACGAGAGGCACGACCCACAGGCGGGCACGGGTCAACGGGCGGCGTCCCTGGCCCGGCACAGCGCCTCGGCGCGGTCGTCGTGGCGGCGGAAGGCCGACCAGAAGCCGACGTAGCCCAGCTGTCCCGACAGCACGGTTTCCATCACCGTCTGGTGTTCGACCAGGTTGTAATCCTGGAAGGTCACGCCTAGCCGCCGCCCGGCTCGGCCTTGAGGTTCACGGCCTCGATGCCGGCGACGGCGCAGGCTTCGTCGTTTTCGCCCCTGTCGCCCGATATGCCGACGGCGCCGATGATGTCGCCGGTTTCGGGATCGATGGCCAGCACGCCCCCCGGCACCGGCACCATCTTGCCGCCCGAGGCGGCGGCGACGGCGGCCAGGAACTTCGGGTTCTTGTCATGCAGATCACGGGACCCGAGCCCGAAGCCCAAGGCGCCGTAGGCCTTGCCGGTGGCGATTTCGGCCCGCAGGATGCCGCTTTTGTCCTGGCGCATGAGGGCGACCGGATGGCCGCCGGCGTCCAGCACGGCGACGGTCAGCGGCGCCAGGCCGTCCTCGCGGCCCTTGCCGAATGCCGCCTCGATGATGGCGGCGGCCTGGTCCAGGGTTAGGTTTGTCATGGACGGTTGTTTCCTGCTGCCGGCCTCTATTCGACGATCCAGATATCGGAGGTCAGGTTCTCCAGATCCTGCAGGTCCTTGAGGAGGGAGATGATCTTCGCCGTCAGTTTGTTGCCGGCATGCATGTAAAGCCTCCCGTCGGCGGTGTAGATGTCGCGCGCCAGGGTCGCGCCTTCGGGAATCTCGTCGGCCCGCACCCGCACGTCCCAGGAATAATCCCCCTGCATGGCGTGGATGAATCGCTCCGAGGGCGGGTTTTCGCTTTCATACGCGGGCACCGGGTCGGTTTCTCCAGGGACAGGGGAAAAGTCGGCATAAACGCCATTTGGCCCCGATTCCGGGGAAGTGACGGCGATTTCCCCGCCGGGCGGCAGCTTGAGCGCCCCGGCCTTGCAAAGGTGGGCCAGGATCGAGACGATCTGCTGCGTCAGCGGTATTCCCTTCTTGATAAAAAGACTATACGTCTTCTTGATAAAAAGACTATCGTCTCGCGAAGAAAGATCCTGAGACAGGATGGCGCCGAGGGGGATTTCCAGCAGCTTGTAATAGAACTCCTCGGCCTTTCCGCCCTTCGTTTCGGCAATCGCCTTGGCCTTGCGGCTGAGTGTGGCGTCGTCGGGATTTTTCTGGTCGGCGTCGACCCGGTCGGGGCCGTTGCCCCAAGCTTCATTCAAACTTATGTCTCACCGCCGCATTGATGCGTGTTACCACCTGCTCAGGGGTTATGGGCTTTAGCAGGAACAAACCAACCCCCAACCCACGTGCCCTGTCGAGTTCCTTTTTTTCGCTGTGGCCACTGATGACAACCACCGGGGTTTCCGAGAGCGGCGGCTCAAATTCGGCATGCAATCTCTTAATGAATTCGTAGCCATTCACCCTTGGCATTTGCAAGTCTAAAAGGATCACGTCCACTCGCCATTTTGCCTCCTGAAGGATGGCCAAGGCTCTGTACCCGTCTTTAGCCAAAGAAATCTTGCCCGTACCTATCCCCTTCAGCACTCTGGTCATTACCTTGCGCGTGTATATCTCATCTTCCACGACCAGAATATGAAGCTTGCTTATATCGACTTCGGCCATGTGGTTTCCGTGCGATCCAAAATCGTTCCTGAATTAATCATACTAATGCATGCACCCTAATCAATTTCTCGAATACTAGGGATTTCTAACTCTGGTGGTGGCATGTCCGCTCCTGGATATGAGCGGACGTTCAGCCGCCTGGTGATTGTCGTCCGCTTCAAGGCTGAAAGCAGACATTTAAACTTGTAAACCCCGAGCAGGAAAGCCACAGCCAACAGATCGGGGTAGTTCTTTAAGGGTGGATTACCCGCCGATCAAAGCGTGGATTGAAATGGCATGGGCGGAAAAAATGCGCCGCATGATTACTAACCGATTATTGAAACCTAGTCTGGTTGATTTTGAGGATTGGTGTCTGCAACTCCCAGATCACGGAATGCGACAAGCGATCAAAGCTGGCCAAACGTTTAAAAGGGCATAAACCCGCGCAAACTCTCTCATAGGCGCTGGACCACTTCGTGGGGGCAGGTCAATGACGCCTCCATCATTTGAGTATTTCGGGATCGATCCCTGGCGACGTGAGGGCCATGACGATCCGTTTCTTCAACTGGGTTTTGGAGACAGGCTTCACCAAATACCCATGAATCCCAGTCTGGACGGCGTTCTGGACGATATCTTCCCTGCTGTGTCCGGTGACGATGAGAACGGGGACATTCGCACTGGGCAAATCTGTTTTCTCGCGAAGCAGCTTGACGAATTCGAAGCCATCCATGTTGGGCATTTTGAGATCGCAGATCACCAAATCGAAATTGTCATTGGTGGGCGAGAATTTCGTCATCGCATCTAATCCGTCGCTCGCCAGGGTAACGTTGTTGATCCCCAGTTCGTAAAGAAACCGCTCAATGATCTGGCGCGTGAACGTTTCGTCGTCGATGACGAGAACCCTCAGTTTTGTAAAATCGATGTCGCCCATGATCGCTCCTCTCCAATTTCCGTCTGCGTCAAGTGCGCTTTACCCTTTCTCGTCCCGGCCGCGGATGAAGTCCTCGACCCCGGCATACGCCGCGCCGACTTCCTCGACACGGCGCGCGAGATCCTCCCAGTCGTCAGAACCGGCATCGGCCTCGATTCCGGCCAAAAGGTCCACCAGCGGAGGGGCGGCGGCGTTGGTGGCGGCGCCCTTCGCCTTATGAGCGGCGTCGTGGAGCGCGCGGGCGTCACACGCCGTCACCGCTTCCTCCAAGGGCGGCAACAGGGAGGGAAACACGTCGGTGAAAATTTCCAGCACTTCGAACAACGCTCCTTCGTCATCGGTCCCCAGTATCCCAGAAAGACCATTCAAATCAATGGGCGGTCGCGCGGCCGGGGAGTCGGGCGGGGAGTCGGGCACGGCGCCGGGCCATCGGCCGAGGACCTGGACAAGCGTTTCGAAGGCCAGCGGCTTGGTGAGCACATCGTCCATGCCGGCGTCCAGGAAACGATCCCGGTCGTCCCGCCCGACGTGGCCGGTGACGGCGATCACCGGCGTACGGCGGCCGCCTTCGTGCTCCGTCTCCCTGAGGCGGCGGGTGAACTCCAATCCGTCCATCACGGGCATGGAAATGTCGGCCAGGATCGCCCGGTAGCGGCCCGCCGCCGCCATTTCGAGCGCCACGGCGCCATTCTCCGCCGTCTCGCAGGGAACGTTCAGTTTCGCAAACTGCTTTACCGCCACCGCGCGGCCGACGGCGTCATCGTCGACGACGAGGATGGGCAGACGGGCGCCGTCCCCTGTTTCGCCATCCGCCCCGCCCGCCAGGCGCTCTACGGTAACACACAACTCGCGGACGCCGACGGGCTTGGTCAGGCACACGTTCATGCCCGCGTCCAGGCATTCGTCGATCTGCCTCGTGAGGGCGCTGGCGGTGATGCCGACGATGGGGATAGCGGCCAGAGGCCCGTCCAGGGCACGGATGCGCCGCGTCGCTTCGATGCCGTCCATGACCGGCATGTCGCGGTCCATGAGCACGATATCGAAGCCGCCGGTTTCGATGACGTCCAGGGCCTCGGCCCCGTTCTCCACGCTGATGACATCGTGGCCGGCCCGGGCCAGTATTCTTTCCGCCACATCGCGGTTGGTTCGGTTGTCCTCGACCTGCAGGATCCGGAGCGGACGGGAAGGGGCTTTTGCGGCCTCCGGGGGCGCCTCCGGCCGGTGGCGGAGTAGGTCCGCGTCAGCGGCGTCGCCAATGGCGAATTCGGCGGTGAAGGAAACCGTGCTACCCTCGTCGATCACGCTTTCGATAGCGATCTCGCCGCCCATCAAACCGACCAGGCTGCGGCAGATCGACAAGCCGAGCCCGGTGCCGCCGGACTTGCGCGCGATCTCCACCGACGCCTGGGTGTAATCGGCGAACAGCTTCTCCTTGGCTTCCGGGGAGATGCCTTGCCCGGTGTCGGCAACGGCGAAGGTCACGATGACCTCGTCGCCGGTATTCATGGACGGCTCGACTTCAACGCTGACCGAGCCTTGGTCGGTAAACTTGACGGCGTTGCTGAGGAGGTTGAGCAGTACCTGGCGCAGCCGGTGTGGGTCGCCGATCAATACCGCCGGCAAGGCAGGGTCGATATCGCTGGTGAACGAAAGGCCCTTTTCCTCGGCCCGGGGCGCCATCACCGCCATCGATTGGGCGACGACATCTTCGAGAACGAAGGGGATCCGTTCCAGTTCCAACTTGCCGGCCTCCAGTTTCGAAACGTCGAGAAGGCCGTCGATGATGATCAACAGGGCCTCGCCGGAGGAAACGATGGTGTCCACGCACTCGCGCTGCTCGGAATCGAGGTTCATGTCTTCGAGCAAGTGGGCCATGCCGAGCACCCCGTTCATCGGCGTGCGCACCTCGTGGCTGACGACGGCGACGAATTCCGATTTCAACTCTGCCGCTTTTTCAGCCTGTTCCTTGGCCTCTTTCAGTTCGCCTTCGGCCCGCTTGCGCTCGGTGATGGCGGTCCGTAACGATTGCAATGAATTTTCCATGATTCTGAATTCGTCGGGACCGGTTGCTGGAATATCCACTTCCGTTTTGCCCTGGGCGAGAGACTCCATGGCCAAGGCAAAGTTTCGCAGCCTACCAAATACCGCCAGCCGCAGCAGCATCCAGCCGACCAGGATGCTCCCCAACACGACACCGGCGACGATCCAGATGGCTTTATCTCGCAGCGCATCGATGGCTTTTTTGAATGCGGACGTGTCCCTGGTGATGGTGGCGATCGCCCAGGGATTGCCGATCGCGTCGGCGATCTCTACCCTGAGCGTCTCCAGGCGAGTTTCCGCCGCCTCGGCGCCGGGTTGGGTGGGGCTTTGTTCGGCTTCACGGCCCTTATCGCCGGACTCTTTGCTTTCGAACAGGACGTTGCCGCGTGTGTCGAGGAGCCGGAAGGTTCCCCCGAAGACGTCGCCCATTCCGGCCAGTTCGGGTATCGGGTCGGTGACGAATTCGATAAATCCGGCGACCTGGAATCCCCCGATCGGCACGATCATGCTGTGGACGGGCCGGCCTTCGGGAGTCTGCCACAGAAACGCGGCCATGTGCCGCTGCTGGCTAAGGTCGCGCTGCCTCAGCCGATCGAATATCCGGGGACGGGTGACCAGGCTCTCTTCCACGCTTTTCGCAGCCCTGGCGAACACTTCCAACTGCTTGGTGTAGACTACGACGTTGCGCAGCCGGACGCGGCCCTCTGCCACCTCCATGGTATGCAACATCAGGTTCACGGCGATCCTCGCCTTCTCGGGCGCGTTCTCCTTCATCCCATTGATAAGTGTCGAAAGCCGGGACCATTCGTTGACGAAAGGGGTGACCTTTTGACGGTATTGTTTTTCGATCCGCTGGTTTACCAGGTAGGTCACCATCGTCCCCGTCGCGTCGTTCTGGGTATCGATGGCGAAACGCTGGTAGGTGGCGGTGACCCAGACCAGGGTCCCGACCACCGCCAGGGACGAAATCAACACGATTAAGATCAGGATGCGGCGTAGCGTCCACATCATCGTCCCCTCACGGCTTGTCGGCTCCACCTTGTTAACGGAACGGCATCGGATAGTGAAGACCGCCGTCCTTCCACAACTTATTGACCCCGCGCTGCAGCCGCAACGGCGTGTTGGGGCCGACGTTGCGCTCGAAGCTCTCGGCGTAGTTGCCGACCTGCTTGATGATCCGGTAGGCCCACCCGTTGTCGACGCCCAGGTGCTTGCCCATATTACCCTCTATGCCGAGAAGGCGCCGGACGACCGGGCTCTTGGATTCCTTCATTTGATCGACGTTCTTGGAGTTGACGCCCTGCTCTTCGGCTTCGAGCATGGCATACAAGGTCCACCTCACCAGATCCAACCACTGGTCGTCACCGTGGCGCACCACCGGGCCCAGGGGCTCCTTGGAAATCACATCGGGCAGGATCATGTGGACGTCCGGCTCTTTCAAAGTTAAACGCCAGGCGGCCAGTGCCGACCGGTCGCTGGTATAGACGTCGCATTTCCCGGCGTCGTAGGCCGCCACCGCGGTGATGGAGCTTTCAAATGTCACCGGTCTGTATTCCTTCGCGTTGGCTCGGAAGAAATCGGCGAGGTTGCGCTCGGTGGTGGTGGCGGTGGTGACGCACACGGCAGCACCACTCAACTCCTTGGCGCTTTTGAGCCCTAAATCCTTGCGCACCATGAAGCTCTGACCGTCATAATAATTGACCCCGGCGAAGTTGAGGCCGAGCGCGGTGTCGCGCAACAACGTCCAGGTGGTGTTGCGCACCAGCACGTCCACCTCGCCCGACTGCAGGGCGGTGAACCGTTCCTTATCCGTCAGCGGCGTGAATTTCACCTTCTCCGCGCTGCCGAGGACGGCGGCGGCAATGGCACGGCACACATCGACATCCAGGCCCGTCCACTTGCCGTTCGTGTCGGCTTTTGAGAAACCGAACAGGCCATCGCTAACGCCGCAATTGACGAACCCCAGGTGTTGGACGTCTTCCAGGGTGGTCGCGTTGGCTGTCGTCGCGATCAGCGCCGCTGAGATTGCCAGCCCGAAGAATTTGTTAATTTTCAACGCCTCCCCCCCCCCTGGGTTCTTATCGCTTTTAGGACCTGCATAGGAACGGTCAATTTACCAATTTCAATTCATCCTCGCAATGCGTCGCACCATACTAGGTACTAGGCGAAAGCACACCGGGAAGACTGTTGCAAACGGTTGGAAGTTGCAAACTCTCCGGCGGAATGCCACCATCGGTCACCGATATCGGCGGCAGGTGCTGAGTGGAAATATGTCTGGCCAGGAAATTGCGTCCCTAAACGTAATGACGGTCGAGGACGAGGCGTTCTCGCAACAAGTCATCGCAAAAGTGCTCGAGGAAGTCGGCGTCGCCTCGGTAACGGTTGCCGGAAACGGCGCCGAGGCGCTGGACAAGTTGGCCGGGGCGGACTCGAAAATTCATTTCATCGTTTGCGACATCGAAATGCCGGAGATGGGCGGCTACGAGTTCATCCGCCAAGTCTGCTACGGCGCCGTTCCGGGATGCAAGGACATCCCCATCATCATGCTGACCGGCAAGGATACGGACAAGAACGCGCAAAAGGCCCGCATCCACAAGATCAGCGGCTTTCTCGTCAAGCCGGCAAAGCCGAACACCCTCACCAACGCCATCCGCCACGCCCTCGGCCGGTAAACATGCGAATGATTGCGGAGGGTGGCGGTGTGCGCAGTCTTAAGCGAACCCGTCTCCACAGAATTCCCTGTTAAACAGGGAAAATACAGGGAATTTTCTAGAATTGTCTCCAAATCACACCCTTTACACCCTGTAAGAGGCTGATTTTCTTACTGCTTTTGGCCGAATTCCCTAAGCCAATTAACAGGGAAATAAATTGAGATAACAGGGAATGAATTTTCAAGAACAGGGATTAAAGTAGGTTCAAATCGGGGGCTCGATCTCTACCATTTCGTACGGCGGTATCAACGTTCCTCTCATTACCAGCCTTGCTAAGGGCAGACCTTAACCTGGGCTGTG
>JADFMB010000095.1 GCA_022564115.1 Pseudomonadota bacterium
CCTGACGGCGCTTTCGGGAATCTTGACGGAGCCGTCCTCCTGGATATCGATCGAGGCGCCCGTCTCCTCTTCCAGCCGGCGGATGGTCTTGCCACCCGGACCGATCAGCGACCCGATGCTCTCCTGCGGAATGCTGGTCCGCAACAGCTTCGGTGCGAATTCGCCAACCTCGTCGCGTATCTCATGGAGTTGAAGTAGCAGCAGGCCGGTGAACACCGACGCGGCGGAAGGCACGGACATACGAGCGGTCCGGGACGGCGCGATTTCGATTTCGTCCATCGACCTGGGGCCGATGAACGGGGCGCCGGCGGACCTGTTGCTGTTCGACCCGGACGAAGGCTGGAAGGTCGACGCCGACAAGCTTGCCGGCAAGGCCCAGAACTCGCCCTTCGACGGCCGGCCGGTGCAGGGCCGGGTGTTGAAGACCGTCATCGACGGACGCCTGGTTTTCGAACCGGACGCCTGAGGATTCTTTTTTATGTTTCCCCTCAGCGGACCCGTCGCCGGTTTCTCACCCGCCCTTTTCGCCGCCATCGCCGCCGGCTATCTGATCGGCTCCATTCCCTTCGGGCTGGTGCTGACGCGCATGGCCGGGTTGGGCGACATCCGCCAAATCGGGTCCGGCAACATCGGCGCCACCAACGTGCTCAGGACCGGCAACAAGGCGCTGGCGGCGGCGACGCTGCTGCTCGACGGCGGCAAGGGGGCGCTGGTGGTGCTGGTGGTATCCAGGAACTGGGGCTTCGTCGGGCTCATGGATGCCGGGCTTTTCGCCGGCCTGGCCACGGTGCTCGGCCATAATTTTCCGCCGTGGCTGAAATTCAGGGGCGGCAAGGGGGTGGCGGCGACCATGGGCGTGCTGTTGGGATCGTTGTTCCCGGTCGGCGCCGTCGCTTGCGGGGCGTGGCTGCTGACGGCGGCGGTGTTCCGCTATTCGTCCCTGGCGGCGTTGGTGGCGCTGACGGCGGCGCCCGTCTATGCCGCCTGGATCGGCGCCACTCCGGTGGCCCTGGCCGCCGGGGCCCTGACCTTGCTGTCGATTTTCACCCACCGCGCCAACATCGAACGCCTGATCCGGGGCACCGAGCCGAAAATCGGCGGCGGTGGGGCCGGGGCCTGACGGAGGGTCTTTCGGCGCCATTTCCCTTCCTGGCAAACCCTGATAGAATGTATACAATCCGAAGGCGGGTAGGGTGAAAGTCGCTGAAAACCGCCAATCTTTGGCTTTTGACAAAACTGGAATCCGGCATCACATGGGAAGGGAACGCCTCCTATGCCCCCCGACGACGGCACCGATTCGAAAAACAAGAAGATTCCCGGCGAAGCTCCGGACAAGGCAAAGGCGGCGCTGACCCCGGCCGGCGCCCCGGCCGGCGCCCAGGCCGGCGACGGTCTCCAGGCAAGCCCGGCGGGGCAATCCTTCAAGCGTCGCGGCCTTTTTTATGTTTTGCGGCTGGGGTTGATCGGCGTCGCCGCCGCCGCCGCCCTTATCCTCGGCGGCCGCGAAATTTATAACCGGATCAATTTCGTCTACGCCTACGATTCGCGCATCGACGCCAACCTGATCATCGTATCGAGCCGCGTCGCCGGGTGGGTAACGTCCCTGGAAGTCACCGAAGGCAACGAAATTTCAAAAGGCACCGTGCTGGCGTCCATCGACAGCCGCGAGTCAAAGTTGCGTCTGTCCGAATTGGGGGCTCGGCTTTTGGGCATGGACGCCGAAGGCGAGCGCCTGGCGGCCGAAAGGCGGTTCATCGACAAGCAGACCACCAGCCTCTATTCGTTCGAACTGTCGCAGTGGGAGGCCGCCAAGGTCGTGGTATCGTCCCTGGCGCCGCAGTTGCAACTCGCCCAGCGGGAGCATCAGCGGGCCCAGAAGCTGTTCGAGCGCAAGGTCTTCTCGCGCCGCCAGCTTGACCAGGCGGATAACGCCAAACAACGGATAGATCGCCAGCACCGGATCGCCGCCGCCGAGTTGAAGGCGGCGCGGGCGAAGCTCGAGGAAGCCGAGGCCGAACGCGCACGCCTCGACGTTCTGGACGGCGACCTGAACATCCTCAAATACCGCAAGGCCGAGCTTATGGCGAAGCTGGAACACCAGAAGCTGGACCTCTCCGACCGCACCATCAAAAGCCCGGTTAACGGCGTCGTCGACAAGACCTTCGTCAAGGTCGGCGAGTACGTGACTCCGGGGCAACGCCTGGCGCTGGTCCATGATCCGTCGAAAATCTGGATCGAGGCCAACATCAAGGAAACCGAGATCCGCAAGCTCAGGATCGGCCAGAAGGTCGAGGTCAGCATCGACGCCTATCCGGATACCGGGTTCGAGGGCCGGGTATTGAGCATCGGCAACGCCACGACCAGCGAATTCGCGCTTTTGCCGAGCCCCAACCCGAGCGGCAATTTCACCAAAATCACCCAGCGCCTGCCCGTGCGCATCGCCATCGATCAGCGCCACGGCCTGTTGCGCCCGGGCATGATGGTCGAAATCTACATTGACGTCCGCAACCCAGACCGTTGAGCAGCATTTCGCCCGCTATGGGCCAGGTTACCGCTGGCTGGTAACCATCGGCGGCCTGTTGGGCGCCATGTTGATGATCCTGTCGGCGACCATGGTCAACGTCGCCGTGCCGTCCATCATGGGCGCCTTCGGCGTCGGCCAGGACTTGGCGCAATGGGCATCGACGGCGTTCCTGGCGGCGATGGTGGCAAGCCAGCTTCTGAATACCTGGATCGTGACCGCCTTCGGACAGCGGTTCACGTATTCGATGACCCTGGTCGTCTTCACCATTGGCTCCCTGATCTGCGCCGCCAGCCCGACCATCGAGGTGCTGATCGTCGGCCGCGTCATGCAGGGCTTTTCGGCCGGCGTCATTCAGCCGCTGGTGATGGCCACCATCATCACCGTGTTTCCCGCCGAGCGGCGCGGCTTCGCCATGGGGCTTTACGGCATGGGGGTGACCCTGGCCCCCAGCTTCGGGCCCCTGGTCGGGGGCATCACCATCGACGCCATGACCTGGCGCGACATCTTCCTGATACCCTTGCCGCTGGTCGGCGTCGCCTTCGTCATGGGCCTGATGTTCATGCCGGGCCGGAAATTCCCGCGCCGGCTGCCTGAATTCGACTGGGCCGGGTTCGCGCTTTTGTGCACGGCGCTGGTGTGCCTGATGACCGGCCTCGGCAACGGACAACGCTGGGGATGGGGTTCGAACGATATCGTGATATTGTTCGTTGTCGGATTCTCAACCGCCGTCGCCTTCGTCTATTGGCAGGCCCAGACCCGCTCGCCGATTCTCGATCTCAGACTTTTTCTCAATCCCCGCTTCGCCGCCGCCATGGCCATTGCCTTCGCCTTCGGCGCCGGCAACTTCGCGACCAACTACGCGATCCCGGTGTTCACCCAGACGATCCAGGGCTTCACCGCCACCCGGGCCGGCCTGGTGCTGGTGCCGGCGGGGGTGTTGCTGGTCGTCATGATCCCGTTCTCTGGAAGGATCGCCGATGTGGTGCCCGAACACCAGCCGATCATAATCGGCATTGCCGTGTTCGCGCTGGCGGCCTATTTCCTCGCCGGCTCCGACGTCAACACGCCGTTCCTGATGATGGCCCTGTTCGCCGTCGGCACGCGCCTGGGACTCGGCCTGGTGATGCCCAACATGGGCTCGGCGGCGATGAAGGCTATTTCCAGCAAAAGGCTCAACCTGGGCGCCGGCACTTATAACTTCACCCGCCAACTGGGCGGCGCCTTCGGCGTCAATGGGCTGGTGGTGGTGATCGAACAGCGCACCGAAGTCCACGCCGGGGCGTTGACCAACACCCAAACCCCGGCCAACAGCCTGACCCGTGAACTGATGGACAAGATCGAACGGCTGTTGTCGGAATCGGGGGTGCCCGAGGCCATGCAACAGACAGGGGCGCTTGATTACCTGGGCCACGTCATCAACGCCCAGGCCAGCACCTTCGCCTTCCAGGACGCCTTCATGGTCATCGCCCTGGTCTTCGTCGCCGCCCTGATCCCGGCCTGGGTGCTCAAGCGGACGAAAGCGGCGGTGGTGGGTTAGGACGCTTAGCGTCTTATCCTTTTCAACTGCGCCACCGCGGATTCCCCTTGCCAGACAACCATTGCCTGTTATAGAACATAAGATGAACATTTGTCTTTTACCGGTAATTGGGCCCCATACCGTCTGAAATCAACTTCGGCCGGCACCAAGACCGCCGCCCTTGACGCCGCCCCCGACCCTGGACCACCCTCGCCCGCCATGTCCGACGAAAACAAATCCCTCCCGCAATCGCTTTCCGACGCCGAAAAGCTCGACTGGCTCAGGCTGATCCGGTCGGACAACGTCGGGCCGATCACGTTTTATAAGCTCCTGGAACGGTTCGCCACCGCCCGGGCGGCCCTGGACGCGCTGCCGGACCTGGCGCGCCACGGCGGCGGCAGGCGTATCAAGGTCTTCTCGAAGGCCCAGGCCGAGGCCGAAGTGGAGGCCATGGAACGGATCGGCGCCCGCCTCGTCAGCCGGGGCGGTCCCGATTACCCGCCGCTCCTCGCCCACATCGAGGACGCGCCGCCGCTGATCGGCCTCCTCGGACACGGCCATCTCCTGGCCAAGAAGGCGGTCGCCGTCGTCGGCGCCCGCAACGCTTCGGTCAACGGCTACCGCTTCGCCCGCAAGATCGCCGCCGATCTCGGCCACGGCGGGCTGTTGGTGGTTTCGGGCATGGCCCGGGGCATCGACGCCGCGGCCCATGAAGGGGCCATCGCCACCGGGACGCTGGCGGTGCTGGGCGGCGGCCTCGACGTGGTGTATCCGAAGGAAAACCAATCCCTCTATGAAAGAATCGTCGCCGAAGGCGCCCTGATCTCCGAGGTCCCTCCCGGCACCCGGCCCCTGGCCCGTCATTTCCCGCGCCGCAACCGTCTGATTTCGGGCATCGCCCGGGGCGTCGTCATCGTCGAGGCGAGCCCGCGCTCGGGGTCGCTGATCACCGCCCGGATGGCATTGGAACAGGGCCGCGAGGTCTTTGCCGTCCCCGGATCGGCCGTCGACCCCCGGGCGCGCGGAACCAACCATTTGATCCGCCAAGGGGCGATTTTGACGGAATCGGCCGAAGACGTATTCCAGGCCCTGAACGAAGCCGAAAGGACACCCTTGAAGGAACGCGAACCTGTTGATTTCAAAGGTGCTTCCATGGACACGCCGACGCCGGTCGAAGTCGGGGAGGCGCGTAGCGCCATTGAAAAAAGCTTAAGCCCAACGCCGTCTTTAGTTGACGAAATCATCCGTAACTGCCAATTCTCCTCCCCCGTCGTGTCCTGGGTGCTCCTGGAATTGGAGTTGGCGGGCCGTCTCGAACGTCACCCGGGTAATCAAGTTTCGCTAATACAAGGGCCACAAGCCCCCGAATAAATTACCCAGCGGAGACCCATGACCAACGTCGTCATCGTCGAGAGCCCGGCCAAGGCCAAGACCATCAACAAATACCTGGGCCCGGATTACATCGTGCTGGCCTCCTACGGCCACGTCCGCGACCTGCCGTCCAGGGACGGATCGGTGCGCCCCGAGTCCGACTTCGAAATGGATTGGGAAGTCAACGACAAGGCCAAAAAGCACCTGAAGGAAATCGCCAAGGCGGTCAAGGGCGCCGATCGCCTGTATCTGGCCACCGACCCGGACCGCGAGGGCGAGGCCATTTCCTGGCACGTGCGCGAGGTGCTGGAGGCCGCCAACGCGCTTGCCGGCGTCGACGTCAAGCGGGTCGTCTTCAACGAGGTCACCAAGTCCGCCATCCTCGAAGCCTTCGAGCATCCCCGGGAACTGGACAACGAACTGGTCGATGCCTACCTGGCGCGCCGGGCGCTCGATTACCTCGTCGGCTTCACCCTGTCGCCGGTGCTGTGGCGCAAGCTTCCGGGCAGCAAATCCGCCGGGCGCGTGCAGTCGGTGGCGTTGCGGCTCATTTGCGAACGCGAAACCGATATCGAGAATTTCGAAGCCAGGGAATACTGGACCATCAAGGCGGTCTTCGAAACGCCCGGCGGCGATACCGTCGAGGCCCAACTGATCCATCTCGACGGCCATAAGCTCGGCAAGATGGACATCGGCGCCGAGGACCGGGCCCAGGCCGCCGTCGACGCCGCCGAGGCCCGCGATTTCACCGTCGCCAAGGTCGAACAGAAACAGACCCGGCGCCATCCGGCGCCGCCCTTCACCACCTCGACCCTGCAGCAAGAGGCGTCGCGCAAGCTCCGGATGACGGCCAAGCGCACCATGCAGGTGGCCCAGCGCCTCTACGAGGGCGTCAGAATCGGCGGCGAGACGGTGGGGCTGATTACCTATATGCGGACCGACGGCGTGCAGATAGCGGGCGAAGCCATCGCCGCCGCCAGGGCCCTGATCGGCGGCGACTTCGGAAACAATTACGTTCCGGACAAGGCCCGGGTCTATAAATCCAAGGCCAAGAACGCCCAGGAAGCGCACGAAGCCATCCGCCCGACCGACGCCTTCCGCCGCCCCCGCGACGTTTCCGCCCGTTTGGACGACGACCAGAACCGCCTTTATCAACTGATCTGGAACCGCGCCGTCGCCAGCCAGATGGAATCCGCGGTCCTCGACCAGGTGTCGGCGGATATCGGGTCGCCCGACGGCGAGGCGGTCTTCCGGGCCACCGGATCAACGCTTGTCTTCGACGGGTTCTACAAGCTTTACCGGGAAGGCAAGGACGATTCAGACAGCGGTAACGGCGAAAAAATTCTGCCCAAACTGACCCGGGGTCAGGGCCTTGAACGCCGATCGGTGACCCCGGAACAGCACTTCACCCAGCCGCCGCCGCGCTTTACCGAAGCCAGCTTGGTGAAAAGGCTGGAGGAACTGGGCATCGGCCGGCCGTCCACGTACGCCAGCATCATCTCCGTGCTTCAGGACCGCAACTACGTGAGACTGGAAAAGCGCCGGTTCGAACCCGTCGACCGGGGGCGTCTGGTGACCGCTTTCCTTAGCAGTTATTTCACCCGCTACGTGGAATACGACTTCACCGCCGAGCTGGAGGAAAAGCTGGACGATATTTCCGGCGGCCGCGTCGAATGGAAGGTGGTGCTCCGGGAATTCTGGGACGCCTTCAACAACGCCGTCGCCGAAACCAAGAACCTGAGGGTTTCCGAGGTTCTGGACAAGCTGGACGAGATTTTGGGGCCGCACTTCTTCCGTCCCGGCGAAGACGGTTCCGATCCGCGCCAATGCCCGTCCTGCGACGACGGGCGGCTGAACCTGAAGCTGGGTAAGTTCGGCGCCTTTATCGGCTGCAACAAATACCCCGATTGCCGGTTTACCCGGCCGCTGGAGGTCACCAACGGCAACGGCGGCGACGAGGCGCTAACCGCCAACGGGCCGAAGGAACTGGGCACCTGCCCCGAAACCGGCGACATGGTGACGCTCCGCAAGGGGCCCTATGGCTTTTACGTGCAGCGGGGCGAGGAAACCGTCGACGGCATGAAAAAAATCAAACCCAAGCGGTCTTCCATCCCCAAGGACATGAGTCCGTCGGATATCGACCTGGCGAGTGCCCTCGGTTTGTTGAGTCTGCCCCGCGACATCGGCCCCGACCCCGAAACCGGCGACATGATCACCGCCGGGTTCGGCCGTTTCGGACCCTTCATCAAGGTCGGCGGCACCTACGTATCGTTGAAGGGCGAAGACGACGTGTTGACCATTGGGTTGAACCGGGCCGTGCACCTGTTGGCGGACGCGCCCCGGAAAGCGCCGCCGAAGGAGTTGGGCATGCATCCCGACGACGACAAGCCGGTGGTCCAGAAAGCTGGCCGTTGGGGGCCTTATGTGCAGCACGGCCGGCTGATGGCGACCCTGCCGAAGGGGACCGACCCCGACACCGTGACCCTGGAGCAGGCCATCGAACTTCTGGCGGCAAAGGCGGCGAAAGGCGGCAAGGGCTCGAAAAAGAAGAAAAAAGCGGCGCCCAGGAAAAAGAAAACCGCCGCCAAGAAGAAACCGGGGCCGAAGAAAACCGAAACCCCCGCCGCCCTGAACGAATAAGCCGTTGACCAAGAAACCCTCTAAGCCAGCCAAGAAATCCCCCTTCCCCAACCGCGAAGAAATCCTGCAATTCATCCGCTCGAGCCCCAAGCGGGTCGGCAAGCGCGAGATCGCCCGCGCCTTCAAGCTCGACTCGCGCCAGAAGATGACCCTGAAAAAGGTGCTTCGCGAGATGGAACTGGACGGCGACCTTGACAGGGACCGGGGCCGGCGCGTGCGGGCGCCCGAAGCCCTGCCGCCGGTGGCGGTGGTCGAAATCACCGGCACCGACAGGGACGGCGACCTGCTGGCCCGGCCGGTGGCCTGGGACGGCGACGGCGAAGTCCCCCGGATCTATATGGTCCCGGGCCGCCGCGGGCGTCCGGCGCCCGGCCCTGGCGACCGGGTGTTGGCGCGCCTGACTCCCACCGGCGACGGCGAATTCGAAGGCCGGACCATCCGCGCCATCGCCGCCGCGCCGCGCCGGATTCTGGGAATCTTCGAAAAAGTCGGCGGCGAAGCACGGCTCCGGCCGACGGACAAGCGCTCCAGGGGCGAGTTCGCCGTCGATCTCCGCGATACGCTCGATGCCGAACCCGGCGACCTGGTTCGGGCCGAGCCCTTGCGCGGCCGGCGGCTGGGCCTCCGCCAGGCCCGAATCGTCGAGGTCCTACACGGCGGCGAAGGCCCCGCCGCGCCGTCGATGATCGCCGTTGCCGATTACGACCTGCCGACCCGTTTTACGGCGGCGGCGGAAAAACAGGCCGTCCAGGCCGGGCCGGCGCCGGCAAAGGACCGCGACGATTTCCGCTCCCTGCCGCTGGTCACCATCGACGGCGCCGACGCCCGTGATTTCGACGACGCGGTGTGGGCGGAGCCGGACCCGGACAAGAAAAATCCCGGCGGCTGGCATCTGCTGGTTGCTATCGCCGACGTCGCCTGGTACGTGCGCTCCGGCGACGCATTGGACCGGGACGCCCATGAGCGCGGCAATTCGGTCTATTTTCCCGACCGGGTGGTGCCGATGCTGCCCGAAGCCCTTTCCAACGGCTGGTGTTCGCTGGTGCCCGGCGAGGACCGGCCCTGCGTCGCCGTCGATTTTTGGATCGACGCCTCGGGAAAACTGCGGCGCCACCAATTTCGCCGCGGCGTCATGCGTTCCGCCGCCAGGCTGACCTATGAACAGGTCCAGGCGGCCCGCGACGGCAACCCCGACAAGACCACGGGGCCGCTTCTCGATTCGGTGATCGACCCCCTTTTCGGCGCTTTTCAAGCGTTGCTCAAGGGCCGCGCGGCGAGGCAGGCGCTGGAACTGGAAATGCCGGAGCGGCGGATCGAGCTGGCGCCCGACGGCACCGTCACCGGCATCGGAGTCCGCCGCCGCCTCGATTCTCACAAGCTGATCGAGGAATTCATGATCACCGCCAACGTCGCCGCCGCCGAGACCCTGGAAAAGGCGGGCCGGCCCTGCATGTACCGGGTCCACGACCAGCCGTCGAAGGAAAAACTTGAAGCCCTTCGAGGCGTCCTCGACAGCGTCGGCATCCGCTTCGCCCGCGGCGGCGCGCCGACACCCAAACGCTTCAACCAGATCCTGAAAAAAGCCGCCGCCACCCCCCACGCGCCGATGGTCAACGAAATGGTGCTGCGCAGCCAGGCCCAAGCCGAATACGCCCCCGACAACGTCGGCCACTTCGGGCTGGCGCTCGTGCGTTATTGCCATTTCACCTCGCCGATCCGGCGTTATGCCGACCTTTTGGTGCATCGGGCGCTGATCGCCAGCGCCCGGCTTGGCCTAGGGGGTCTCTCGGGGGGGCTGGAGAAAAATCCCCGCGATTTCGCCGACATGGGCGAACACCTGTCGATGACTGAACGCCGCGCCGCCGGCGCCGAGCGCGACGCCATCGACCGCTTTATCGCCGGTTTCCTGGCCGACCGCATCGGCGCCGTTTTCCAGGGCCGCATCAACGGCGTCACCCGGTTCGGCCTGTTCGTGACCCTGACCGAGACCGGCGCCGACGGGCTTGTCCCGATGCGCACCCTGGCCGACGACTATTATGTCCACGACGAGACCCGCCATATGCTCCGGGGCCGCGACAGCGGCATCGAATACCGCCTCGGCGACGAGATCGAGGTGCGCCTGACGGAAGCCAACCCGGTGACCGGCGGCATGGTGTTGGCGTTGATGGATTCCGGGCCGCCGTTGTCCGCCAAAAAGGGCGCCAAGGCCAGGGGGGGCCGGCCTCCCCGGCGCGCCAAAGGCCGCGCCACGGGTGGCGCCAAAACCAGGGCCGCGGGGCGGGGCAAATCCAAAGGCGGGAGGCGGCGGCGCTAATCCGGCCCGCCCCTGTCCCCGGCAGGGTCGGATAGGGATAATTGCCTTAGTGACGAACGGCAAAAAATGGCGGACAATCCGGGAAAT
>JADFMB010000096.1 GCA_022564115.1 Pseudomonadota bacterium
ATACGCCTTCTCCATGCGGAGCGAATTCTGGGCGTGGGTGCCGGCCAAGGCCAGTTCGTGGCCGACGCCTTCTTCGGTAATGGCATCGAAGACCCGGGCGGCGGTGGCGGTGGGAATATAAAGCTCCCAGCCCAGTTCGCCGACGTAGGTGATGCGCGAGGCGCGGACGGAGGCCCCGCCGATCTCTATCTCCCGGGACGTTTGATACGGAAAGGCGCCGTTGGAAAGATCGGCCCCGGTGAGCCCTTGCAAAAGGTCCCGGGCCTTCGGGCCCATGACGCCGAGCACGGCGAGGTTCCCGGTAACGTCGGTAAGCCGGGCATCGGCGCCGTCCGGGATATGGCGCCTCAGCCAGTGGAAGTCGCGGACCTGCGACGCCGCCCCGGTGACGATCAGGAAGCTTTCGGGACCTAAGCGGGTGACGGTGAGGTCGGCCTCGATGCCGCCCCGTTCGTTCAGCCATTGGGTATAGACGATGCGGCCGGGCTCGACGGCGACGTCATTGGCCGAGACCTGGTTGAGAACCACCTCCGCATCCCCGCCTTGGAGCCGGAACTTGGCGAACGAGGTCTGATCGAACAGTCCCACCCCTTCCCTCACCGCCCGGTGTTCGGCGGCCGAATAATCGAACCAGTTCTGACGGCTGAAGCCGTAGATGGTTTCCGGCTTCACGTCGTCGGGCGCGTACCAGTTGGGGCGCTCCCATCCCTGGGCCTCGCCGAAGCACGCGCCGCGTTCGGCCAGGCGATCGTAAAACGGCGATTTGCGGATGCCCCGGGCGGTCCGGTACTGATGAAACGGCCAATGCACGGCATAGAGCCGCCCCAGGGACTCGGTGACGCGCTGGCGCAGGTATTCCGGGTCGGCCTGGAACGGCAGGGCGCGGCGGATATCGACGGTCCCGAGGTCCATCGTTGGGTGCCCGTCCCGCATCCATTCCGCCAGCGCCAAGCCGATGCCGCCGGCCGACTGGATGCCGATGGAATTGAGCCCGGCGGCGACGAACAGCCCTTCCAGCCCCGGCGCCTCGCCCAGGTAATAGCGATTGTCGGGGGTGAAGCTTTCGGGCCCGCAGAAAAAGGTCTGGATGCCGACGCTTTCCAGGGCCGGCATGCGGCGCAGCGCCTTTTCCAGGATCGGCTCGAAGTGATCGAAATCGTCGGCCAACTGATCAAAACAGAAATCCTCGGGGATGCCGTCCATGCCCCAGGGCTTGGCCTCGGGCTCGAACGCGCCCAGCAATATCTTGCCGGCGTCTTCCTTGTAATAGGCCCAGGCGTCGTAGTCGCGGAACACAGGCAAATCCGGCGTCACGCCGTCGAAGGGTTCGGTCAGGATGTAGAAATGCTCGCACGCGTGCAGCGGCACGTTGACGCCAACGGTGGCGGCCAGTTCCCGCGTCCACATGCCGGTGGCGGCGACGACATAGGGCGCGGCGATGGCGCCGGTCTCGGTTTCGACGCCGGTGACCCGGCCATCGGAGTGATTGATGCCCAGGACCTTGGTGTCCTCGAAAATCCCGACGCCGCCTTTTCGCGCCCCTTTGGCCAGCGCCATGGTCACGTCGGTGGGGTTGGCCTGGCCGTCGGTGGGAACGAAGATGCCGCCCAACACGTCATCGACGGTGATCAGCGGGTAACGCTCCTTGCATTCCCTGGGCCCGATGACGTCGACCCGAAGCCCGAACACCTTGGCCATGTCGGCGCGGCGCTTCAGGTCTTCCAGGCGGCCCTCGGTGGTGGCGATGGAAAGCGAGCCGTTCCGCTTGTAGCCCGTGGCCTGGCCGGTTTCATCTTCAAGCCCCAGGTAAAGCTCGGCCGTGTACTTGGCCAACTTGGTCATGTCCGGGTTGTCGCGGAGCTGCCCGATCAGCCCGGCGGCATGCCAGGTCGTGCCCGAGGTCAGCTTCTTGCGTTCCAGCAGCACCACGTCGGACCAGCCGATCTTGGCCAGGTGATAGGCGATGGAACACCCGATGACGCCGCCGCCGATGATGACGGCCTGGGCTTTTTTGGGGGGGCTTTTGGCCAACGGGTCTGTCTCCGGATATTGCCACGCGGGAAGCCATGGAAACGCGGTGACGGGCACGGCGCAACCGTTATAATCGCCGCCGATGTTCGAACTGTGGATTCCCCTCACCGTCGCCGCGGCTTTCTTCCAGAACCTGCGCTCGGCGCTGCAAAAGCACCTGAAGGCGCGATTGTCGACGGCGGGCGCGACCTACGTGCGGTTTCTCTATGCCTGGCCGTTCGCGGTGCTTTATGTCTGGGGGCTGGTCGAATTCGGCGGCTACGCGGTGCCCAACCTCAGCGGGGAGTTCCTGATCTATTGTTTCCTGGGCGGGATATCGCAGATCATCTTCACTTTTTTGCTGATCTGGCTGTTCTCGTTCAAGAACTTCGCCGTCGGCACCACGTACTCGAAGACCGAGACCGCGCAGGTGGCGATCCTGGGGCTGTTGATCCTGGGCGATACCCTGAGCGCCGTCGCCGCCCTCGCCATCGCCATCAGCCTGATCGGCGTCATGGCGCTGTCGGTGGCCGAGACCCACATCTCGGCCCGCAATCTGATCACCGGCCTGGGGCAAAAACCGACCGTGATCGGGCTTGTCTGCGGCGCCTTCCTGGGCGCGTCGGTGGTCTTTTACCGGGGCGGGGCGCTGTCGCTGGGCGGCGACGGCTTCATCATGCAGGCGGCGTTCACCCTCGCCGTCTCGGTGGTCATGCAGACGCTGTTGATGGGCGCCTATCTGGCGTTCCGCGAACGCGGCCAGTTGAAGGCCGTCATCGTCCACTGGCGGCCGTCGCTGTTGGTCGGGGTGGCGGGGGTGCTGGCGTCGATCTTCTGGTTTTCCGCCTTCACGCTCCAGAACGCGGCCTATGTGCGGGCGCTGGGGCAGATCGAGCTGATCTTCACCTTCATCGCCTCGGTGGTTTTCTTCCGCGAGAAGATCAACAGACTTGAAATCGCCGGCATCGTCTTCATCGCCGGCGGTATTTTGATCCTGGTGGTCGCCGGCTAAGGGTGCGGCGGGCGGCTGCTATTTGTCCTTGGAATCCATCCAGATCGTCACCGGCCCGTCGTTGACCAGGCTGACCGCCATGGGGGAGCGGAATTTCCCGGTCCGCACCGGCACCCCCTCGGCGGCCAGTCGCTTGCAGAAATATTGATAATGCTTTTCCGCCATCCCGGGGTCGGCGGCGGCCGAAAAGCCGGGCCGGTTGCCCTTGCGCCAGTTGGCGGCGAGGGTGAACTGGCTGATGACCAGGGCTTCGCCGCCGACGTCGAGGACAGAAAGGTTGCTCTTGCCGTCGGAGTCGGCGAACAGCCGCATGTTGGCGATCTTGCGGGCGAAGAAATCGGCATCCGCGTCGGTGTCTTCCCTGTCCGTGCACACCAGCACCACCAGCCCCGGCCCGATGGCCGACAGCACCTCGCCTTCCAGGCCGACACTGGCTTCGCTGACCCGTTGCAATAAAGCCTTCACTTGCTTGCGCCGATGATGTCGCGGAGGATGTTGACGATTTCGTCGATGTGTTCCTTCTCGGCCACGAACGGCGGCGCGACGATGGCGGTGTCGCCGGTGAATTTTACATGCAACCCGTTCCAGAACAGGTCCTTCTGGATTTGCGTGCCGCGCGCCCCCGGCACGTCCCCGCCCGCCACGTCGATGCCGGCGATCATGCCGTAACCGCGGATGTCGGTGACCGCGCTCAAGTCCCGGAGCGAAAAAATCCTGTCCAGGAAATAGGGCGACAGTTCCTCGGCCCGTTCGAACAGGCCTTCTTTCTCGTAGATCTCCAGCGCCGCCAGCCCCGCCGCGCAGGCCACCGGATGGGCCGAATAGGTATAGCCGTGGAAAAGCTCGATGGTGTTTTCCGGGGCGGCATTGACGACGGTGTCGTAAATCTCGTCCTTGACCGCGACCGCCGCCATCGGCACCGCGCCGTTGGTCAACGCCTTGGCCATGGTGATGATGTCGGGCGTAACGCCGAAAGATTGCGCCGCGAACGCCTTGCCGGTGCGCCCGAAGCCGCAGATCACCTCGTCGAACACCAGCACGATCCCGTGGGCGTCGCAGATTTCGCGCAGCCGTTCCAGATACCCCTTGGGCGGCACCAGGACCCCGGTGGACCCGGCGATGGGCTCGACGAAGCACGCCGCGATGGTGCCGCCGCCGTAAGTCTGGGCAAACCGGTCGAGGTCGTCGGCGAGGTACGCGCCGGTTTCCGGCTGGCCCTTGGTGAACCGGTTTTCCTCCAGCCAGGTGTGGCGCATGTGGACGATATTGGGCATCAGGCCGGAAAACGTCTCGCGGTTCTTGACCATGCCGCCGAGGGACGTGCCGCCGATGTTGACGCCGTGGTACGCCCGCTCGCGGGAGACGAAGCGGATGCGCTGACCCTCGCCCCGGGCGCGGTGATAGGCCATGGTGATCTTTAGCGCCGTATCGATGGCCTCGGAGCCGGAATTGGCGAAGAACACGTGCTCAAAGCCGTCGGGCGTCAGCTTCGAGATCTTGTCCGCCAACTCGAACGACGCCGGGTGGCCCGACTGGAACGGGGCGACGAAATCCATTTCCTTGATCTGTTTGTACACCGCTTCGGCGATCTCGGGCCGGCAATGGCCGGCGGCCGAGCAGAACAGCCCCGACGATCCGTCCAGGATCTTGCCGCCCTTGTGGTCCCAGTAATGGACGCCTTGGCCGCGGACGACGAGCCGGGGATCGGCCTTGAAGTCCCGGTTGCCGGTAAACGGCATCCAGTGTTTTTCCAGCGTGTTGGCGGTGTATTGCATTTGGCGTTCTCCTGGGTCTACAACGGCGTCGTGTTTTGGTGATTATGGCAGGCGCCGAAGCCCCGGTCCATGATTCGCCCGGCGAGCCGGCGGGGGATAGTAAAGGAGGATTGAAAGATGTTGCTTGGCGTTCCGAAGGAAATCAAGAACAACGAGTTTCGCGTTGGCATGACACCGGCCAGCGTGTTCGAAGCCGTCCACCACGGCCACCGGGTGATGGTTGAAACCAAGGCCGGCGCCGGCATCGACGCCGATGACGAGGCTTACCGGACGGTCGGCGCGGATATTGCCGACACGGCGGAGGAAATCTTCGCCGCCGCCGACATCATCGTCAAGGTCAAGGAACCGCAGGCCGCCGAGCGCAAGATGCTACGCCAGGACCAGGTGCTGTTCACCTATCTGCATCTTGCTCCCGACCCGGAACAAACCAAGGATTTGGTGGAAAGCGGCGCCGTCTGCATCGCCTATGAAACGGTGACCGACGGGCGCGGGGGGTTGCCGTTGTTGGCGCCAATGTCCCAGGTCGCCGGGCGCATGGCGGTGCAGGCCGGGGCCCATTCACTGGAGATGGCGCAGGGCGGGCGCGGCGTCCTGTTGGCCGGCGTGCCGGGGGTCCCCCCGGCCAAGGTGGTAATCATCGGCGGCGGCGTGGTCGGCGAGAACGCCGCCTACATCGCCCTTGGCATGGGCGCCGATGTGACCGTGCTGGACCGCGACGTCGATACCATGCGTTCGCTGGTGGTCCGTTTCGGACCGGCCTTGAAGACGCTCTATTCGACACGGCTTGCCATCGAGGAACAATTGCCCGATGCCGACCTTGTGATCGGCGCCGTGCTGGTGCCCGGCGCCGAGGCGCCAACGCTGGTCTCGGCCGAACATGTCAAGGAGATGAACAAGGGCGCGGTGCTGGTTGATGTTGCCATCGACCAGGGCGGTTGCTTCGAGACCTCGCGCCCGACCACCCACGCCGAGCCCATCTATCAAGTCGACGGCGTGGTTCATTATTGCGTCGCCAACATGCCGGGCGCGGTGTCCCACACGTCGACCTATGCGCTGAACAACGTTACCCTGCCGTTCATCCTGGCGCTCGCCGACAAGGGCTATCGGCAGGCCCTCGGGGATGACGCGCATTTATTGAACGGCTTGAACGTGCATCATGGCCACGTCACCTACAGGGCGGTCGCCGACGATCTCGGTTACGACTATAAGGACCCCGGGGAGGCCATCGCCGCCTGACCAGGAATGTAAGGAAACGCGATCATGAAAATGACCACCGAGGAAGCCTTTGTGAAGGTCCTGCAGATGCATGGCATCGAGCATGCGTTCGGAATCATCGGCTCGGCGTTCATGCCGATTTCCGATTTGTTTTCGAAAGCCGGCATCACCTTCTGGGATGTGGCGCATGAGACCAACGGCGGATTGATTTGTGACGGCTACACGCGGACGACGGGCAAAATCGCCATGGCCATCGCCCAAAACGGTCCGGGGATTACCAATTTCGTGACCCCGGTCAAAACCGCCTATTGGAACCACACGCCGATGCTGCTGGTGACGCCGCAGGCGGCCAACAAGACCATCGGCCAAGGCGGCTTCCAGGAAGTCGAGCAAATGGCCCTGTTCCGGGACATGGTCTGCTACCAGGAAGAGGTCCGCAATCCGTCGCGGATGGCGGAGGTCCTCAATCGCGTCATCGAAAAAGCGATCCGCGGCTCGGCCCCGGCGCAGATCAACGTGCCCCGCGATTACTGGACGCAGGTGATCGACATCGATCTTCCCCAGATCGTCCGCATCGAGCGTCCGGCGGGTGGGGAGGCGGCCATTGCCGAGGCCGCCAAACTGTTGTCCGGGGCCAAGTTCCCGGTCATCCTGTCCGGCGCCGGGGTCGTCATCGGCGATGCCATCGCCGACTGCGTCGCCCTCGCCGAACGGCTGGATGCGCCGGTTTGCAACGGCTACCAGCACAACGACAGCTTTCCGGGCTCGCACGCCCTGGCTTGCGGACCCTTGGGGTACAACGGCTCCAAGGCGGCGATGGAATTGATTGCCCGGGCCGACGTGGTCCTGGCGTTGGGAACGAGGCTTAATCCGTTCTCGACCCTGCCCGGTTACGGCATCGACTATTGGCCCGGGGACGCGGCGATCATTCAGGTCGACATCAACGCCGACCGGATCGGTTTGACGAAAAAGGTGACGGTGGGGATTTGCGGCGACGCCAAATTGGTCGCGCAACGGATTTTGGAGCAACTCTCCTCGAACGCCGGTGACGCCGGCCGCGAAGACCGCAAGGCGCTCATCCATCAGACCAAGTCGGCGTGGCTGCAAACCCTCAGCAGCCTGGATCACGAGGAAGACGACCCCGGCACCACCTGGAACGCCGATTGCCGCGACAGGGAACCCGACCACATGTCGCCGCGCCAGGCGTGGCGCGCCATCCAGGACGGCCTGCCCAAGGACGCCATCATTTCCAGCGATATCGGCAACAACTGCGCCATCGGCAATGCCTATCCGACCTTCGAGGAAGGCCGGAAATATCTGTCGCCGGGGCTTTTTGGTCCCTGCGGATATGGCTTCCCGTCCATTATCGGCGCCAAGATCGGTTGCCCGGATACGCCCGTGGTCGGTTTCGCCGGCGACGGCGCGTTCGGCATCTCGATGAACGAAATGACCTCGTGCGGGCGCCAGGAATGGCCGGCCATTACCATGGTCATCTTCCGCAACTACCAGTGGGGCGCGGAAAAGCGCAATTCCATCCTCTGGTACGACAACAATTTCGTCGGCACCGAGCTCAATCCGGATTTCAGCTTTGCCAAGGTCGCCGAGGGATGCGGGCTGAAAGGGGTCGCCGTGACCACCCAATCGGAACTCACCCAGGCGCTGAAAGAAGCCTGCGAGGCCCAGAACGAGGGCGTGACGACGTTCATCGAAGTCATCCTCAACCAGGAACTCGGCGAACCCTTCCGCCGCGATGCGATGACGTCGCCGGTCGAAGTCGCGGGAATCGATCCCAACGACATGAAGCCGCAACAGCCTGTTTAATCGGCCAGAGCCATGGCGAATCCCAAGTGACGGCGGGCGGCGGCCCTGATGTGGTTGAATTTTTAAGGGGGGGAGTGTGTAAGAAAGAATATGAATAAAACAATATTTTTGCGCGTAAAAATAAAAAGAGTATTTTTACGCACCCTCCAGTAGCATGATTTTTGATATTTTTACCGCGGTTTTTTTTGTGGTGCTATTAAGGATTTAAGGAAATGTCGGTGAATTTTGAAACTGTCCCCTTAATGCAATACCTCAAGAATCATGAAATTTATTATGGAAAGGTTCTTGAGTTGCGTGAGGAAATTCAGGGATGGCTGAATTACATCCCCGAAACATTTCCTCATTACACGCGACATACAATTGAACACAGCGAATCTATTATCCTTCAAATATCAAAATTCCTTTTTCACGATGATGATGCTGAAAAATCCGTAATAAATTTATCGGGAGTCGAAGCTTACATACTCATTGCCGCAGCCTACCTTCATGACGCTGGAATGGTCACCTCCAACAAGGAAAAAGAAACCATTTTGACGGAAGCAGAATGGAAAAGATGGACCGGACCGGATGGAGAAGCCCACAAGCGTTGGAATGAAATTAAAGATTTCCGAGAGGGAAACAAACCGGAAGATAACTCAGTTCGGAATTTTATTAGTGATCTGCAAACGAGATTTTTAATTGCCGAATATGTCCGCCGCGTCCATCACGAACGCGCCGCGGATGTTATCTCTCAGCACCAATCATCCCTCGGGCGTATAGCCTTTGATGATGGGGATCTCCAAACCGCCATTTCGGAGGTTTGTGTCGCCCACGGCCTTTCCCGCACAGCGCTCGACGACAAAGTCAGGTTTCCTTTACGTCGCCAGATTCGTGATGAAGACGTTAATCTTCGGCTACTCGCAATTATACTGCGACTTGGTGATCTTCTTGACCTTCAAAACAGCCGTGCCTGCCCGTTATTGTTAAACGCGGCCTGCCCCATTCCGGCAGAAAGTTTTGCCCATTGGACACAATACGAAAGGATAAAACATAGGGCTGTATCCCCGGATAACATTGAAATTCGAGCGGAATGTGAAACCCCGGAAGAACATCGTTTGTTGCGAGATTGGTGTCAGTGGATAGTGGACGAAATTAGTAACGTCCCAAATCTCCTTGCTGGCGGCAATCGACATTCAAATTGGACCCCCCCTATTGCCAGCATGACTGGCGACAACCCAACCATAGTCATCGACCCGTCACCTAAAGCTACTTATCGGGCAAGAGATTGGCGCTTTGAATTAGATGAGACGTCTGTTTTTAACTTACTCATCTCCGAGGTTTATGGAGATAAATGGGTTTTCATCCGTGAACTAATTCAAAACGCTTTAGATGCAATGCGTTGTCAAATGTATGAAGACTTGGTGGCTGAAGGAGGGCTCCCTCCCTTGAGCCCTACCAAAGTCTCAGAAAAGATTCGTGATCGTTACCGTCTGAAAATTGCTATTTTCGAGGACGACCTTTTTAACGACAATACCAATGAAGTTGAAAAGCGGCAGATATTTACCATCGAAGATTCTGGAATAGGGATGGACGACGAAATAATTTCCAGCCATTTTCTCCAAGTTGGCCGCTCCTATTATACTACCGACATTTTTCGGAACCGTTATGCTTTCACTCCAACAAGCCAATTCGGGGTAGGGTTTCTTTCTGTTTTCGGAGCTTCTGAACATGTGATAGTGGAGACATACAAACCATCTTCTTTGGATAAAGAAACCCCGATTCGATTAATCCTTAAAGGCCCCAGAAACTACATAATTGTGGAAGAAGGTCGTCGCAAGACCGCAGGAACAAAAATAAATGTTCGCCTGAATACTGACCTGCGTTTAAAGGAAGGACAACTCACCAACATCCTGAGAGATTGGTGCAAGAACGTTGAATTCCCTGTTGAGGTCAACGATTTTGGAGATTTAACTAATATCAGGGTAGAAAACTTAGACGATTCCTCCTTCAAAATTCCCGATGCGTCGAACCCAGGTTCAAACTTCGAACTCCTTAAGTTTTCTATCGATGAAGGTGGAATTGAGGGGGCTTTATTTATTCTTGCACACAGGAATAAAAAGGGAGTCGAAACTTGGAATCATGTCCGCTGGTATACAAACGAATATCCTAAAAAACACCCTGAAATTAATTACCAGCCACTTCCAAAAGGGTTTATTTCTTACCATGGTATTGCCTCTTCGCCAGAATTTAGCCCTCGCTTTGGAGAGAACGTAAGAATGAAGCTGGATATTAGAGGTAGAGATTTCCGACCAAGCGTTTCGCGGCATCATCTTCGTGCCGTTTCGCCATATCACAATAATGACTTTTTACCACAAATAGTAATTCAAAAATTGATGGATGCAGTAAAGTCTCATCTTAACAGCTCTTCTCTATTAAAAGATAAATATGGTTGGGAGTACTTACAGAAAATAATAGACTCTTTTCCGACACTAGGGTCAGAACTCATTAACCTTTAGCTGATTCAATGTCTTGAAACTTAACATGGAGGTTTCGAGACATGCGTGGAATATTTTGGCTTTCAGACGAGCAGTGGGCGGCGATCAAGCCGCATCTTCCC
>JADFMB010000097.1:0-7423 GCA_022564115.1 Pseudomonadota bacterium
AGCGGGCCTGCATGTCTTCGCCGGCGGCGTTAAAGGCGCACAGGACCGACCACGTCCCATAGACGTAATTGTTGCCCCATCGGCCGAACCAGGATCCGTCCTCTTCCTGTTCGCTGCGCAGATACACTAGCCCCTTGGCCATGACCGGGTGATTCTTCTCGTAGCCCAATTGGGCCAGCATGCCCAGGCAACGGGCGCTGACATCGACGGTCGGCGGGTCCAGAAGCGCGCCGTGATCGGCAAAGGGAATGTTTTGCAGGAACATATGATCGTTGTCGGCGTCGAAAGCCCCCCAGCCGCCGTTTTTGCTTTGCATGCCGATGATCCACTCGGTGCCGCGTTCGATGGCTTGACGGTATTTTTCAGGGTCGGCGCGATGAAGCGCCATGACGACGACGGCGCTGTCGTCGACGTCGGGGTAATAGTCGTTCCAGTACTGGAACGCCCATCCCCCGGGGCGAAGATGGCCGCGGTTGGCCTGCCAGTCGCCCTTGACGTCGAGGATTTGCCGGCCCAGCAACCATTCATTGGCTCGCGTCATGATCGGATCGTTGGCGGAAAGGCCCGATTCCATCATCGCATGGGCGGCCAGGCTGGTGTCCCATACGGGCGACAAACAAGGCTGGCAATAGCCCCAGTCGTCGTGGAGCACCAGAAGCTTGTCGATGGCCTTGCGGCAAATGACGTAATCAGGATGGTCCTTGGGAACTTCCATCGCATCGAAGGCCATCAACGTGTTGGCCATGGCCGGGAAAATTCCGCCCAGGCCATCCTCGCCGTTGAGACGCTCGGTGATGAATTTCATGGCCCTTTCGATGGCCATCTTTTCCAAACGCCGGGGAATCAGCGGGACAACGAATCGTGCCAGAAAGTCGACGACCAGCATCATCATGCCAAAGAAATTACCGGTCGGGTTTGTCTGATAAAACCTCTGTTCGTTCGCCGGTTTGACGAACAGTTCGGAAATATCGACGCCGCGCGGGTTGCGGGCCCGGGGTTTCAACGCCGCCAGCACCTTCAGCGGCACCATCACCGTTCGCGACCAATAGGAAACCTTGTAGATGTGGAAAGGTGCCCATTTGGGCAACAACATGGCTTCGACCCGGATCACCGGGACGGCGCGCCACGGCACCTGGCCGAACAGGGCCAAGGCAAAACGGGTGAAGACGTTTGACCGGGCGGCGCCGCCGTGTTCCAGGATCGCCTTCCTGGCCCACCGCATATAAGGCTCGTCGACGTCTTCGCCGGTCAGCTTGAGGGCTAAATAGGCCTTCACCGAGGCGCTGAGGTTAAAGTCGCCGTCGTGGTAAAGCGGCCAGCCGCCGTGCTTGCCTTGGGTGTTCCTGAGGTAGACGGCCAGTTTGGCCTCGATGGCATCGTCGATCTCGTCCAGGTAATGGTTGAGCATGATGTACTCGGCCGGGATGGTGGCGTCGGCTTCCAACTCGAACGCCCAATAGCCGTCCTCGGCTTGGCGTTCGGCAAGCCAATCCCGCGCTTCTTCGATGACCCCATCGATGCCGTCAAATTCGTAAACGTCGGACGGAGACGATTCGGCTAGTCGCGATTTCACTAATTCCAGCATAATCCCTTAGGCCGCCTTATAAGAAGTGACCGGTCACGATTGCAAGCGGAAAGACCAAGGGATTTCCCCCCATTGTTCCATACTGTGTTTTTCTCAGAAAACCGCTACTTTTTCAAGTCTTTAGAACTTGATGACAGGATCATATCCGCGGCCGTCCGGCCCGACCGGATACCGCCTTCGATGGTCGCCGGCAGCCCCGTCGCGGTCCAGTCCCCGGCCAGGAAAAGGTTTTTCAACCCGGTCCGGGCGCCGGGGCGGCGTTTTTCCTGTTCCGGGGTTTGGGCGAAGGTGGCGCGTTTTTCCTTCACAATCCGGTGAGGCGGCAACGCAACGTCCCCGAGACCGAGGGCGAGGGCGACATCGGCCCATAGCCGTCCGGCGATCGAGGCATTATCCTCTTCGGCCAAATCATCCGCGGCACTGACCGTCACCGAGGCGACGTCGCCGCGCACGAACAGCCATTGGCCGAGGCCGCCGGAAAGCCCGAGAAACGAAAAGCCTTCGATTTTACGCTCCAGGCGGAAATGGCCGTTGACGATGGCGCGGAATTCGCCGGGGGTCCCGAGGCCGGGCAGCAGCCCGGCGGCGGCCGGCGGCGGCACCGCCAATATCACGGTGTCGCCGTCGTCCAAGGCCACGGGCCGGTCTCCGAAATCCAGCTCCGCCACGCGGCCGTCCTCGATATTCAGGCCCCTCAGCCGGTTGTTGAGGCCGATATCGGCGCCCCGGCCTTCGAGAAACCGGATCGCCGGATCGACGAAGCTTTCGCTCAAGCCCCGTTTGGCGATCAGGGGACGGCAGGCGGCTTGGCCGCGAAAAAAGGTTTCCCGCATCACCGTCGACAACAAAGACGCCGCCCCTTCCTCGGCGGCGGTGTTGAGAATGGCGACGGCGATCGGTTCCCAGAAACGCCGAAACAGGGCATTGTCGGGGCCCAGGCACTGGGCCACCGTGGCCTCGCCGCCGGCCCAGGCGAGCCGCAACGCCTTCAGGTAATCGATGGGACGGCTGCCCGGGACCCGGCCGGCCTTGGAAAAGATGGCCTTGGGCAGAAACCCGGCATCCAGGGTGACGGTCCACCGCTCGGCGGTTTTCAGGTCGAGGAAGTGAAATTCCGCCTTTTGGGGTCCGGTGAGACTGTCTTCCGCCCCGATGTCCTTCAGGTATGCATGAGCCGCCCGATTGCCGCCGAGCAGCAAATGGTTGCCGTTGTCGATGCGGCGGCCCATGGCATCGTCGTGGAAAGACCGGCAGCGGCCGCCGGCATGTCCGGCGGATTCGTGCACGACGACCCGGTGCCCGGTCTTGATCAGGCTGACCGCCGCCGAAAGACCGGACATGCCGGCGCCGATGATATGGGTTATGCCGGTCACTAAAAATATCCGTAACGAAGGGCGATCCAGAGCTTGCCAACCTTGGAAATGCCCACCGGCAGGGAAAGGTTCTTCCACCCCCTGTGCATCAGCCGGCCCAGGATTCGCCGGTAAATTTCCATCATCATGATTGCCGGGCGGACTTTCTTCCGCTCACAGCGCGAGATCACCTCCGCGGCCTGTTCGAACCGGCGCACGCCGATCCCGGCCAGGACTTCACAAGCCTTTGAAAAACCTGGACTTTCCATTTTCGCGGACAGGTCCGGATCGGTCACGCCGTGAGCCTGCAAAAGTTCTTCGGGAATGTAGAGTCTGTCCCTTCCGGCGTCTTCGGGAATGTCCCTGAGGATGTTGGTCAACTGCAACGCCTGACCGAGGGCGAACGCCAGCTCCCGCCCCTTGGCGCCATCGATCCCGAAGACGCAAACGCAAAGCCTGCCGACGGCGCAGGCGACGCGGTCGCAATAGAGGTTCAGTTCATCCATATCGGCGATGCGCAGGGGTTCGTCGGCGTCCATTTCCATGCCGTCGATGACGGCCCCGAAGTCCTCTTTTTTAAGCCCGAAATCCTCGACCAGGCCTTGCAAGGCCTGGGTCACCGGAGTGCGCGGGCGATCCCCGAAAAGACGGTCGATCTCGACCCGCCATTGGCCCAGCCGGGCCAGCTTTTCGCCGCCGCCGGGTCCGTCGGCGATGTCGTCGACCTCGCGGCAAAAGGCGTAGATGCCGTACATCGCCTGGCGTTTTTTTTCCGGCAGACAGCGCATGGCCCAGTAAAAAGACGTGCCGGAACGCCGGACGATGGCTTCCACGAGGGCCCAGGTTTCCGCCGCCGAGGATGTTTCAGGGGCGCTCATGGGGCTATGGATACACAACAAACGCCGGGGCGTCACTCATGGGGGGCGCTCCCCGCCCCGTAATGGCGTCCTTTCCAGGCGCCGCCGCGCCCCAGCCAGTAACGAAGGGCGGATGAAACGGTCATCAACGTGAACAGAAGCGCCGCCAAGGGAAGCATCAAACCCCAGCCCCTCGAAAGTCCGTAGAGCTTCAACGTCGGGGAATAGGCGATCCCCATCAGCCCCCACCAGGTGATCAAACCGGCGGCGGCCACGACCCAACCGCCGCCCAGGAGCCCGAGCCCGGCCAACGGCGGCACCAGATAAGCCAGTCCCATGCCGGCGACGGTGCCGGCCAAAAGAAACGGAGAGTTTCCCAGTTGCTCGAAGGCGGTGCGGGACACCATGTGCCAAATCTCAGAGAGGCTGTCGTACCGCCGCTCGCTCCGCACCCTGGTGGTCAGGCCGAGCCAGATGGCGCCCCGTTTCTTGATTTCGGCGGCCAGCGCGCAATCGTCGATCAGGCGGTCCCGGATGGCGGCGACGCCGCCGGCCTTGGTCAGCGCCGAGCGGCGTAACAGCACGCATCCCCCCGCGGCGGCGGTGGACCGGGACGGGTCATTGACCCACGGGAAGGGAAAAAGCTTTTGAAAGAAAAAAACGAAGGCCGGGACCAGGAAACGCTCCCAGAAGCCCTCGCACCGGAGCAGCGCCATCAACGACACCAGGTCGAGGCCGTCGCTTTCCGCCTTGGCCGCCAGCCGGCGCAGGCTTTCCCGGTCATGCACGATGTCGGCGTCGGTCAACAGAACATAAGGGGCGTCCGGGTGCCTTTCATCGGCGGTTAGGAGTCCTTGATTGATGGCCCAGAGCTTGCCCGACCAGCCCGGCGGCAACGCCTTGCCCGCCACCACCGTCAGCCCGTCCTCCGTCCCTGGGGCCCCCGCCGCGCCAGCGCCCGCGGCATGAAAAGTGCCGTCGTCCGAGTTGTCGTCGACGACGATCACCGAAACCGGCCCCGGATAATCCTGGTCGATGAGGGAACCGACGGTGCCGGCGATGGTTTGGGCCTCGTTGCGGGCCGGGATCACGCAAACGACGCCGGGCCAGTCCTGAAGGTCCGGGGGGGTGTCCGAAAGCCGCTGGTCGGCCCGCCAGAAGCCCCCCCTGAACCCTATAAGACCGGCCCAGAAGGCCAGGGACAGACCCGTCAGAACAACAGCGGCGTGTTCACCCATGGACCGTTAAACCCAAGCCCGGGCCGCCCCCTTGACGCAACACCAGACATACCCCGGCTTGGTCAATTGAACGCGCCTTGAACCCAAGGGGTCGCGGTGGCGGAGCAGGCTTTTCAGCCGGTCGGCGATTTCCAGGATGGCCGCCGATTCCATGGCCAGGCGGCGGCTTTTCAACCCGCCGGGCAGCGCCCGGGCCTCGGTCATCAATGTTTCGGTGGCGTCAAGGGTCCGGTCCACAACCCGGCGCAGCCCGGCCGTCGATCGACCGGCCGCCAAGTCCGCCACCTCGACGCCTTCGTCCCGCATCCAGTCCTGGGGCAGATACACCCGGTCCACGCTTAGGTAATCGTCCTTGCAGTCCTGCAGGTGGTTGATCACCTGCAACGCGTTGCACAAGGCGTCCGACGGGCCGTAGCCGTCTTTGGGCTCGCCGTGCAAATCCAACAGATAACGGCCGACCGGGGCGGCGGACAACAAGCAATAGCCCATCAGGTCGTCCCAATCGTTGTATCTGAGCTTCGTCGCGTCCTGCTTGAAGGCGGCGATCAGGTCGACGCAATGATCGGCCGTGATTCCCGTTTCGGCCAGGCTGTCGCGCATGGTGTGGGCGGTCCGCAAGGCCGGTTCGTCGGAATGGGCGCCCAGCAAGGCCGTCTCGAAATCGTCCAGCCTTCGCACCTTGTCCTCGGCGGCCAGGTCCGGGTTGTCGGCGATGTCGTCGATGGCGCGGGCAAAGGCATAGAATTTCGCGATATGCGGCCGCAACCGCGCCGACAGCAGCCAGGATCCGACGGGAAAGTTTTCGTAGGCCGCGTCTTTTCCCGACGGGGTTTCGACGCCGCCCTCAAGGTCTTGGATCATTGCCGGTGCCATTAGATGAAAAACGGGCGGAAGAAAAACCGGGCGCGCGCCATCAAATATTGGCTTGTATGCGTTTCCTGAGCTCCATCAGCAACGGCCCCAAGGAACCGCCGTTTTTCCGGATAAACGACGCGAATTCCGACTTCTGGGTGACCACCATGCTGATGCCTTCGACCATGATATCGACGATCTTGTAGTTCCCGGCCTTGCCCCGGACCCGCCAGGCGACCTTCAACGGCTTCGCCCCATCGACGCGGATCATGATCGTATGGACGAGGGCATCGCCCTTGCCTCTCACTTCCGATTCATTGACCAGCAGCTTTTCGCCCGAATACTTGGCGAACCGGTCGGCATAGGTGACGACCAGCAAATCCTCGAAAAGTAGCAGGTATTCCTTTTTCTCCGCTTCGGAGGCTTTCCGCCAATGGCGGCCGAGGACGAATTTGGCGATTCCCTTGATGGCGAAGTTCTTGTTCATCAAGCGGCGGAACCGGTCGGCCCGTTCGGTCTTCGAGATATTCTCGACCGTCAGCATGGAAATCGCGTCGGTGGTCAGAATCTCGATGAATTTCTTGGCCCCGTCGCTGAATTCATCCGCCCGCGCCGGCCCCGGTTGCCAGCCGGCGGCCACAAGGGCGGCGATAAAAAGGGCCGGCAGCCAAGGGCCCAGAAAGTCCCGGCGTCGCACCATCATGTCATCCTCCGAAAATCCTTGGCTTGCATATTATCAGGTTCGGCAAACCCTGTCGGCACGAATTCCCTGCTCCGGCCCAAAAACCTTGCGTCTTTTATGTCCCCGGGCATTCCTCCCGGTACGCTCCCCCAGGACACCCACAAGGCCGGGCGGTTCGCCGCCCCTGGCCGGTTTCCCGGCATTCTAGGAGCGAGGAAGCGGCCCCTTCAATTGAAAAAACCGTTTTTCCGGTCCCCGTTTCCATCTCGGTTGAAAAGTGCATTCCGTCGAGAGCGGTATTTGCCGGATCAATCTCGTTTCGCTCTTGCACCCGCTGGAGATTGGCCAGAATCGTCGATTCATCGAGAACCAGATTGTTGCCCACTCCGAGTTCGGTGAGCATGTCCCCACCCCTGGTGTCAAAACGGATTTCGTACTCACCTTGAGCCAACGGCTGTCCGTCGAAAATCTCCACGGCGGCTTGAATGGCGTCGAGTTGGTATTGCTGATTACTGTCGAATTGAATTTTCAAGCGGCAAGTCCTTACTGCAGTTGGTATTGTGTCTTGTGGCTGGCCGGACAAGCACAAGCAGATTTGACCGAAAAACCTGTTTTCGTCGATTCTTCTCGATTGATTCCTCGGCTTACCCGATGTATATTTCCAGAAGAGTTGGGAACGAAATTCGGCTCCATGCCGTGTGGTTCGCTTGCGAGCCCTCATATTCCCGGCTCTATTGTGAAAACGGCTGCCGAAATTCCTTCTTGACTTCCAAATACAATAGTCGACAATACAAGTAATCCGGTTTCACCGGAGGTGGATGGCGGAAGCCATCGGGCCCGAAAGGGCCTTTTTTTGT
>JADFMB010000097.1:7433-10380 GCA_022564115.1 Pseudomonadota bacterium
AGAAAATATCTGTTTTGCTCGATTCTCCTCGATTGATTCCCAGGCTAGTCCGATGTATGCTTCTAGCAGAGTTGGGAACGAAATTCGGCTCCATGCCGTGTGGCTCGCTTGCGAGCCCTCATATTCCCGGCTCTATTTTTTTAGGTTCTCTCCCTTCAGTGGGTTTTGCTGGGTGTAGTACACGCCGTACCCGTTCTCTCGCGTGTCGTCCACGTCATGCACCAAGCTGACCTTCGAGGCCACGTATTCCCAGTAGCGGTCTTCCCCTCTCTCGTACAGCCGTTGCAAGGCCCAGAGGAAATAATCGGCCGCTTGAAGTCCGCCCGCTTGTGCAGGAGTGGATGGGATGATCTCGATCGGGGCCATCGCTTCGATGCCCCACGATCTTCGCAGGTTGCTTCTCGCCTGTTCGAGAGCTTTCTGTAACGCGTTCGTTCGGCTCTTGTTGCCTCGCTTTGCAAATTGAATCACGTAAGCGTCATCCTTGTGAAGTCTCTCTTTGAAGAGTCGGCTCACACAACGGTCGTACAACTGGTCCGGACGGTAGCGGTACGCCGGTTGCTTCTGGTTGTGCTCCAACACCTTCTCAAGGATCACTCGCTTGTCCCGCACCAGGGCGAAAAAACGCACATCCTGCTGCATCAGAAGTTTATAAACTTCCCGACGCACTTCCACACAATCATCCTTGGCGTGAAACGCCAAGCCGGTCTTTCTCTGACCCGGTTGCATCGAAGGAACTTTGGAAAGATAAGGGTCCGCTAGCAGGGCCGTGCGAAGTGACTCCAACGCGTCATGCAGAGACTGCGGGTTGTCAGCTTCCAACACTCCCAGGATAAAGTAGCCCGAACATCCCTCCCGGCCTACGACGGTTTGCTTTCTCTTGTTGAAGAGTGTGCCGTCGCCAGCTTCGTCCACGAAGTAATGGCAAGTGAGTGGTTGAGCCATGAGTGATGAGCCTTGAGCTATGAGCGATTTGTCCTGAGAGCTTTGTTGAAAGCCAAGAGCATTTTTCGGATTTCGACGACCTCTGAGGACAAGCTATGGTGTTGATCATTCGGCAAATAGCCCAGATCGCGGGCAAGTAGCAACTGGTATTCGACTTCGCTGGCTGAGCCGGTGGCAATGTCGATAAATCGTGCCAGTTCGGTTTCGGTATTTCGTCCGCAACCTTCGGCGATGTTCGTGGGAATGGAGGAACAAGCTCGTCGCATCTGCGAGACAAGTCCGAATCGCTCGTCGCTCGGAAAACCGGAAGTCGCCCGATAGACTTCCAACGTCAACCGATGTGCCCTTTCCCATGCTTTGATACTCCGAAAGTCTCTTGCCATCGCTTTTTCCTCACTGCTGACTGGTGATGGCTCATTCCTCACCGCTCATAGCTCACTACACCGTGCGGAATTCGATGCCCTGGGATTTCATTTCGAGGACGGTGTTGGTCTTGAGTTGATCGTTGCCGCCGAATGCGGGGTCGAGACAGATGACGCGTTGCGGCTGCAACTCGATCATCGCTCGCAGGCAGTCCTGTGTGATCGGATTGGCCAAACAGATCAGCAGGAGGCCGCCGGCGATGGAATACGCTGTCTCGGCCGCCGCGTCCTTCTCTTCGATCTTGGCCGTCAACGGCAGACCGGCTTTGAGCATCAGTTCGTAAAGGATGTCCTGTTCCGAGCGGTCTGGCAGGACGTGGTCGGCGAAGAGTTTGAGTTGACCAGCCAAGGCATCTGCGTCCGCTGGGGTCTCATCTGCGTCCCAGATTTTGAAATTGCTTGCCGACAGACGAAACACACGTAACCCCAGATCCAGTTCGTGCCCTTCATCGAACGGCAATTGGCCATCCCGCTCATTCGCAATTTCGGCTGAAACACGCTTCAGTCGCTCGATCGAGATTTCTGCGATAGTCTTATATTGTCCTTCGACCTTTTCAGGAAGCTGGACAAGAAGAAACCTGCGACGTCCTCCATGCCGTCGGTTGAGGTCAAGCACAGCATGGCCTGTTGATCCCGATCCGGCGAAGAAGTCGACCGCGATATCACCCTCGTCCATTACGAAGTCGAAAAGATCGCGGAGAAACACGCTTGGCTTCGGGTTAGTAAATACCTTCGGCTCTTCAAAGAGACGCTTTAGTTCGTTTGATCCTGCCCTGCTATCAAAGTGAATGACGCTCGACAACTTTCCGCGGTAGTCTTCCACGTACTCCTTGATCTGAATGATTTGAGTCTCGTCATCTCCAAACAGGATACGACCGTCATCAATCAGCTCTTTCATACGATCTTCCGGGTATCTGTAGCCATTCGCCGGCGGCACACACACTTTTCCTGTGACCGGGTGCATGACGTCGTATTCGTAGCCTCCAGGTTTTGGGTTATGGACCTTACGGCTCCCGGTAAAGACACCCCGTTCGTCAACACGATCATAGTGAGTAAGCGGACTGAGCATTTCGCGGTTTGTTCGGATGAATCTTCGCAAATGCTCTTGAATGACCTCTGGCTCTTTGCCATGTTTCTTGCGAACATCACGATAGGAATTCACAATCAGCGTCTTGGCGTCAGTTGAGTGATTCTTCCATTCCGATGCAATCGACGGCTTATTACGTGCATAGCACAGAACATACTCATGCTCGATCGCGATTTGAGTGGGATTGTTGTCCGTTGCCCCTTTCCACACAATTGTTCCAACATAATTCTCCTCTCCGAACACCTCATTGAGGATCGCACGGAGGTTGTGCCCTCGTGATCATCGATGGACACGAACAAGATGCCATTGTCGCGGAGTAGGTTCCGCCCAAGAAACAGCCGGGGATACATCATGCTCAACCATTTTGAGTGAAAACGGCCCGACGTTTCGGTGTTCGTTGACAGTTTGACGCCACTTTCACTTGCTTGTCCGGAATACACCAGATAGTCGTCAAGCCCCTCTCGGTAGTTGTCCGGGTAGATGAACTCGCCAC
>JADFMB010000098.1 GCA_022564115.1 Pseudomonadota bacterium
TCGAGCGATGTTCCATGTGCAGAGAGTGGAGCCATAGTCAGCGAGTTTGTCCACCGCGAACGCTAAGTATGTGGCGACGGCGTCAGCGTACGCCTGCGCACCCGTGCCGCCGTCGACGATGCCCACGCCGTCATCAGGCATGCCGGCGGCGACAGCGTGCTCCCGCGCAAGCTCGCGCGCCTCGCCAACCAGGTCCGAGAAACCCTGGGCGAGAAGCTGATTGCCATCCAAGACGCCGAGAAGAAGCTGGTGAAGGTCACCACACCCTCATTGCATGCGCTGAAACTTTATTCGCAGGCGGATGCTTTGATGCTCCAGGGGGAGCTGCGCAAACAAGCGGCTGCAACGGAGTTGCTGAAGCAGGCCCTTGCCGAAGACCCCGAGTTTGCTTCCGCCTATATCCACCTTGCCTGGACGATCCACAATCAACGCGCACCCAGAAACGAATACCTTGGGCACGCCGAACGCGCTTGGGAGCTGGCTGATACGACCAGTGAACGCGAGCGCTACTTCATTCAAGGAAGCTACTACGAATTGCTGGGTGATCGTGAGAAGGCGGCCGTCTCCTACGAAGCTCTTTTGCGTGTCTATCCCGACCACTACTGGGCAACGGGTAACTTAGCGGCGCTGTACCCTGGGCTTAACCGATTCGAAGAGAGTGTACCGTACGTTCTGCGGCAGGCGGAGATGCGTCCGAACTCTTTCGTAGCAAATGTGGCTGCTGCACAGGTTCTCGTCCAGTGGGGGGACGGCCCCGCGCAAGCCCACCCTTACCTGCAGCGAGCCCGAGCGCTGCTCTCGCCCGAGGCTGAGAACCGTGATCCGCGGAGTCGTCGTCTAGCTGCCTGGCTGCAACTCTTCCCTGCACACACATACTGGTTGCATGGCGAGGTTGAAAAAGCATTAAGCGAAGTGATCCGCCTGGGAGAGACCGCTAAGGCGCGCAGCGGACTCGAGGGACAGGTGTTGGCCGGCTGGGTAGCCGGCACGTATCTGACACTCGGCAAGCTTCGGGCCGCCGAGGAAATTTTTCTAAGCTTGCCCGATACACCGAGACGTCATCTGCAGCTAAGCCTGGTCGCCATGGCGCGGGGTGATGAGCCGGCCGTCAGGGAACACTTGCTCAAAAGCGCGGAGCCTTCGTTTTTTAAGGTGTTGGTTTTGGCGCGAGCCGGCCTCTTGCAGGAGGCCGAGGAAGTGCGCCAGGCACTGCCCGGACTCGAGCTTTATCGATCTTATCCTGTCTGCGCTGCAGCGTGGGACAAAATCATGCGAGGCGAACTGGCTCTCGCCCGGGGGCAGACGGCAGAAGCAGTTCGGCTACTCGAGGAGGGTGTCGAAGTACGGCCCGCTTGCTCCATCTCGGGTTCGGCGTCGCTCGCGCGGGCGTTCGCCACCCCAGGCACGGTCACGTTTTCCTGCGGAGGCATCGGGGCCACGCCAGACGACCATACCCGCCAGTGTGCGGCGGCGGCACTGGGGCGCCTCGCAATAGGCGATCAGGGCATCCAGCCTTTTGTGTTCGCGCCGCTTGTGGTCGTCGCCGCCGTCGTCTTCCTCGATAAAAATACGGCGCTGGCGGATATCGTCCAGGCCATACAGCATGAAGGCGTCGGCGGGTTCGCCGTCGCGCCCGGCCCGGCCCAGTTCCTGGTAATAGGCTTCCATGTTGCCGGGCAGGCTGGCGTGGAAGACGTAGCGCACGTCGGGCTTGTCGATGCCCATGCCGAAGGCGATGGTGGCGACCATGACCACGCCCGGCTCGGTCATGAAAATGTCCTGGTTGGCGGCGCGCTCGGCGCTGTCCAGTCCGGCGTGGTAGGGCAGTGCGCGAATGCCGTTCCCGGCCAGCAGGTCGGCCGTCGCTTCGGTCTTCTTGCGCGACAGGCAGTAGACGATGCCGGCCTCGCCGGGCCGGGCGCGGACGAAATCCACAAGCTGACGATTGCCGTCGCGCCGCGTTTCCACGGCGAGGCGGATATTGGGCCGGTCGAAGCCGGTGACGATGGTGCGCCCCCGGCCATCGAAGAGCTTCGCCGAGATGTCCAGGCGTGTCGCCTCGTCGGCGGTCGCCGTGAACGCCGACAGGGGGACGCCGGGAAACAGCTCCGCCAATCCGCCCAGGGCCTCGTAGTCGGGCCGGAAGGACGGCCCCCAGCGCGAAATGCAATGGGCCTCGTCGATGGCGATCTGCGTGACGGGAAGGCGTTGGAGCGCCGCCAGCATGCGCTCCGTCATCAGCCGTTCCGGCGAGATGTAGAGCAGGCGGACCGCGCCCGCCTGGACGCGCCGCCAGGTGGCGACGTTGGTTTCGCGGTTCCGCGACGAGTTGATGGTCTCGGCGGCGACGCCGTCGAGCTTGAGCGCCGCCACCTGATCCTCCATCAGGGCGACCAGGGGCGAGACGACGACGCTAAGGCCGGCCCGGATCAGGGCCGGGATTTGATAGCACAGCGACTTGCCCGAGCCCGTGGGCATGACCGCGAGAACGCTGGTCCCGTCCAGGATATTGGCGATGACCTCTTCCTGCCCCGGCCGGAACGAGGAATAGCCGAACACCTCGCCGAGGATACGCCGGGCCGGGGAATGGGAGGCCTGGGATTTAGGGGTAACAGTTGGCATGGGGAGGTCCGCAATAGTGTCGCTGGAGCCCATATTTTTAACCAAAAAGACTCAAAGAAAAAAGAAAAGGTGGGTTAATTCATTTTCGCGTCTTGGTGCCTTAGTGGTTCACCTTTTTGATTCCTTTACGTCCGGCGGATGCCGAAACAGTTGTCGAATTTCTCCAACCCCGCCTTGCGGTAATAATCCATTCCGTCCGGGGCGGAAAGCAGAAGCAGCACGATCTTGCCGCCCCCCGCCGCTTCCTTGGCGCGGGCCATCAGCTCCTTGCCGATGCCCTGGCGCTGGCAGTCCCGGTCGACGGCCAGATCGGACAGGTAACAGCAATAGGCGAAGTCGGTGACCGAACGGGCGACGCCGACCAGCCGCCCGCCGCCGTCCCGGGCCGAAATCACCAGATCGGCGCCTTCGACCATACCCCGGATAACGCCGGGATTGTCCACGGGGCGGCGCGCCGCCAGGCCGGAACGCTTCAGCACGTCGACGAATTCTTCTACCGCGAGGCCATCCTCGATGGCGTAGGTGATGGTCATGTCATCCGTTCCTTATGCTTCGAAGTCACCGGGCGGAACCCTATCATCTCCGGGGGACAAGAAAACAAACTCAAAGACCTTGGTTGTTCACCGGGGACATCCCAGGACCCGCTTTAACAATGTGGGACCACCTCGGCCTGGCCGACTGCGGCGACCGCTGGCCGTATCAGCTTTCGGGCGGCCAACGCCAGGGGAAGGACTATTTCGGCATCAAGCGCGATTGCACGGGCAAAAAGTCGGTGCTGTAATCGTCTCCCGGGGGAAATATAATTCCCCCCATGGTTTCGTTGAAAAATTTCGGGATTGGCGTTTTGCTGATCGTTTTCGGGGCGGTTTTGTTTCCGCAATCAACCAACGCGGCCCAGATCAGAAACTGCGGCAAGGAAATCGAGGACGATTTCAGGAAGTTCAAGCAAAAAATGCGTTTTCAGGGTTTCGGCCGCGATTTGACCGCCAAAAAAAACCCGAAATTAACCCAGTGGCTGGAAGCCGCGCACGAGGAAGTCGTCAAGCACGAAAAGGCGCATGCCAAGGCCGCGGGCCGGTGGGGGAAAAAAATAATCTACCGCTATTTCGGCTATTGGGGGGAAAAGTACGCCGTTGCCGGGTGCGTGCCGTTGAGGTCCAGGATGCCGGCGAAAAACGTCCTGGATGCCGCCTTGGCCCCGGACGGTCCCTCGGATGTGGATAAGCGGATCGCCAAACAAGCCAAGCGGGCGATCGAACTTGAAAAGAAATACAAACGCCTGAAGGCGGGGCTGAAAAAATGCGGCAAAAAGCTCTCCACCCAGGACAAGGCCAAATGCAAAAAGAAGTACCGCAAGCGCCTCAGGGGGCACCCTTTCCTGGAAATCAAATCGCTATATAGCTGGTAGCCTGTTAAACGGCCGCGCCGCCGCAAGGCTTAACCGGCGCAACGGGTTTTTCCGCTTTCCGTGCCGTGGCCGGAAGCCGGCGTTGTTAAGGAGCCTAGTACTCGCTTATAATTTCCTTGAACGGTAGGGTGATCCGGGTGACTTTCCACCCCGTTCCTTGGCGTTCGAGAACCAAAATCACCCTCAGGGTCCCGTGCATGACATCGAGTTGGAATGTAAACGGATCCGTGAAGAAGGCGTAATTCAGTTTTTCGTACCAACGTATGATATTCGGCCCCTGAACCGGATAGGACCGGGCTCCCTTGGAAGCGGGGGTGGTTTTTTCCATGCATTTCTTCAGCGGCATTCCTTTTTGGCCCGGATCAAGGGCTCGGAGAACACACCGGAACTCCTTGGAATTGTCAAAAATCGCTATCAGGCCCCTTGGCGTTGCCAGCACATCGGCGATTTGATCGGTGATGGAAAGCGACGACCAACTCAGCGAAATCCTGGCTCCGCTGTCTTTTGCTCCGCCACCCAATAAATCGCTAGCACCGGCCTGGGCATAACGGTTGAGGTCTTCCCGGAACCCTTGTCTCAACGATGCCCAATCAACCTGTTGTCGAAGCTGGGCTTCATCTCCTCCCTTTAGATAAAAGTATATCCTCGTAAGGGATGCATACGGCCATACCAAGTAGGCCAGCGTCAGGCACCCGGCCAGAATGGTGGTCCATCTCCGAAAGCGGCTCATTGCATCAGGTTTCCCGTTGTTTTATTTCCGCCTCTTTCTTTTCGGCTAAGGCCGGTTTTCCTTTAACTCAGCTCAAGGGCCCTTGAAAACAACTCCTTGTCGGCGTTGCCGCCGGACAGGATCAGCCCCACCTTCTTGCCGGCCATCTTGTCGCGCTCCCGCATCAACCCGGCTAGCGGCGCCGCGCCGGCGCCTTCGGCGGCGTTATGGGTATCGGTGAAGTAATGGCCCATGGCGGCGAGGATTTCGTCTTCCGATACCTTCACCACCCGCTCGGCGCCCCGGAGGATCACCTCGACCGCCGCCGCATCCGGCGTCCGGCAGGCCATGCCGTCGGCCAGGGTATCGGACGAATTGGTCGCCACCGGCTTGCCGGCCTCGAACGACAACGCATAGCAAGGGGCGTTTTCGGCGACGACGCCGACGATCCTTGTCGTCAGGCCGAGGCCGTCCCTGGCCGCGATCAGCCCCGAAATACCCGAGCCCATGCCGATCGGCACGTAGACCGTGTCCAGGTCCGGCTCGGCGGAAAGGAACTCCAGCGCATAAGTGCCGACGCCTTCGATCAGCCACGGATGATAAGGCGGGATTCCGCGAAGCCCCTTTTCCGCCGCCAGCCCCTCGGCGTGTTCATAAGCCTCCTGGAAATCGTCGCCGTGTTCGATCAGGTCCGCCCCCAGCGCCTTCATGGCGGCGTTCTTTTCCGGGTTGTTGCCGAACGGCACCAGGACCGTCGCCGAAAGCCCGGCCAAGGACGCGGCCAAGGCGACGCTTTGGCCGTGATTGCCGCGGGTCGCGGTGATGACCCCGGGGCAGTCGGGTTGCTCGGATTTCAGCTTGTTCATGTAATTGAGGCCGCCACGAATTTTAAAGGCGCCGATGGGGGTGTGGTTCTCGTGCTTGACCCAGACCTCGGCGCCGGTCCTGGACGCCAGCAACGGCCAGCGGATGTGCGGCGTCGGCGCCATGTGGCGGGCAACCACGGTGGCGGCCGATTCGAGATGTTCCTTGGTCGGCAACATGGAAAACCTATTCCTTGACCGTATGGGCATGGTTCAGCGGCCCGTGGCCGGAACCGTAACCGGGCGCCGAACGGATGGCTTCGATGACGTAATCCCGGGCGCGGATGACGCAATCCCTCAACGCCATCCCCTGCGCCAGGCCGGTGGCGACGGCGGACGCGAGGGTGCAGCCGGTGCCGTGGGTATGGGGGGTGTCGATGCGGGGGCTTTCGAAACGCTCGGCGCCGCCGGCGGCGACCAGGACGTCGGTGACCGTATCGCCGCCCAGATGGCCGCCCGTCACCAGCGCCGCGGCGGCGCCCAGGTCCAACAAAGCCCGGCCGGCCGCCTCCATGTCGGCGACGGTTACCACCGGGCGCCCGGTCAACGCCTCGGCCTCGGCCATGTTGGGGGTGACCAGCGCCGCCTTGGAAACCAAGCGCGCCTTCATGGCCTCGGCCGCCTCTTCGTCAAGCAGCCGGTCCTTGGCGGACGAGAACATCACCGGGTCGACGACCCAGGGAACGCCGCCCGCGTGCGCATCGAGCGCCTCGGCGGCGGCCTCGATGATCGGCGCGTCGGCCATCATGCCGGTCTTGACGGCGTCGGCGCCCAGGTCTTCCAGGGTCACCCGGATTTGATCGGCGACGAACGCCGGCGGGGTTTTAAGAACCCCGGCAACGCCGAGGCTGTTCTGCGCCGTGAGCGCGGTAACGGCGGTCATGGCGAACCCGTTCAATGCGGTGATCGTCTTGATGTCGGCCTGGATTCCGGCGCCGCCGCCGGAATCCGAACCGGCGACGACAAGCACGCGCCCTTTCATGCCGATGAAATTCCGTTGGGGGAAACGAGCGCCGTCAACGGCAGGCCCGTTCGATTTCGACGGCGATATCGCCGACCACGGATTCGACCAGGGCAGCATCCTCGCCCTCGGCCATGACCCGGATCACCGGTTCGGTCCCGGACGGGCGGACCAACAACCGGCCCGTTTTACCCAACCTGCCTTCGCCGTCGGCGATGGCTTTCTTGACGACTTTATCTTCCAGCGGCTTGCCGCCGTTGAATTGAACGTTTTTCAGCACCTGGGGCAACGGCTCGAAGACCCGGCAAACCTCGCTCGCCAGCTTGCCGGATTCGACGATGATGGCCAAAACCTGCAACGCCGCGATCAGGCCGTCGCCGGTGGTCGAATAATCACTGAGCACGATATGGCCGGACTGCTCCCCGCCGACGTTGTAGCCGTCCTCGCGCATGCGCTCGACCACATAGCGGTCGCCGACCTGGGTGCGGATCATTTCCAGGCCGATTCCGGAAAGGTACTGCTCAAGGCCCAGGTTCGACATCACCGTCGACACCACGCCGCCGCCCCGAAGACGGCCTTGGCGGGCCCAGTCCTTGGCGATCAGGCCGAGGATCTGATCGCCGTCCACCAGCGCCCCCTTCTCGTCCGAGATCAGGACCCTGTCGGCGTCGCCGTCGAGGGCCATGCCCATATCCGCCGAATGGGCCATCGACAGGCTGCGCATGGTATCGGTGTCGGTGGACCCGCAGCCCTTGTTGATGTTGAAACCGTCGGGGTCGACGCCGATGGGGACGACCTCGGCGCCCAACTCCCACAAGACCTCGGGCGCCGCCTTATAGGCGGCCCCGTTGGCGCAATCGACGGCGATCTTGAGCCCGTCGAGGCGGAGCCCCCGGGGAAAGGTCTGCTTGACGTATTCGTTGTAGCGCCCGCGCGCGTCGTCGAGCCGCCGGGCATGGCCCAGATTCGCCGCCCCCGCGCGCTCGCCGGTCATGTCGGAATTCACCCGGGCCTCGATTTCGGCTTCGTCGGCATCCGAAAGCTTGAAACCGTCGGGGCCGAACAATTTGATTCCATTATCCTCATAAGGGTTGTGGGAGGCCGATATCATGACTCCCAAATCGGCCCGCAACGAGCGCGTCAGCATGGCCACGGCCGGCGTCGGTATCGGCCCGACCAGGACTACGTTCATGCCCATGGAGATAAAGCCGGCGGTCAACGCCGGTTCCAGCAGATAACCGCTCAGCCGGGTGTCCTTGCCGATCACCACCTGATGGCGGTGGTCGCCGCGGACGAACTGTATCGCCGCGGCCATGCCGACCCGGAGCGCCGTTTCGGCGGTCATCGGTTCGGTATTCGACGTGCCGCGAATGCCGTCGGTGCCGAAAAGCCTTGCTGTCATTTTAAATCCATTCTCTAGGCGGATGCCATCAGGGAACAATCTTCCGGTGTTGATATTACAAACCCGTTAATTCCGGGCGTCACATTTTATTTCAGTTCCTTTCAGGATTCCCCGATCGCTTGGGCGACCGCCAGGGCTTGGCGGGTTTCGGCGACGTCGTGGACCCGGAACATCCGCACCCCTTGGGTCCAGGCGGCAAGCACGGCGGCGAGCGAACCGGGGACGCGGTCTTTCGGGGCTTCGCCGCGGCTCAACTTGGCGATGAAGCTCTTGCGCGAAACGCCCAACAACACCGGCAAACCCAGCCGGCCATAAATATCGAGCCGGTTCAAGATCTCCAGGTTGTGATCGACCGTCTTGCCGAAGCCGATACCGGGGTCGACGGCGATCCGGCCCCGGGGGATGCCTGCCTCTTCGCATGCTTCGACGCGGGCCTTGAGATCGCCGAACACGTCCAGGGCGGCGTTTTCGTATTGAGGATCGTCCTGCATGGAGCCGGGTTCGCCCCGCATGTGCATGAGCACCACCGCCACCCCCCTATCGGCAACCAGGCTCAGGGAATCCCCGTCGCCGGTCAAGGCCGTGACGTCGTTGACGATTCCGGCGCCGGCGTCGATGGCCGCCGCCATGACCTCGGCCCGGCGCGTATCGATGGACACCAGGGCCCCCATTTCCGACAGCCCCTTGACCACCGGCACCACGCGGGCCCGTTCTTCCCCGGCACTGACCGGCTCGGCCCCCGGGCGGGTGGATTCGCCCCCGACATCGAGGATATCGGCGCCATCGTCGAGCATCGCCCGCCCACGCTTCAGCGCGTCGCCGAGCGCCAGCGCCTCGCCGCCGTCGGAGAAACTGTCGGGAGTGACGTTGATGACGCCGAAGAGACGGGGTCTGTCGAGCGAAAGTCCGGCGAACGATGGCGCCGCTTCGCTGCCCCTGTTCATGGAAAAATTCCCGGCCCGGTCAGGACTCGGGCTGGGGTTCCGGGTCCATCCCCGGGACGCCCTTGTCTTTCTTGGACTTCTCTTTCTTGGACTTCCCGGCCGACGGCACGGAGGACTTGTAACCGCCTTCGGCGGAGGGCTCGTCTTCGGGCCGGACGATGGATTCACCGCGAAGCAGGGCATTAACATCGTCGCCGGTAAGGGTCTCGTATTCCAGCAACGCCTTGGCGATGATTTCCAGTTCCTTGCGGTCCTTGGTCAAAATCTTGCGCGCCGTATTTTCCGCCTCGTCGATCAAACGCCTGACCTCTTCGTCGATCAGGGCCGCGGTCTGATCTGAAACGTTCTTTTGGCGCGTCACCGAATGGCCGAGGAAGATTTCCTCCTCGTTGTCGGAGTAGCGCAGCCTTCCCAGCTTGTCGGAGAACCCGTACTCGGTAACCATGCGCCGGGCCCAACTGGTGGCCTGCTGGATGTCATTGCCGGCGCCGGTGGTGACGTTTTCCTTGCCGAACACCAGTTCCTCGGCGATGCGCCCGCCGTACATGACGGCAAGCTTGGATTCGAGTTCGAGCTTGGAATAGCTCAGCCGGTCGCGTTCGGGAAGGCTCATGGTGATACCCAGCGCCTGACCGCGTGGAATGATCGTCACCTTGTGCAGCGGGTCATACTTCGGCACCTTCAGGCCGACAAGCGCGTGGCCGGCTTCGTGATAGGCGGTGAGCTTCTTCTCGTCCTCGGTCATGACCATGGACCGGCGCTCGGCCCCCATCATCACCTTGTCCTTGGCGTCCTCGAATTCCTGCATGGTGACGACGCGTTTGCCGATCCGGGCCGCCAACAGCGCCGCCTCGTTGACCAAATTGGCCAGATCGGCGCCCGAGAACCCGGGCGTGCCCCGGGCGATGACCCGGGCGTCGACGTCGGGGGCCAGCGGGATATTGCGCATATGAACCTTGAGAATCTTTTCGCGGCCGAGGATATCCGGATTCGGCACCGTCACCTGGCGGTCGAAGCGCCCGGGGCGAAGCAGCGCCGGGTCCAGCACGTCCGGGCGGTTGGTGGCGGCCATGACAATGATCTTCTCATCCGTGGCGAATCCGTCCATCTCGACGAGGATGGCGTTCAGGGTCTGCTCGCGCTCGTCGTGTCCGCCGCCCAGGCCGGTGCCGCGCTTGCGGCCGACGGCGTCGATCTCATCGAGGAAGATGATGCAGGGCGAGTTCTCCTTCGCCTGCTTGAACAGGTCGCGCACGCGGGACGCGCCCACGCCGACGAACATCTCGACGAAGTCGGAACCGCTGATGGAGAAGAACGGTACATCGGCCTCGCCGGCGATCGCTTTCGCAAGCAGCGTCTTCCCACAACCCGGTTCACCGACCAGGAGGATGCCGTGCGGTATCCGCCCGCCGAGCCGTTGAAACTTCTTTGGCGATCTTAGGAA
>JADFMB010000099.1 GCA_022564115.1 Pseudomonadota bacterium
TGACTTCGCCCAGGTTATGGGGCGGGATGTTGGTGGCCATGCCGCCGGCGATGCCGCCGGCGCCGTTGACCAAAAGGGTGGGGAACCCGGCCGGCAGGACCGACGGTTCGCTCACCGTTTCGTCGTAGTTGGGCTTGAAATCGACGGTTTCCTTGTCGATGTCCTCGAGCAGCGCGTGCGCGGCGCGGGTCAGGCGGGCCTCGGTGTAGCGCATGGCCGCCGCCCGGTCGCCGTCCATGGAGCCGAAGTTGCCCTGGCCGTCGATCAGCATCAGGCGGAGCGAGAAGTTCTGCGCCATCCGCACCATGGCGTCGTAGATGGCCTGATCGCCGTGGGGATGGTACTTGCCCATGACGTCGCCGACGATGCGCGCCGATTTGCGGAACGGCTTGTTGTATTCGTAGCCGCTTTCCTTCATCGAATAGAGGATCCGGCGGTGCACCGGCTTCAATCCGTCGCGGACGTCGGGCAGCGCCCGCGACACGATCACGCTCATCGCGTAATCGAGATAAGACGACTTCATTTCGTCTTCGATGGAGACCGGCGTTATATTGGAATCGGGGGTCGCGGGCGGGGCCGAATCAGAGGGTGTCGTCAAAGGAATTATCCTGTTTTTTCAGGCGCTTAAAGGACCCGCGCCCGGGCCGGCCCCGGGCCACCGCCGGGACGGTCAAAATTAGCATTTTTCGCACCTGCAAACAACATAATGACAGGCTGGAATCAGCCCTTTTCCGGACCCGTTTCGGGGTCCGAAAAGGCGTCAAAAATCGCTTGAAAAATCCCTAAAACGGGATTTCGTCGTCGAGCTCGGCCCCCGCCCCGCCGCCGGAACCCTCGCCGGAACCATTACCGCCGCCGTTGTTGCCGCTGGCGGCGGCGTCGGGGCTGGACCATTCAGGCGGCTCGCCGGCGGCGGCGTTGTCGCCGGCCCCAGTGGAACCACGGCTATCCAGCATCGTCAGTTCGCCGCGGTAGCGTTGCAGCACCACTTCGGTGCTGTAGCGTTCGTTGCCGTCGTTGCCCGTCCACTTGCGGGTCTGCAACGCGCCCTCGATGTAAACCTTGGAGCCTTTCCTGAGGTATTTCTCGGCGACGTCGGCGAGCCGGTCGTTGAAGATGACGACCCGGTGCCATTCGGTTTTTTCCCTCGGCTCGCCGGTCTGCTTGTCCTTCCAGCGATCCGACGTAGCGACCGAGAAATTGACGATCTTGGTGCCGTCCTGGGAGAAGCGGACCTCGGGGTCGCGCCCCAGGTTGCCAACGAGAATGACTTTGTTGATTGACCCTGCCATGGGAACCCCTCTTTGTATCCTGATAACCGGCACATTAAACGGGCCGGGGCCTCGCCGCCAGTACCCCAAACGGTGGAAACCGGGGATAACCCGGCGCCCGGCGGCGGATGGAAAACGATGATTCCTGTTTTCTCCCCTTTTGTCAAGAACAAATCACGAACATGAAGGGGCCCCGGGTGAGGCCGCGAGGCCGGGGGTGCCCCCTAAAAAAACGAAAGGCCCGGCGCGGCGTTTACCGTTTGTTGACCATACGCCGCTATCGTTGATTTTCACTCGCTAACAGCAGCGGAAAAGGCCATGAGATATTCGGCGATTTACGTCGATTCGGTCGACAAATGGGCAGTCGTGGACAATCTGTCCGATGATTTCGTGCCGGCGTTCTACGACAGCGAACGCGACGCCGAAAACGCCGCCAAATTCGAGGAAAACCGCTGGAACCGGCTCGTCGCCGGCGCTGTTCTTCCCGCCGCCGCGGGTTAGGTCATGAACCCAACCCCACCCCTTCCCTTTTCGTCATCCTTGACGGGACTTGGCCAAGGCGGAGGCACTCAATGACCCTCGAAGGCCGGAAAATCGAATTCCCGGAAATGTGATCGCCGTCACAGGCAAAAGCCGGGAAATTCCATAAAATTGCTCATGAAATTGCCCCTGAAACTGTAGGCAATGAGTTGAAATATTCACCACGCCCAGGGTCCAAAAATGTCGAGTGAAAAATCCTACCATAATGTTCGCACCGTCCTGTACGAGCGGGATCCGGACGTTCGCCAGACCATCAAATCGACCCTCAATCGGGACACCTTTACCCAGACCCTGGCGACGTCGTCGCTGAAGTCGGCCCAGGCCGCCATCTTCAACGACGAGGCCGATCTTATCGTCGTCGACATCGACAACGACGGCAACGAAATCCACACCATGATGCGCAAGATCCGCCACCACGAGATCGGCAACAACCCGTTTCCCGTCACCATCGCGCTGTCGGGCAATTCCAGCTACCGCAATGTCCGCCAGACCATCGATTCCGGGTTCGACCTGTTGCTGTTGAAGCCCTTCTCCATGACTACCCTGCTCGACCGCATCGGCCATCTGGTCCGTCAGCGGGTGCCTTTTGCCGTCACCTCGGACTACATCGGCCCCGACCGGCGACTCAACGCCCGCAACTCCAAACCGGGCGACCAAAAATACCAGGTCATCGTCCCCAACCCCCTGAAGATCATGGCCGAGGGCAAAACCCCGCTCCACAAGATGCAGCGGCTGATCAAGGAAAGCACCTTTGATGTCAATGAAACCCGCATCCAGCGCCACGGTGAATCGATCCCTGACCTGGTCGGCAACCTGGTGTCCAATTACATGCTCGACGGGCTCGACGACGAGTTCCTGGAGGGGCTGAAAAAGCTCAACGCCATCTGCAACGACATGGACCGGCGGCTCAAGCGTTCCAAGTTCGCCCATGTGGCGGAACTTTGCGGCTCCATGCACACCGTCGTCGCCCACATTCTCGAATGCCCGATGTCGCCCGAGGGCCGCGACATAGACCTGCTGCAGAACCTGGGCAGCGCCATTGCCCGCGCCTTCCAGGCCGACGGCAAGGAAATCGCCACCATCCACACCATTACCGATTCCATCAAGGCCGTCGCCTAGGCCTCGCCAAAACTCTTCCTTGCGCGACCCTACCGGCCGGGCTCCTTTTTCGGGGGCCCGGCTTTTTCCTGGGGTGGGTTTACCCTTTTTTGATCTCTTTACGAGGCCGTGGAACCCCTATATTTTTGGTCGTTTGGGCGATGCCCCGAAAAGCGGGAAATAACCGATGCAGCAGAAAATCCAGGTCCGCGGCGCGCGGGAGCACAACCTGCGCAACATCGACGTCGATATCCCCCGCGACAGGCTGACCGTGATCACCGGGCTGTCGGGGTCCGGCAAGTCGTCGCTCGCCTTCGACACCATCTATGCCGAGGGGCAGCGCCGCTACGTCGAAAGCCTGTCGGCCTATGCGAGGCAGTTCCTGGAGCTGATGCAGAAGCCGGACGTGGACACCATCGAGGGCCTGTCGCCGGCGATCTCCATCGAGCAGAAGACCACGTCCCGCAACCCGCGCTCCACCGTCGGCACGGTGACCGAGATCTACGACTACATGCGGCTTATGTTCGCCCGCGTCGGCGTTCCCCATTCACCGGCCACGGGCCTGCCGATCGAAAGCCAGTCCGTCGGCGAGATGGTCGACCGGGTGATGGCGATGGACGAAGGCACGCGGCTCTACCTGCTGGCGCCAATCGTCCGCGGGCGCAAGGGCGAATACAAAAAAGACCTGCAAGCGCTGGCCAAGCGCGGGTTCCAGCGCGTCCGCATCGACGGCGCGCTGTACGACATCGAGGACGCGCCGACCCTGGATAAGAAGTACAAGCACGACATCGAGGTCGTGGTCGACCGGCTGGTGATGCGCGAAGGCCTGGAAACGCGGCTCGCCGACAGTTTCGAGACCGCGCTCAACCTCGCCGACGGCCTCGCCTTCGTTGACGAAGCCGACATCAAGCCTTCGAAAAAGACAAAGACTTCCGGCATCAAGGACCACGTACCCGAGGGCCGCACCGTGTTTTCGGCCAAGTTCGCGTGTCCGGTTTCCGGCTTCACCATCGATGAAATCGAGCCCCGGCTGTTTTCGTTCAACAACCCGTTCGGGGCATGCCCCGCCTGCGACGGGCTGGGGACGCAGATGTACTTCGACCCCGAGCTGGTGGCCGCCGACGAAAGCTTGTCGTTGAACGACGGCGCGATCACCGCGTGGGCCGGTTCGACGTCGCGCTATTACACCCAGACCCTGAGCAGCCTCGCCGAGCACTTCGGCTTCCGCCAGGACGTGGCGTTCGGGTCGCTGGCCAAGGAAACCCGCCAGATGATCCTGTTCGGGTCGGGCCCGGAAGCGGTGACCATGCGCTATCACGACGGCCACAAGGCCTATGACATCACCAAGCCCTTCGAAGGCGTGATCCCGAACATGGAACGGCGCTGGCGCGAGACGGATTCAAGCTGGGTCCGCGACGAGCTCGGCCGCTACCAGACCATCACCACCTGCGACACCTGCCGCGGCCATCGTTTGAAGCCGCAGGCCCTGGCGGTGAAGATCGCCGGGCTGCACGTGTCGGAAGTCGCCGAGATGTCCATCGACCGCGCCCATGAATGGTTCTTGGGGCTCGAAAAACACCTAAGTCCCCAACAGCGCCAGATCGCCCGGCGCATCTTGCGCGAGATCAACGAACGATTGGGGTTCCTGAAGAACGTCGGGCTCGAATACCTGACCCTATCCAGGTCTTCGGGCACCCTGTCGGGCGGTGAAAGCCAGCGCATCCGCCTGGCGTCGCAGATCGGCTCGGGCCTGACCGGGGTGCTTTACGTTCTCGACGAGCCTTCCATCGGCCTCCATCAGCGCGACAACGCGCGGCTGCTCAAGACCCTGATGCGGCTGCGCGACCTCGGCAACACGGTGATCATCGTCGAACACGACGAAGAAGCCATCATCAGCGCCGACTACCTTATCGACATGGGCCCCGGGGCCGGCATTCACGGCGGCGCCGTCGTCGCCCGCGGGTCGGTCAAGGACATCAAGGCGGCCCCCGAAAGCCTTACGGGCAAGTATCTCACCGGCGAACAGCAGGTGCCGATGCCGATGCCCCGCCGCCGGCCGAGGCCCGGCCACGTGCTGAGCGTGAAAGGCGCCAGGGCCAACAATCTGGACGGATTGGACGTCGATTTCCCGTTGTCCACCTTTATCTGCATCACCGGCGTTTCCGGCGGCGGCAAATCGACCCTCGTCGTCGAGACCCTCTACAAGGCGCTGGCCCGGCGGTTGCACGGGGCGCGGCTGCACCCCGGGGCGCACGACGCCATCGACGGGCTGGAGTGGATCGACAAGGTGGTCGACATCGACCAGTCCCCCATCGGCCGCACCCCACGCTCCAACCCGGCGACCTATACCGGCGCCTTCACGCCGATCCGCGACTGGTTCGCCGGCATGCCGGAGGCCAAGACCCGGGGCTACAAGCCGGGGCGTTTTTCCTTCAACGTCAAGGGCGGGCGCTGCGAGGCGTGCCAGGGCGACGGGCTGATCAAGATCGAGATGCACTTCCTGCCCGACATCTACGTCACCTGCGATACCTGCAAGGGCCAGCGCTACAACCGCGAGACGCTGGAAATTCACTTCCGCGGCAAGTCCATCGCCGATGTGCTCGACATGACGGTCGAGGAAGCGGCCGAGTTCTTCAAGGCGGTACCGTCGATCCGCGACAGGATGACGACCCTGATGCGCGTCGGCCTGGGATATATCCACTTGGGCCAGCAGGCGACGACCCTATCGGGCGGCGAGGCGCAGCGGGTCAAGCTGGCCAAGGAACTGTCGCGCCGGGCCACCGGCAAGACGCTCTATATCCTCGACGAGCCGACGACGGGGCTACACTTCGAGGACGTGCGCAAATTGCTGGAAGTCCTGCACGCCCTGGTCGAGACGGGCAACACGGTGATCGTCATCGAGCACAACCTGGAAGTCATCAAGACCGCCGACTGGATCATCGACCTCGGCCCCGAGGGCGGCGACAAGGGCGGCAAACTGGTCGCCCAGGGCACGCCCGAGGACGTGGCGGAAATCAAGGACAGCTATACGGGGCAATATCTGAAGCCGTATCTAAAGAGGAAGCGCAAAGAATCGAAATCGTCGAAGCCCGTCAAATCCCGCCCGGCAAAGAAAACAAAGGCCAGGAATACGAAGGCAGGAACAGTGCAAAAACCCAGAAAGCGGAAGACGGCTTAGGCATGGCCGGCATCACCACCGACATCGGCGAGATGGCGGACCTGAACCCAAATTCCTTCGCCGAGCGTGGTATGAAGTTTCCAATTCCCCGCCCGCTAGCCCATAATGCGTCCACCCAAGCTTGACCGGAGACACTTGATCATGCTGCTGGACGAGATCATCGAAAAGCTGCGCGCCGACAAGCCGGCCCTCGACGAATACGGGGTCAAGGCCATCGGTGTGTTCGGCTCCGTCGCCCGCGGCCAGGCCGACCCCGACAGCGACGTGGATATCATCGTCGACTACGACCCCTCGGTCACAAGGGGGCTTTTCGGTTTCCTCGGGATGAAGGAACACCTCGAAGAACTCTTGGGCCGTGACGTGGACCTGGTCATGCGTAGCGGCGTCCACAAACGGCTCCGCGATCGAATCCTCGGAGAAACGATCTATGCCTAGGGACTGGAAGCTGCGGGTCGAGGACATCCTGGACGCCATCGCGAGGATCAAGCGCTTTACCGCCGACCTGGACGAGGCCAGGTTCAAAATGGAGGAACAGGCCTTTTATACGCCGTCGTTTCGAACCTGCACATCATTGGCGAAGCCGCCGCGCGCATGCCGGCGCCCATCCGCGAGAAGTATCCGGACGTCCCCTGGCAACGGATGCGTGGGCTCCGGAATATACTGGCCCACGAGTATTTCGCCGTCGATGCCACCGTCATTTGGCAGGCCGCGACCGAGGACACACTAGCCCTGGAAGAGCCGATGCGAATGATCTTCAACCGGGAACCGGACGAAGAGCCCTGAGGGGACTTGCACACCTTGGTCGAGACGGGAAATACCGTCATCGTCATCGAGCACAACCTGGAAGTCATCAAGACCGCCGATTGGATTATCGACCTCGGCCCCGAGGGCGGCGACAAGGGCGGAAAACTTGTCGCCCAGGACACGCCCGAGGACGTGGCGGCGGTGAAATCGAGCTTCACTGGGCAGTATTTGAAGCCTTACCTTAAGCGCCGACAGAGGACGTCAAAAAAAGCGTCGCCACCGGCGAAGAAGAAAAAGGCAGCGGCCAATAAGCCCCGCAAGGCCCGCAAGACCGCCGCAGCGCCCCAGGCCTCCTGAGGTAGGGCCAAATCTGCTACCATTTGGGTCGGTTCTAGGGAGCATCGGAAATGTCATTCAAAAAGACGTTACATCGGGTAAGTAGATTAGGGGCTGGGTTTGGTTCTCTAGCAGTTGGATTGATGCTCCTCGCAACGTCCATTGCGAGCGGAGCAGAAATTAAGTGTGATAAATTCGATGTAATGGCGGAACTCAGGGGGGATCAAGTGTGGGTTTCAGTAGACACGGATTGCCCTAATTTCACAGGGATCATGGTTGGAGTCTCTCGCGTTTATTACGAACGGGGCAACGACGCTGCGTATTCCCACTCGTACCTTGAGGAAAAGAGCACCGTTGGTAGCTGGCGCAAACCACGGCAGATATCGGTAGTTCATTCAAAGTGGAACACGATGGTAAAAGCCCATCGTGAGAAGATGAGCCGACTAGGTATGGGGTACACCGTAGGCCGGGTCGATGATGATCTTGAGATGAGTATGGTGGTCCCCGTTAATCAAAAGGACAGGAGGTTCGGAAAACGAAATGAGAATCTTGTCGGCAAAGCCGTTAGAACGACCGGTCTTCGAGTCATTATTAGCGAGGTCAAAATCCGCTATCCGGTACACGCTTCTGCTGGCCAAGCCCATTTGCCGAGTACAGATCCGTATTCGCTTGAACTGAAGCGCGCTTATAGAGTTTCCAAGGAGACTCCCCTTATGTCGATGCTAAATCCATCCGATCCGATGGCTGCGTTAAAACAAGTCAAATACATCCCTGCTGGATATGTCATCAAGATTCTCAGTGCATCCAAGATGCACGGAAACCCGTGGTACCGAGTCTCCGTAACGAACCAAAATGGAATCTCCGTTGGCTCGGGATGGGTGAATAGTACTGCGCTTCTTGGGCAAGAACTTCACGCAGTAAAATAATGAAATTCTTGCCCGAAAATTACTAGCCCGGGTCCCCTTACCCGAATACCCGCTGCTCGACCTGGCCCATGCCGCGTTGGTGGTCAGGGTGGTATTTATTTTTGCATCGACACAACAAAAGTGTTGCGTGCAACATAAGTGTTGTGTATGCTCTTCTTGTAAACTCGAACCAATTCAAGGGTTGGCTTTCCAAGCAGGGGGGGGGGTCCTTCCTGTCCCATAAGACTGGTAGCGGACACCTCACGGTGACAAGGGGAAACCGGCGCTCTCAACTGCCAATGCACGGCGCAAAGAAGCAACTGGGAAAGGGGCTCATTAGAAAGATAAAAAAAGATTTGGGCCTGGAGGAGTAAAGTTAAAGGAGCTGGAAGTATGTTGGCCTATCCAATTACCCTTATCCCTGACGGGGACACCGTTATGGCGACCTGCAAGGACTTCCCCGAGGTATCGACCTTCGGAGAAGATAACGATGATGCGCTTCTTCACGCCGCCGACGCCCTGGAAGAAGCCATCGACGCCAGAATCGCCGGCCGCCAGGAAATCCCCCAACCGTCACGCGGGAAAGTTCGCGTCCCCCTGCCGACGCAGACAGCCATCACGGTTTTGGTCTATCAGACGATGATGAAAAAGGGCTTGAAGAAGGCTGGTCTGGCCCGTCTTTTGGCGTGGCATGGGCCGCAAGTCGACAGACTCCTCGATGTCCACCACGCCACCCGGCTGGATCATGTCGATGCGGCAATGGCGGCGATGGAAAAGCGGATAGAAGTAAAGGCCGCCGGGTAGGCCCGGGTGGGACCAAAACGGTCCTTCGCCGTCGGGTATCATTGAGGGCGGGCGTTATGGCCGGCGGCGGATACTCATTCGGGATCGCGGACCAGCTTGGCCGCGTAATCCTCCGCCTTCTCCTGCTCCCAGCCGAGCACGTCAACCAAGACCTCGGCCGTATGCTCGCCCAGGGTCGGCGGGTGGAAGGGCTCGATCGTCGGCGTCGCCGACAGCTTCAACGGCGAGCCCAGCATCCGGGCCGACCCCATGGCCGGGTGCGGCACGTCTCTAACCATGTCCCGGGCGGCGATCTCGGGGCTTTCCAGCACCTCGTCGACGGTGCGGATGGCGCCCGCCGGAAGCCCCGCCGCGCGCAGCTTTCGCAGCCATTCCTCGCGGCCCTTGGTCTTGAACACCGCCGTCAGTTCCCCGACCAGGGGTTCCCTGTTTTCAGCCCGGGTGCTGTTGGAGGCATAAAGGGGATTTTCCGCCAGCCGGTCCAAGCCCAGTTCCCGGCACAGGATACGAAACTGCCGGTCGTTGGCGACCGCCAAGGCGATGGGCTTGTCCGCCGTCTCGAAGGGCTCGTAGGGGGCGACCGCCTGATGGGCGTTGCCGTAGCGCTTCGGCTTCTCGCCGGTCATCAGGTAGGCCTGGGCGACGTTGGCCAGCGCCGCCACCTGGCAGTCCAGCAACGCCAGATCGATGTGCTGGCCGAGGCCGGACTTCTCGCGGTGGTACAGGGCCGCCAGCACCGCCTGCACGGCGTTGGCGCCGGTGATCAGGTCGGAGATGGCGACGCCGACCTTGGTCGGCGGGCCGTCGGGCTCGCCGATGATCGACATCAGCCCGCTTTCGGCCTGGATCATGAAGTCGTAGCCGGCCCGCTCGGCCAGCGGACTGAAACGCCCATAGCCGGAGATCGAGCAGGTGACGAGCCGGGGATTGGCGCGCCGCAACGCATCGAGCCCGAGATTGAACTTCTCCATCGCGCCGGAGCGGAAATTTTCGATCAGCACGTCCGACTTGGCGGCCAGCCGGCGGACGATCCCCTGCCCTTCCCCGGTCTTGAGGTCGGCAAGGATGCCCCGCTTGTTGCGGTTGAAGGCCATGTAATAGGCGCTCTCGCCGGCCTCGAAGGGGGGCCCGAAGGTGCGGGTGTCGTCGCCACCGGCCGGGTTCTCGACCTTGATCACCTCGGCGCCCAGGTCGCCCAGCACCATGGCGCACCACGGCCCGGCCAGGATGCGCGACAGATCGAGCACACGGATGCCGTCGAGGGCCGCCGGTTTCGTTACCTCAGCCACGGTCCAAGCCCCCTAACCCCGCTGGTCGAAGCGGCGGCCGACCAGGGCC